>NZ_JBQVNP010000038.1:0-38400 GCF_052436255.1 Roseateles sp. | reverse complement strand
GTCCACCATCAGCACCGGTGCAACCTCGATGACGGCCTGGCGCACGGCGTCGATCTGCAACAGCGCCCAGCCGCCCACCAGGTGGGCCGCGACCACGGCGCCGATCAGCGTGCGGCGGCCGTGCGCGCCGAGGTCATCGCTGCGCGCAGGCAGGGACGGCAGGGGCGCAGCCAGCGGCCATGCCGGCGCGGGCGCTGCAGATTCAACGAGGACGGAAGAGGCTGAGGTCACGCCAGGCAACGGGGAGTAGGAGGCAAGGGGCACCAAGCGCTGGTCGGCCCAGGCGGATGATGTGCAAGAGCTGCCGAATGCAACAGCGGCAGTTTAGCATTGAATGAGAATGATTCCTATTGAGAATCGCATCTCGCGCGACGCGCCCCTGTATGCTGGGCGGTATGAAGACGCTCACTCGATGGCTGCTGCTGGCTGGCGCGCTGCTGCTGGTCGCCCACCTCTACCCCGGCGTTGTGGTGACAAGCTTCACCTCGGCGCTGATCGCGGCGCTGGTGCTGGGCCTGCTGAATACGCTGTTGCGGCCCATCCTCGTGCTGCTGACATTGCCGGTCACGGTGCTGACGCTGGGGCTGTTCCTCTTCATCATCAACGCGCTGATGTTCTGGGCCGCGGCATCGCTGCTCCCTGGCCTGATCGTGACCGGCTTCTGGGCAGCGCTGATCGGCTCGTTGATCTACAGCCTGTGCGGCATGGTCATCGACGTCCTCGTCGAACGCATCTTTCCGTCCGACTGATCCTGTAGCTTCACGGGTCGAGCGCCGGGGCGCTCCCGAGCCGGCCCGCTCGGCGATGTACCAGTGGGGCACGTCCCGTGAACAACGCCGTCCCTTGCGGACTGCTTAGGCTCACCGGCGTCCAGCCAGGCGAGATGGGGCGAGGGGTCTCAGTACGGCAGCTCGGCGTCCGGCGGGATGTAGCGCCCGCGGTACATCTCGCCAAGCAGCGACTGGCGCTCATAGACCAGGGCGCGCAGCCGCGCATCGATGACCGAGGCCTCGACCTGGTCGGCGTCGGCACCCCGCGATTGGCGCAGCCCCGAGCGCAGGCGGTCGATGGCGCCGTTGAGATCGCCGGCGGCCGCGCGTGTCTCCGCCTGCGCGCGCACCGCGCGCAGCGGCTGGCCGAGCTTCTCCCAGACCAGCGCAAGTTGCGACCACGCCAGCGCGTCGCTCGGCGTCAGGCTGACATGGGTCTGCAGGGCGTCCGCTGCTTCACGCAGCGCCGGCCCGCCCGTCGCTGCCGGGCCCGCAGCCAGCGCCAGGCCGACGCGCTGCAGCAGTAGCGGCCGTGAGCGCTCGCCCTGCAGGCGGTCAAGCGCGGCATTGCCGTCGGCGACCCGCCCGCGGGCCTGTGCCAGCTCGGCACGCAGGAAGGTCAGCAGGCGGGTGGCCGAGGCGGTCTCGGCCGGGCTGGGGCGGAGCAGCTCGAGCGTCAACTCGGCGCTTCGCAGCGACGCCTCGGCGCGGTCGAAGTTGCGCAACTTGATGGACGCCAGCGCCGCGGCATAGCGGGCACCGAGCTGCTCGAAGCCGCCACTCTCCTTGATGTTGCGCGCGCCGGCGTCGTAGTTCTCCAGCACCTTCCAGGCGTCCACGCGCTGGTCCATCAGCACCCGCGTACGCGCCGCCATCAGTGCATGCTCCGCCAGGCCACGCGGGCGCATGAAGGGCTCCAGCGCGAGGCGGGTACGCGCATCGCCGATGCGCTCGCTCGTCAACGGGTGCGAGCGCAGATAGGGAAAGGCGCCCGAGTCCATCAGGTGATAGGCCTGCTCCATGCGCTCGAACATGCCGACCATGCCGCTGCCCGCGAAGCCGGCCTCGACCAGCACGTTGAAGCCGACGCGGTCGGCCTCGCGCTCCATGTCGCGCGAAAAATTCAGCGACAGCTGCGTTGCCGCCGCCTGGCCGCCGATGATGCCGGCCTGTGCCAGGTCGGCATTGCCGCGCGAGGCGGCCAGCACTCCCAACAGCAGGCCCGCCACGGCGACCCAGCTGTTGCGTGAATCGCCCGCGATGCGGCGCGCGATATGGCGCTGGGTCACGTGCGAGATCTCATGCGCGATCACCGAGGCCAGCTCGTCGCGCGACACCGTCATCGCGATCAGCCCAAGGTGGGTGCCGACGAAACCGCCCGGCAACGCGAAGGCATTGACGCTCTTGTCCTCGACCAGGAAGTGTTCCCAGGCAAAGCGCGCCTGCGTCTCGTCGCCGATATGCCCGAGCTTGCGTGCAGCGGCGACCAGCGGGTTCCAGATGCCGTCCATGTACTCCTGCAGCAGCGGGTCGTGCAGGTAGGCCGGGTCGATGCGGATCTGGCGCATGTAGCGGTCGCCGATCTGCCGCTCGGTGCCGACGTCGAGGTCTTGCGAGACCGCATCGCCCAGCGCCGGCAGGTTGACCTGGGCATTCAGCGGCGCGCCGGGCAAAGCCAGGCTGGCGGCTGCAAGCAGGGTGAGCAGGGGGCGGGTGGCGAATGACTTCTTCATCAGGCAGGGACTCCGGCCAGCGCGGGCTGGCTGTCTATGATGCCTGCAACTCGGTTTCCTGTTTGTTTCCAGGCATGACGTCTCTGCTGACCCACTTCGACGCCCACGGCCAGGCCCATATGGTGGATGTGTCGGCCAAGGCCGAGACGCACCGCGTCGCCGTGGCGGCTGGAGAGATCTGCATGCTGCCCGCGACCCTTGCCTTGATCGCCAGCGGCACGGCGAAGAAGGGCGACGTGCTCGGCGTGGCGCGCATCGCGGCCATCCAGGGCGCCAAGCGCTGCGCCGACCTCGTGCCGCTGTGCCATCCGTTGCCCATCACGCGCGTCAAGGTTGAGTTCGAGATGGACGAGGTGTCCAGCCGCGTGCTGTGCCGGGCGCAGGTCGAGACGCTGGGCCGCACCGGCGTCGAGATGGAGGCCCTGTGCGCCGTGCAGGTCGGCCTGCTGACCATCTACGACATGTGCAAGGCCGCCGACCGCGGCATGGTCATCGGCAATGTGCGTGTGCTGGAGAAGCAGGGCGGCAAGAGCGGCGACTGGCGGGCCGCCGAGTCATCGTCGCCTTCAACGTAGCGTGCGCCAGTCGCGCACCGTCGACGCCGGTAGGCATTGCGGCATGGGCGCCGAGGCGGCGTCGCCGCAGGACGCAAACCAGTTGTCGCCCGTCGGGTTGCGGAACTCGCGCAGCCGGTCGGCCAGGTAGCGCGCGCCCTCCACATCCCCGGTGGCCTCCAGTGAGCGCGACCAGTGCATCAGCAGCCGCGCGTCCACCAGGTTGAACGCGGTGCGGCGTGCAGCAGACAGGGCCACCGGGCCGGGCGAGAGGCTGGTGGCCGCCGCGTAGTCGGCCTGATGGCTGAAGAACAGCGAGCGCTGGCCAGCGGCGATGCGCTGGCCCAGCGGCACGGCTTCGGCGCTCGGCGCGTAGATGGCGACGATGCGTTGGTAGTCCCACAGTGCGAAGGCGCTGCCGGCGATCAGCAGGCCGCCCATGGCTTGCCATGGCACTGCAGATGCGGGTTCCGGGGGCGTCTCGGCCGGCAGTGACAGGCCGAACGCGAAGCAGGCGGGTAGCAGGAAGTACGCGTACCACAGCGGGTACTCCAGCAGGCTGTGCAGCGTGATGGTCAGCACCAGCATCAGTGCCATGCGGCGCAACGGTGCGTCGTCCGAAGCACGCACGGCGTCACGCCAGGCCTGCCACAGTGCCCAAGTCAGCAGGCCCAGCACCGCGCCGGCCCAGGGCAGCCCGAGCTCGACGGCCAGCTGCGCCGGCAGGTTGTGCGTGTGGTCGAAGAAGGCAATGGGCCGCGTCGGGAAGGGTGTCAGGCTCCAGGCGAAATTGAACTCACCCCAGCCGACGCCGAAGATGGGGTTGGCCAGCATCAGCGCCCAGGCGTCGCGCAGGATGGCCAGGCGTGATGGCGAACCGGCGCCTTCGGACAGCCGCGAGGCCGCGCCGAACGCATGGCCCTCGGCCGACCATAGCGACATCAGCCACCAGCTCACGCCCAGCATCAGCGGCGTGGCGAGCAGGCTCAGGCGCGCATTGCGCGAGAGCCTGCGGTCGACGAGGCCCCAGGCGGCCAGCATGCCAATGCCGATGAAGCCGGTGCGCGAGGCGCTCAACACGACGGTGAAGACGCAGGCGAACATCAACGGCGGCAGCATCGCGCGCCAGCCACGCTTCTCGCAGATGAAGACGGCGGCGACCGCAGCCCACATCATCAGGCTGGCGAGGTGATTGGGCTGGCGCAGGTTGCCCACGGCGCGGCCCGGTATGCCGGAGCGGGCGATGACGTCGCCATCGGCCCAGCCGGGCGCGAAGACCTGCACGAGGCTGATGGCGGTGCTGGCCAGGCCCGCAACGAGCAGGCCCCAGCACAGCGCCTCGGCAGCGCGGCTGCGCATTTCCCCGGACAGCCCCTGGGCGACGAGCAACACGGCCAGGCCTGCGCCAATGATGGCGGTGGCGGTCAGGCCCAGGGAAAGGGGCAAAGCGCGCCAGACGACCGAGCACATCGGCGCGGCCAGCAGCAGGGCCATGGCCACCGCCGCAGGGCTCCTCAGTCCGACGCGCCACCCGGGCGTGAACCGGGCCCACAGCAGCAGTGCGACCCCCCAGGCGGCTAGGGCCAGGAGTTGGTTATAGAGAGTGGCCGCCGGGGTCTGGTTAAAGGCCAGCAGCGGTGGCAGGGCCGCAGCAAGGACGAGGCCCAATGGGGCGGCCTGCTCGGAGGAATCGGGCGTCACAGGAGACATGGGCGCGGATGATGGCATGGGCATACCCGCCTAGCGCGCGCGGGGGACTTGAGGTTCGCGTGGGCGCGTGGGCGCCGCCAAGGTGGGTTTTATATGTGCCGCGCAGTCAACGCGGGCTGGAAAGATGAGGCGGTCCGAACTGCCCGTGTGACCAAAATCTCGGTCTTGCACCTTCACCCGGAAACGCTTGCTTGACTGACTCGAGATGCGAACTGAGCTGGATAAGTTCCGGAAGTGTGTGCAGTATCAATGCACTGCTCAGCATCAAAGGCATTAGGGTCCAGCGGCGCGCAATTGGCTTTTTGGACACCCGGTCATGCGAGAGCCATGCCCAACTCAGGCCTAGCAGCATTGCAAGCCACATCTGGCTGACGGGCATCACCCAAAGGCCGGAGAACCAGCTGTCGACGAATACGGCGGTCCAGCAGGCGATGAGACAGGCGCCAAGTTGATGGTCAGCACCGCTTGCTGCACGTAGCTTTCGCGTAAGCGCCTGCATTAGCCACACCCCAACGAGACCAATGAGCAGCGTTGCAGGGAAGCCCCACTCGGCCAGCAGCTGTAGCGGCAGGCTGTGCGGGTGGGCGGCCTTCTCATGATTGCCATAGGCATAGTGCATCGGCCCAGCTCCCAGCAGTGGCGACTGCAAGGCCATATCCCATGCGCGCGCCCAGAGGCCGAAGCGGGAGTTGTCACTGACCAAATCCAGTGATTGGGTTTCTCGCCCTACGCTGAATATATGGCCGACAGGCGCTGCGAGCGCTTGCAGCGCCGCAGCGAGTAGCCCCCCCAGCGTAAAGCAAGTAGCAAAGATCGAAAAAGGCGACCGCACCTCGCGGCGACGCGTTAAGCAGAGCGCGCCGAGCACCGCAAGGGTCGCGGCAAAGGCGAGCAAAGTGCCACGACCCAATGTGATCCAAAGCAGCACCATGCTGGCGAGCAAGCCGAAGCCCGTCAGCACGCGCAGGGCGCCGGATCTGAAGGTGATCACGCCGTAGACGGCCAGTGGTAGAGCAACGGTTTGCACGTGGTTGAAATAGCGCCGGTTAGCAAAGCCCGGAAGCGGCAGATCAGCGCCCACTGGTACGCCATGTGCCGCGCTGACCAGCGCCATGCATAGCACCGGTGCGGCATAGGCCATTACGGCGAGGCTGGCGATCTTGGGGAGCCATCTCATTGCTTCGACTCCTTGGGCAGCCAGCAGCGCGCCCAGCGCCAAAACACATGCAAGATTCAAAAACTCGCGCAGGGCCATCCATGAATTGGCTGCGAACATGCACGACAGTAGGCCCAGCACTGCAAGCCCTGTGGTAGCCCAGCGAATGCGGTGTGGTAACACAGGAATCGCCCTCGCTAAGCCTAAAGCGGCAATCACCGGCACGAGAGCGAGTTGAGTGGCGCGGGCAGCGTCGTAGGCGCTCAACTTTGACTCAACCAACGGGATGAGCAAAGGCACCCCCAACAAGTAACCGGCCACGCATAGGACGGTTGGCATAGCGAGCCAGGGTGCTGCCTGCATCTGAAGCTTCAAAAACGCAAAGGGCCCGAAGGCCCCTTGCAAGGAAAACGCTTGGACGCTTATTAGGAGAAGGACTTCGTCAGAGACGCCTGCACCGCGGCCGGAATGTCGCCGGTGAAGGAGGCCACCCACTTGATGCGGGACGACCCAGTGACATCAGGCGTCAGCACGATTGTGCTGGCGTTGTCATTTCCCATCGCCTTCGCCGGGATGGATGCGGTGATGACGCCATCAGTAACGGCCACACCAGAGACGAGCACCGTGGTCATGGTGCCGGGTATACCGTTCGCCCCCAAGTCGCAGTCGGCAAGCAAACCCGTTTCTTGTGCGCAGATTGCCACTGATTTCGTATACGCACCCAAACTAGTTACCGCTGACGCAGCTTTCGACTTAGACGTGTAATCCCGGTACTGCGGAATCGCCACGGCGGCCAGGATGCCGATGATGGCCACGACGATCATCAGTTCGATCAGGGTGAAGCCTTGTTGGGCGCGTGCTTTCAGATTCATGTCGGTACTCCAGCGAAGTGGTTGGTGGGGAGGCAGACCCCTTGAATGCAGGGGCCGTGCCAGCATCGCGAGGGCCTTCCAGCGTGCAAAACCGCACGGTTTCGTGGCTGAAAGTGCCTCGGGCTGACAAAAAGCGTCACCTCGGACTGACGCGTTGTGTCACCCGGGCGGGGGCAGCCGGGAAACGTCAGGCAAAAAAATGGCGCCTCGCGGGGCGCCGTCAGTCGAGCTCGAAGGCTCATAGCAGCATTTCCTGACCCGCTGCCAGCGCACTGATGCGGTGTGGGCTGCTCAGCGCTTGCACGCCCTGCATCACGGCGTCGGCCTCGCCGGGCTTGATATGGGTGATGCGGACGTCCACGCTGCCCGCCAGTTGCGCAAGTTCCTCGCCGAGTTCGGCCGGGCAGAGATGTTTGCTGACATGCGCGAGTTCGGCCTCGTCGTCGCTGAAGGCAGTTTCGATGACGAGGTGGGACAGGCGCAGTTCGGCCAGGCGCGTCCACAGCGCCGGGTTGGGACCGGTGTCGCCCGTGAAGACCCAGTGGGCATGTTGCGCCGCAGCGCCGCCGTCGACGGCGAAGCCTACCGCCGGGACGGTATGCGCGGCCGACAGCACCTCGATGACGCGTCCACTGATCTCCAGTCGCTCGCCGATCTGGAAAGCGTGCAACGACAGCACCGGCGCCTCACGGCTGGGCAGGGCGGTGAAGTCAGGCCAGATCACACCGTTGAAGATGTGGCGGCGCAACGCGTCCAGGGTCTCAGGCAGGGCATGGACCTGGATCGGTGGGCGGCCGGCGGCGGCGCGCAGGCGCAGCACGGCGTCGGCCAGCAGCGGGATGCCCAACACATGGTCCAGGTGTGAGTGGCTGATCAGGATGTGGTCGATGGCGGCCAGTGCGTCCAGCGGCAGGTCGCCCACGCCGGTGCCGGCGTCGATGAGAACGTCGTCGTCGAGCAAAAAGGCTGTGGTCTTGTAGCCGGCGGCAATGGCGCCGGAGCAGCCCAGGACGCGAATGTTCATGCGATGCGTGGCTCGGTGTCGGGGGCCTCGCGTCAGGCGAGGTGGAGCCAAGAATGTACGCACCCGCCCTGGAGGTCGGACGGTCGGATTACCGAGTTGGGGGTGTCGCTATCGTGAGGAAGTCACGCACTGACCACCGCCAGCCGGTTTCGCCGGCAACGGCTGCTGATCGGCCCTTTCGCGCGGCCAAAGGCCGCTGCGGTCGCGAATCAGCCTTGGATGAATTGCATCTGCGTGCCGGCCAGTTCGATCAGGTCGCCGGTGCGCAATGCAATCGATTCGCCGGTCAGCGGGATGCCGTTGACGCTGGGGCGCTGGCTGCCCTCGACATGGGCGAAGACATAGCCGGTGGGGCGCTTGGTGATGGAGGCCACCTGGACGCCGGGCTTGCCGAGCGTGGTGACGACCTTGGTCAGAGCAACTTCACGGCCGGCAGCGGCGCCGGTCAGGACCTTGATGGAGGCCGGGCCGATAGGCGCTGTGTTGCCCAGCGAGCCGAACGTCGACGTGAGGCCCAGGTTCGGCGGCGCGCCGGTTCCGGGCTTGAGGATCATCGTCTTCTCGTAGTCGCCGCCGTCGTTGAGCAGGAACTTGATCTTGTACTTGCCGATCTCAACGGTGTCGTTGTCCGCCAGCAGCTGCTTCTTGATGGCCTTGCCGTTGATGTAGGTGCCGTTGGTGGAATTGAGGTCTTCTATGAAGACGTCGGCCCCGACCATCTGCAAGACAGCGTGCTCGCCGCTGACGGCAAGGTTGTCAATGACGATGTCGTTGTACGGCCGCCGACCCAGCGTGGTCTTGTCCTTGGTGATCTGTACCTCCTTGATCACCACGCCGTCGAGCGAGACCACCAATTTGCCCATGAAAGACCTCAAGTTCTGTTGTACGTGCCACGACTCTTCAGGCAGGAGAGTCCTTGCCGCCACGTCGACCGAAGGGCCACCAGCCCCGTCCTTCGGTACGTTGGCGGCCCTCGGCGCGGGCCAGGATGAGCGCGATGTTATCGCGCCCGCCAGACTCATTGGCTGCGTTGATCAGCGCACGTGCAGCCTCGGGCAGGGCCGGATTGCCATTGAGCAAATTGGCGAGGCTGTCGTCGTCGAGCATGTCCGACAGGCCATCGGAGCAAAAAAGATAGGTGTCGCCCGGCTGAACTTCGTGCAAATGCAGCTCCAGCAGCACGGTGTCCTCGACGCCGACAGCCCGTGTCACGAGGTTCTTGTTGCTGGAGAAAGCGGCCTCCTCGACGGTCAGCAGGCCGGCGTCGATCTGCTCCTGCAGCAGCGAATGGTCGCGCGTGATCTGCATCAGGCGGCCGGCGCGCAGGCGGTAGCCGCGCGAGTCGCCCACATGGCCGAGCAGCAGGCCTTCCGGACGGAAGACGCCCAACACCAGCGTCGTGCCCATGCCCGCGTACTTGGGGTTGGTGTTGGCGGCGTTGAAGATGGCGCGGTTGGCGTTGTCCACGCAGATATCCATGGCGCGCCTGACTTCGCCGGCCCGGGCTTCCCGGCCGGCATCCTTGAGCCAGCGGCCTAGTTCCGTGCTGATGAAGCCGGTCAGCATCTGGCTGGCCACCTCGCCGGCGTTGTAGCCGCCCATGCCATCGGCCAGCACGGCCAGACCGGCGGCCTCATCGAGCGCGACCGAATCCTCGTTGTTGTCGCGCGCGCGGCCCACATCGGTGGCGCTGAAGAACTCCAGGGTCATGAGGCTTGGGAAGGATCGTGCGGCTCAGCGCCGGAGGCAGGGGAGCGACGATTCTGCCCTGCTTCCTCGGGCGTCAGGCGCAGTGTTTGTGCGAACGCAGCTTCCTGCGGCTGCACCATTTCGGGCGCGTTCGGCTCTGCCTGCAAATCCATCACGAGGACGGCTTCCAGATCGCGTGCCATCTCCTCGCCCGAGGCGTAGCGCAGCTCCGGGCGCTTCTCGAGCGCGACGGCCAGCACCAGGGCCAGCGACTCGGGCAGGCCGGGGCGGTGTGCGCGCACGTCGCGTGCGGGTTCGGTGGCGATTTGTTGCATCAACCGTGCCATCGAATCGCTTTGGTGCGGCAGGGTGCCGCTGATCAGCTGATAGAGCAGAACGCCCAGCGAATACAGGTCGCTGCGGCCGTCCACCGTCAGGCCGGCCAGCTGTTCGGGAGACATGAACGATGGCGTGCCCAGGACCAAGCCGGTGCGGGTGCGGCTGCCGTCGCCGACGCGGGCGATGCCGAAATCCATCAGCTTCAAGCTGCCGTTGACGCGGTCCAGCATGACGTTCGCCGGCTTGATGTCTCGGTGGATAACGCCCTGACTGTGCGCATAGTGCAGCGCGCGCGCCAGCCGGGCGCCGAGCTGAACGACCTCACGCACCGGCAGCAACTGGCCCGCCTTGGTGAACTGGCTGAGATCGCGGCCGAGCACGTACTCCAGCGCGATCCAGGCGTCGCCGCCGTCCTGGCCGGCGTCGACGACCTGCAGGATGTCGGGATGCTCCAAGGCACGCGCGGCTCGCGCTTCGCGCATGAAGCGTTCGCGCACGTCGGCCAGGTCTTCGGCGGAGAACTCGCGGCTCAATGCCAGGCGCTTGATGGCGACCTGCCTGCCGGTGGAGCGCTGCGTGGCCTTGTAGACGATGGCCATGGCGCCCCGGCCGATCTCGGCGCCGAGATCGAAGTCACGCAGGTCCTGCGCCGTCGTGGCTTTTGCTTGGGGCGCCGCAGCGCCGGGCGCCTGCGTTTGCTGAACGGCAGGCAGCGTGGACAGCTCGCTGAGGGGCGCGTCCCCATCGCCGGCCGCGCGGCCGAAGATGCGCTGCCAGAAACCAGGTTTGCCGCTCGCCATGCCGTCGATCTTAGGCGGAGCAGATTGGCGACCACCCGAGCGCTGCAGCCTGAATGAAAAAGCCGCTGGGCGTTGGCCCAGCGGCTTGTGCTTGCGCGGAGCCCTTTTACAGCAGGGCTTTGAGCAGCTTGGCCATCTCGGACGGGTTGCGCGTGATCGTGAAGCCGCACTCTTCCATGATGGCCAGCTTGGCGTCGGCCGTGTCGGCGCCGCCAGAGATCAGCGCACCGGCGTGGCCCATGCGCTTGCCGGGGGGGGCAGTGACGCCGGCGATGAAGCCAACGATGGGCTTCTTCATGTTGGCCTTGCACCAGCGCGCGGCCTCTGCCTCGTCGGGGCCGCCGATCTCGCCGATCATGATGACGGCGTCGGTGTCCGGGTCATCGTTGAAGGCTTGCATCACGTCGATGTGCTTCAAGCCGTTGATGGGGTCGCCACCGATGCCGACGGCCGATGATTGGCCCAGGCCGATCTCTGTCAGCTGCGCCACGGCTTCGTAAGTCAGCGTGCCCGAGCGCGACACAACGCCGATGCGGCCCTTGCGGTGGATGTGGCCCGGCATGATGCCAATCTTGATTTCTTCCGGCGTGATCAGGCCGGGGCAGTTGGGGCCCAGCAGCAACGTGCGCTTGCCGCCTGCGGCTTCCTTGGCCTTCATCTTGTTGCGCACTTCCAGCATGTCGCGCACGGGGATGCCTTCGGTGATGCAGATCGCCAGGTCCAGGTCCGCCTCGACGGCCTCCCAGATGGCGGCTGCAGCGCCGGCAGGCGGTACGTAGATGACCGACACGGTCGCGCCGGTTTGTCCAGCCGCTTCCTTGACCGTCGCGTAGATGGGAATCTCTGAGAACTTCTCGCCAGCCTTCTTCGGGTTCACGCCGGCGACGAAGGCGTTCTTGCCGTTGGCATAGGCCTGGCAGCCCAGTGTGTGGAACTGGCCGGTTTTGCCCGTGATGCCCTGGGTGATGACCTTGGTGTCTTTGTTGATGTAGATGGACATGTCTGATTCCTCGGGGCGTTAGGCGACAGCGGCGACGATCTTGGTCGCGGCTTCGGCCATGGTGTCGGCGGCAATGATGGGCAGGCCCGATTCGGCCAGCATCTTCTTGCCCAGCTCTTCGTTGGTGCCCTTCATTCGCACGACCAGCGGCACGCTCAGGTTCACGGCCTTGCAGGCGGTGATGACGCCCTCGGCGATGGTGTCGCACTTCATGATGCCGCCGAAGATGTTGACCAGGATGCCCTTCACGCTCTTGTTCTTCAGCATGATCTTGAAGGCCTCGGTCACCTTCTCGGCCGTGGCGCCGCCGCCGACGTCCAGGAAGTTGGCGGGCTCGCCGCCGAACAGCTTGATGGTGTCCATCGTCGCCATGGCCAGGCCGGCGCCGTTCACCAGGCAACCGATGTTGCCGTCCAGGCTGATGTAGGCGAGGTCGAACTTGCTGGCTTCGACTTCGGCCGGATCTTCCTCGTCGAGGTCGCGGTAGGCCACGATCTCCGGGTGGCGGAACAACGCGTTGGCGTCGAAGTTGAACTTCGCGTCCAGCGCCATCAGGTTGCCCTTGCTGTCGCGGTTCAGGGGGTTGATTTCAACCAGCGACGCGTCGGTGTCCATGTAGCACTTGTAGAGCTTGGCGAACACGTCGACGGCTTGGTCAACCGTGTGGCCTTCCATGCCGATGGCGGCGGCGATCTTCTTTGACTGTTCAGCGGTGATGCCGGTCAGCGGGTCGATGATCTCGGTGATGATCTTCTCGGGCGTGCTGTGGGCCACCTCTTCGATGTCCATGCCGCCTTCGCTGGAGGCGATGAAGGCGATCTTTTGCGTCGCGCGGTCGGTCACCAGGGAGATGTAGAACTCCTTGCCGATGTCGGCGCCGTCCTCGATATAGAGGCGGCGGACCTTCTGGCCTTCCGGGCCGGTCTGGTGGGTCTTGAGCTGCATGCCCAGGATGGCGTCGGCCTTTTCCTTCAGGTCATCGATGCTCTTGGCCACCTTGACGCCGCCGCCCTTGCCGCGGCCGCCGGCGTGGATCTGCGCCTTGACCACCCAAACCGGGCCGCCCAGCTTCTGAGCGGCTTCGACCGCCTCCTGCACGGTGAAGGCCGGGATGCCGCGCGGCACCGGGACGCCGAACTGGCGCAGGATCTCTTTGCCCTGGTATTCGTGAATTTTCATGGCTGGGTCTCTCGGGTCGGGAAGTCAGGAAGCGGTTGTGGCTGGCACGGATGTTTCGCGGAGCGAATGGTCGCTCCCGAGTACCTCGGCCAGCTCGCGGCCGGGCGCAGGCTCGGCGGCATGAATGTGCCAGCGTGGATAGAACTTGGCGACGGTTGGGCCGTCGCGACGCAGCGCGTGGCAGCGGTCAAGCTGGAAGGGCGGATTGCCAGCCGCGTCACCCTCGCGCGTGTCGATGACGGAGCCGGCCATGGCTTGGATGACAGCGGTTGGCAACACCTGGCACAGCTCGGTCAGATGGGTACAACCGCGCGTTCCGGCCAGGCGTTCATTGACCGCCGTGCGGAAGCCCTTCATCAAGTTCAGGCCGACCAGGCGGGCGTAGGCCTCGCCGTGCTCGTTGCAGGCGCCGGGATAGGGCATCCATCGCGTCTCGGAGCTTGCAGCCGTGATGGTCAGTGCAGCATCCACGGTGAGGCGCAAACGCATTTCATGGATGGGGTGGCCGGCCTTGCGAGCTTCGCCTGCCAGAGGAACGTCGTGCGTTTTCGTGTCGGTCAGGCTGGCTTCGACATCGAACAATCCGTCGTTACGTGCAAACACCTGCACATCGAGTGCGCGGCGATGCAGCAGGCGGCGCGTGATGGACGGGTGGACGGCAGGCATGGACGGAATTGGGGCAGAACATCCGGCCAATGCCGGGACGGTGTTCGCCACGGTTTATGCAGCTGTTTGCCCTGGCGGCAAGGAGCTTGTAACCGGGTGAACCGCCGTTTTGGGGCAGGCGGCAATGTAGCACGGAGGGTGAAAACTACCCCTGCGCGCTCGGTCAAGCGGCCCTTAGGGCTTCAACAAGCGGCGCACCACTTCGGGGGCAAACCCTCGGGCCAGCAGGAAGCGGCTTTGTCGCGCCTGTTCCGCCATCTCCCGTGACGGTTCGGTGCCGAAACGCCGGATCCAGACTTCGCGAGCACGTTCCAGCTCACTTGCTCGCAGCGCCGCCTGCTGCTCTGTATCGAGTCTCAGCCCGTGCTGGGCCAGCTCCTGTTGGATGCGCTGGGTGCCGAAACGGCTGGCGCGCACATGGACACGGGATTCGACGAAGCGGGTTTCATCAAGGTAGCCAGCGGCGGCCAGGCTGTCGAGCAGCGCCTCAACGACTTTCTCGGCCGGCCCCGGGTCGTCTTCCATACCCGCGGCGTTGCTGTGGCCGCCTGTTTGGTCGGCCTCGGCGCGCCGTGCCAGCCGCTGCTGCTCAATTTGCAGCAGCTTGCGCCTGAGCTCGGCACGGCTTTGCTCGCGCTGGGCCAGCAAGGCAATGGCGCGGGCCTTCAGCGACAAAGGCGCGCGCGCCATGGCAGGTGCTGCGGGTCTACTCAGGGACGGCTGTGGTCAGCAGCGCGACGCCGAGCGATGTTCGGATCTTGTTTTGGCGAAACATGATTGGTCACTCGCTGGCGCTAGCGCCCCCGCCGCCCAAGAGGGCGACGCCGAGCGATGCTCGGATCTTGTTTTCGATCTCGCGGGCGACGTCGACGTTCTCGCGCAGGAACTCGCGAGCGTTGTCCTTGCCCTGGCCGATCTTTTCGCCCTGGTAGGCGTACCAAGAACCCGACTTCTCGACGATCTTGGCGACGACGCCCATGTCGACGATCTCGCCCTCGCGGCTGATGCCTTCGCCGTAGAGGATGTCGAACTCGGCCGTCTTGAACGGCGGGCTGACCTTGTTCTTGACGACCTTGACCTTGGTCTCGGAGCCGATGACTTCCTCGCCCTTCTTGATGGAGCCGATGCGACGGATGTCCAGGCGCACGGAGGCGTAGAACTTCAGCGCGTTGCCGCCGGTGGTCGTCTCGGGCGACCCGAACATGACGCCGATCTTCATGCGTATCTGGTTGATGAAGATGACCATGCAGTTGGTCTTCTTGATCGTGGCGGTCAGCTTGCGCAGCGCCTGGCTCATCAGGCGAGCCTGCAGGCCGGGCAGGCTGTCGCCCATCTCACCTTCGAGCTCGGCCTTGGGGGTCAGTGCGGCGACCGAGTCGATGACGATGAGATCCACCGAGCCCGAGCGCACCAGGGCGTCGACGATCTCAAGGGCCTGCTCGCCGGTGTCGGGCTGGCTGATCAGCAGTTCCTGCAGGTTGACCCCGAGCTTCTGTGCATACTGAATGTCGAGCGCGTGCTCGGCGTCGATGAAGGCGCAGGTGCCTTGCAGCTTCTGCATCTCGGCGATGACCTGCAGGGTCAGCGTCGTCTTGCCCGACGATTCAGGGCCGTAGATCTCGACGACTCGGCCGCGCGGCAGGCCGCCGACGCCCAGCGCGATGTCCAGGCCCAGGGAGCCGGTGGAGACGACCTGGATGTCTTCGATGACCTCGCCCTCGCCCAGCCGCATGATCGAGCCCTTGCCAAACTGCTTTTCGATCTGGGCGAGGGCGGCCTGCAGGGCCTTGGCTTTTTCGGTGTTCAGGGCTTTGACGGGGGCGTCCATGCGAATCTCCGTGGGAATGGCTGAATTATGGGGCAAGCTGTTGGTTTGTACAGTGGTTTGTCCCCCGATCTGCGGCAGCGCGCAGCCTCAGGATTGATGAGCATGCTAGGCCGCGGGTGGCTCATCGCGTGAGCCACCCGCTCAACACCTAACATCGGCAGCGGAGACAAAGAATCATGCGCATCCTGATTGCCGAAGACGACCAAGTGCTGGCCGATGGTCTGCTGCGTGCGCTGCGCGCATCCGGATACGCGGTGGATCGCGTCAGCAGCGGCACCGAGGCTGACTCGGCACTCGCCACGCACGAGTTCGACCTCGTCATCCTCGACCTGGGCCTGCCGCGGCTGCACGGTTTGGAAGTACTGCGCAAGCTGCGCGCTCGCGGCTCGACCATGCCTGTGCTGATCCTGACCGCGGCCGACAGCGTCGAGCAACGGGTCAAGGGCCTGGACTTCGGGGCGGACGACTACATGGCCAAGCCTTTTTCGCTGCAGGAGCTGGAGGCGCGGGTGCGGGCGCTCACCCGGCGTGGTCTGGGCACCGCCAGCAGCGTCATCAAGCACGGCCCGCTGACCTTCGATGCGACCGGGCGCGTGGCCTATATCAACGACCAGATGCTGGAACTGTCGGCGCGCGAGCTGTCGCTGCTGGAAGTCCTGCTGCAGCGCGCCGGTCGGCTGGTCAGCAAGGACCAGCTCGTCGAGCGTCTGTGCGAATGGGGCGAGGAAGTCTCCAACAACGCCATCGAGGTCTATATCCATCGGCTGCGCAAGAAGATCGAGCAGGGGCCGATCCGAATCGCGACCGTGCGTGGCCTGGGCTACTGCCTGGAAAAGATTTCGTCCTAGATGTCCAACAAGGAGGGTGCCATCTCCGAGCAAGGCTCGATGGCTCGGGCCGGCGCTCCTGCGGCACAGGGCTCGCTGTTTGGCGAGATCCTCGACTGGATGCTCGCCCCGCTGCTGCTGATCTGGCCGATCAGCGTCGCGCTGACGTGGCTGGTGGCGCAAGGCATTGCGAGCCGGCCCTATGACCGTGAGCTGGGCGAAGTGGCGCGCAGCCTGGGGCTGCAGGTGGCGGCGGAGTCGGCGCCGGCCAAGGGGCGCGACCGCTATGCCCTGGTGCCGGAGGCGGCTGCGCTGCTGCGTGCGGACGCGTCAGACACGGTCTTCTACCAGGTGCTCGGCGTGCGTGGCGAGTTGCTAAGCGGGGATGCGGGCTTGCCCGTGCCGTCGGAGGACGCGCCCGTCGTGCCTTGGGAGCTGCATTTCCGCGACGACGAGGTCGGCACCGATGCCGTGCGCGTGGCCTATCTCTGGGTGTCGCCCGAGGGCCAGGCCGGCTCGACCCTGACCATGCTCGTGCAGGTGGCCGAGACCCTGGGCAAGCGCGCGCGGCTGACCAACGAGATCATCAAGGGCGTCATCCTGCCGCAGTTCGTCATCCTGCCGCTGGCGGTGCTGCTGGTCTGGCTGGCGCTGGCACGGGGCATCTCGCCGCTCAACGAGCTGCAGCGGCGCATCCGCTCGCGCGAGAGTTCAGACCTGTCCCCCATCGACGAGCAGCGCGTGCCCGACGAGGTGGCGCCGCTGGTGCAGGCCATCAACGACCTGCTGATGCGGCTGGATCTGTCGATGAGCCGCCAGAAGCATTTCCTCGCCGACGCGGCGCACCAGCTGAAGACGCCGCTGGCGGGGCTGCGCACGCAGGCCGAGCTGATCCAGCGCGAGATCGATGCCGGCCGCGCCTCGCCGGAAGAGCTCAAGCGCTCGCTGGGCCACATCGCCAAGGCCAGCGAGCGTGCCGCCCACATGGTCAACCAGCTGTTGTCGATGGCCCGCGCCGAGGATGCCGAGCAGGCCATGCGGCGTGAGCCGGTCAACCTGGCCGAGATCGCCATCGACACGGTGCGCGACTTCGTGCCGCGCGCGCTGGAGCGGCGCATCGATCTCGGCTACGACGGTGTCGCTCCGGATGACAGCCGGTTGCGCGTGCAGGGCCAGCCGGTGCTGATCGGCGAGCTGATCCGCAACCTCGTCGACAACGCCCTGCTCTACACCCCTGCGGGTGGCCTGGTGACGGTGCGCATCGTCGAAGACCCTTTCGGCCAGGTCATGGTGCTGCAGGTCGAGGACACCGGACCAGGTATCGCGCCGGCGGAGCGGGACAAGGTCTTCCAGCCCTTCTACCGTTCGCTGGGCAGCGGTGCGGAGGGCTCGGGCCTGGGCCTGGCCATCGTGCAGGAGATCGTGCAGCAGCACGAGGCCGAGCTGACGCTGGACGACACGCGCGTGCGCCGCGCCGCGGGCGGCGAATCGCCCGATGGCCAGGGGCCGGGCGCGCGGTTCACGATCCGCTTCCAGGCGGTGCCGGCCGCTACGTCTTGACGAGCTTCTTGGCGCGCGCGATGGATAACAGCAGGCCCAGCGAGAGCCCCAGCGTCACCATGGCCGTGCCGCCATAGCTGATGAAAGGCAGGGGCACGCCGACGACGGGCAGGATGCCGCTGACCATGCCCATGTTGACGAACACATAGGTGAAGAAGCTCAGCGTCACCGCACCCGCCATCAGCCGGCCGAACAGCGTCGGCGCATCGGACGCGATCATCAGCCCGCGCAGGATCAGTGCCGTGAAGCCGGCCAGCAGCGCCAGGGCGCCCGTCAGCCCGAACTCCTCGCCAAACGCCGCGAAGATGAAGTCCGTGGTGCGCTCGGGAATGAACTCCAGATGCGTCTGCGTGCCCTGCATGAAGCCCTTGCCGGTCAGCCCGCCGGAGCCGATGGCGATCTCGCCCTGGATGATGTGGAAGCCCTTGCCGAGCGGGTCCTTGGTCGGGTCGAGCAGGGTGCAGACACGGGTCTTCTGATAGGGCTTGAGCAACGGCCACGTCACCTCGGGCTGGCAGATCTCGTCCTCGCTCAGCACCAGCGCGGTGATGCCGGCCGCCGCCAGCACGACGGCAGGAACGATGAGCTTCCACGGCAGGCCGGCGAAGAAAATGACGTACAACCCCGCGGCCAGCACCAGGATGCTGGTGCCGAGGTCGGGCTGCTTGGCGATCAGCAGGAAGGGCAGCAGCAGCAGCGCGAAGGCGGCCATGAAGTCGGGCCAGCGCAGCAGCCCTTCGCGCTTCTGGAACCACCAGGCCAGCATCAGCGGCGTGGCGATCTTGAGCAGCTCCGACGGCTGGATCTGCGTCACGCCGATGCTCAGCCAGCGCGTCGCCCCCTTCTTGGTGACGCCGAAGACCGCAGTGGCAATGAGCAAGGCGATGCCGAACGCGTACAGCGGCACGGCCAGGGCCATCAGCGTCTGCGGCGGCACGCGCGAGACGATGTACATCAGGCCCAGCGCCAACGCCATGTTGCGCGCATGGTCGACGAAGCGTGTGCCATGGTCATACCCGGCCGAGTACATGCACAGCAGTCCCCAACCGCACATCCACAGGATGGCCAGCAGCAGCGGCACGTCCAGACCGCTGAGCCAAGGCTTCACGCGTTGCCACAGGGGCGGGCGCTCGAAGACGGTCATCGCGAAGCTCCTGTAGCCGGTGCAGACGCCGCCGCTGCTGCCGATGCGGCGGACGCCGTCTGGCTCGGCGGCAGCAGCGGCACGTCGGCCACCTTGCGCGACGTGCCGATGGGCGCGTACGTCTGACCTAACTGTGTTTTGGCGATGTCTTCCTCGCTAGGGTAGACGCCCGCCAGCAGGTAGTCGAACACGCGGCGCGCGATCGGCGCGGCGGCGGCCGAGCCCCAGCCGGCGTTCTCGACGATGACGGCCAGCGCGACGCTGGGCTGGTCCACAGGTGCAAAGGCAACGTAGAGCGAATGGTCGCGCTTGCGCTCGTCGGCCTTGATGGCGCTGTAGCGCTCGCCAGCCCGCAGCCCCACCGCCTGGGCGGTGCCGGTCTTGCCGCCGCTCGTGTAGCTTGCGCCCATGAAGACTTGGCGCGATGTGCCCTCCAGCGTCACGCCGCCCATGGCGTTGCGGATGACGTCGACATCGGCTGGGCGCAGCGGCAGCGGCGTCAGCGCGTCGCTGGCGGTGCGGCGCTGCTCATGGCGCACGACGTCCTCGATCTCGCGCACCAGGCGTGGCTTGTAGCGCTGGCCGCCGGAGGCGACGATGGCATAGGCATTGGCCAGCTGCAGCATGGTGAAACTGTTGTAGCCCTGGCCGATGCCCAGCGAGATGGTCTCGCCCGGGAACCACTTCTGGTTCGCCGGGTTCCTCGCGAAGTAGCGGCGCTTCCATTCCTGCGACGGCAGGATGCCGGTGACCTCGCCCTGCACGTCGATCTCGGTCTTGCGGCCCAGGCCGAAGGGCGCCAGCTCGTCGTGGATCAGGTCCACGCCCATCTCGTTGGCCAGGCTGTAGAAGTAGACGTTGGACGAACCCACGATGGCCAGGCGCATGTCCTTCGGGCCGGGCCGGTCGGCCTCGGGGCTGCCGAAGCTGCGTCCGCCGAAGCTGTAGGTCAGGTTGTCCTGGATGACGACGTTCGGCCCGCGTTTGCCGCTGGTCAGCGCGGCCATGGCCATCAGCGGCTTGAAGGTCGAGCCGGGCGGATAGGTGCCGCGCAGCGCGCGGTTCAGCAGCGGCTTGTCGATGTCCTCGTTGAGCTCGCGCCAGGAATCGGCGTCGATGCCATCGACGAAAAGGTTGGGGTCGAAGGTCGGCTTGGACACGAAGGCCAGCACCTCGCCGTTGCGCGGGTCGATGGCCACCAGCGCGCCGCGGCGCTGGCCGAACAGCCGCTCCACCAACGCCTGCAGCTTGATGTCGACCGACAGGTTGAGCGTGTTGCCCGGCGTCGGCGGCTTGTGGTCCAGCCGGCGCACGGCGCGGCCGCCTGCGCTGGTCTCGACCTGCTCGAAACCCGTGATGCCATGCAGCTCGCGCTCATAGGCCTGCTCCAGGCCGAGCTTGCCGATGTACTCGGTACCGCGGTAGTTGGCGAGGTCTTCCTCCTCCCAATCTTCCATCTGCTTCTTCTCGGCCTGGTTGATGCGGCCGATGTAGCCGATCAAGTGGGCGCCGACCTCACCGAGCGGATACGAGCGGAACAGCCGTGCCTTGATCTCGACACCGGGGAATCGAAAGCGCTGGGCCGTGAAGCGGGCGACCTCCTCGTCGGTCAGCTTGGTGCGGATGGGCAGTGAGTCGGTGTGCTTGGCTTCGTCCAGCAGTCGCTTGAAGCGGCGCTTGTCGCGTGGCTGGATGTCCACGATCTGGCCGAGGGCCTCGATGGTGGCGTCCAGGTCAACCACCTTCTCGGGGTTGATCTCCAGTGTGTAGGCCGAGTAGTTACTGGCCAGCACGACGCCGTTGCGGTCCTTGATGAGGCCGCGGTTGGGCACGATGGGCACGATGGCGATCCGATTCGATTCGGCGCGGGCTGCCAGTTCATCGTGCTGGATGACCTGCAGCCAGACCAGGCGCGCCACCAGCAGGCCGAAGCAGAACAGCACGAAGGCCACGGCGGCCAGCACGCGCATGCGGAACCGTGACAGCTCCTGGGGGAGGTTCTTGAGGACGACCACGACTCAGGGTGGCGTCAAAGCGGACGGTTCGCGTCGCGGTCCGGCGCGCGGCGCTGCGGTGCGAGCAGCAGCACGCTGATTACCGGCCACAGTGCCGCCTCGAAGACCGGAGCCAACAGCACGCCCCAGCCTGGCCACATGCCGCCGACCAGCATCCGCACGATCAACGCCAGCGCATGGGCACCAAAGAACAGCGGCAGCACCTGCACCGCCTGCGCGCCCAGCGGAAACCAGGTCAGGCGGCGGTGCAGCATGATCGCGCCGAAGCTCAGCGCGCTGTAGGCCAGCGCGTGCTGGCCGAGCAGGGCGCCGTCATGCACGTCGACGAGCAGGCCGAACACGAAGGCCCACAGCACGCCGATGCGCCTGGGCTGGTGCACACCCCAGAACACCAGCACCACGGCCAGCACATCGGGCATGGCCGCATGGCGGCCGGCCGGCACCATGTCGACCATCAGCGCGACGACCAGCGTGAAGGCGATGAACCAGGGGTTGGCCGGCAGCAGCAACTGGTCGGCGGCGCGCGGCATGATCATTGGGCGGCTCCGGATGCCTTGACGGCGGCCTTCTCTGCGCGCTCCGCCTTCTTCGCGGCGCGTGCAGCGGCCTTGCTCTCGGCGGCCGACGCGGCTTCGGCGACCGCAGCCACATCGGCTTCGCGCTTGGCCGAGAGATGACGGTCCTGCGGCAGCAGCACCAGCACGTGGCGAGCGCTGTCCGGGTGGGCAATGGGCGCCAGCAGCACCTGGGCGAAGCTGGAGTCGCCGCGCCGCTCGACGGCGCTTACCCTGGCGACCGGCAGGCCCGGCGGATAGACGCCGTCCAGGCCCGAGGTCGTCATCACATCGCCGACCCTCACGTCCGAATTCGCCGCGAGGAAGCGCAGCTCCATGCCGGCACCGTCCGGGCGCCCGGCGGCGGCATTGCGCATCTGCGTGCGCGCGTTCAGCAGCGGGATGGCGGCGTCCTTGTCGGTCAGCAGCGTGACTTCGGCGGATAGCGGGTAGACGCGCGTCACCTGCCCCAGCACGCCGGCCTCGTTGATGACGGGCGAGCCGGCGGTCACGCCCACCGTCGCACCGCGGTCGATGACGACGCGGCGCGAGAAGGGGTCAGGCGCCTCGAACAGCACCTCGGCGGGGATGGCCGGCACGCTCAGCGAGGGCAGCAAGCCCAGCAGCTTGCGCAGCCGGTCATTCTCGATCTGCAGGGCCTCGGCGCGCGACAGGCGCTCGGCCTGGGCGCTGAGCTGGCGGCGCGCCTGGTCCTCGGCGGCCATCGCGCGCTGGGTGCCGCGCAGGTAGTCGCCGGCCGTCTCCCAGGCGTCCACCGGCGCCAGCAGCAGGCGCTGTACCGGGTGCAGCACGAGAGCGAAGCCGGCGCGCACGGGCTGCATCAGCTTGAAGCGGGCATCGGCCACCATCATCAGCAGCGCGAGTGCCGAGCACAGCGCGAGCTTGGTCAGCGCCGAAGGACCCTGGCGGAAGAACGGCGGGGGGGTGCGGTCTAGGGTGCCGAGGGGCATGGCGCCGCAGAGTTAGTCGGAGGACGGCGAACGCAAAGGCAACCACTGAGGCACAGAGGCACAGAGAGAATGCAGAGCTCTTTTCTCCGTGCCTCTGTGCCTCAGTGGTTGCATCTTTCTAGAGCGCGCTTGGCTTCACTCCGAAGTGAAGATCGAGCCCAGGCGCTCCATGCGCTCCAGCGCCATGCCGCAACCGCGCACGACACAGGTCAGCGGGTCCTCGGCCACCAGCACCGGCAGGCCGGTTTCCTCGCCCAGCAGGCGGTCCAGGTCGCGCAGCAGCGCGCCGCCGCCGGTCAGCATCATGCCGCGCTCGGCGATGTCGGCGCCCAGCTCGGGGGGCGTCTGCTCCAGTGCGTTCTTCACGGCGGAGACGATCTGGTTGAGCGGGTCGGTCAGCGCTTCGAGGATCTCGTTGGACGAGATCGTGAAGCTGCGCGGCACGCCCTCGGAGAGGTTGCGGCCCTTGACCTCCATCTCCTTGACCTCGCTGCCAGGGAAGGCGCTGCCGATGTTCTTCTTGATCGCCTCGGCGGTGGGCTCGCCGATCAGCATGCCGTAGTTGCGGCGGATGTAGTTGATGATGGCTTCGTCGAACTTGTCGCCGCCAACGCGGACCGAGCCCTTGTAGACCATGCCGCCCAGCGAGATGACACCGACCTCGGTGGTGCCGCCGCCGATGTCGACGACCATCGAGCCCGACGCTTCCGACACCGGCAGGCCGGCGCCGATCGCGGCGGCCATGGGTTCCTCGATCAGGTAGACCTCGCTGGCACCGGCGCCGAGGGCCGACTCGCGGATCGCGCGGCGCTCGACCTGGGTCGAGCCGCAGGGCACGCAGATGATGATGCGCGGGCTCGGCTTGAAGGTCTTGGAGTCATGGACCATCTTGATGAACTGCTTGAGCATCTGCTCAGTGACAGTGAAGTCGGCGATGACGCCGTCTTTCATCGGCCGGATGGCTTCGATGTTGCCGGGCACCTTGCCCAGCATGGCCTTGGCCTCGCGGCCCACGGCCTGGATGGTCTTCTTGCCGTTGGGGCCGCCCTCGTGGCGGATCGACACCACCGAGGGCTCGTCGAGGACGATGCCCTTGCCGCGCACGTAAATCAGGGTGTTGGCGGTGCCGAGGTCGATGGCGAGGTCGGTCGAGAAATAGCGGCGCAGGGAGGCGAACATGGTGGGCGCGGAGAGCCTCGCCAGCGGGGGCGCGGCTTGAAAAATCGGGGGTCTGGAAAGCCAAGAGGCCGCCCGGCCGGCGACAAAACAAGTCGCTGATTGGGCAGCCCCGAAGGCCATGGAGATGGGCGGCGATAATAACCGAACACCCTGTTTTGAAGCCGACCAGCACTCGCTTTCTGGCTTCAGGCTTACATCTGAAAACCCTTCATGAGCCTCACCCCTGACGACGTGAGCCGCATCGCCAATCTGGCGCGGCTGGAACTGCAACCGGCCGAGTCCGAGGCGCTGCTGGGCAACCTGAACGACTTCTTCAAGATCGTCGACCAGATGAGTGCCGTCGACACCGCCGGCGTCGAGCCGCTGTACACGCCACTGTCGGCCGTGCAAGAGGTAGCCCTGCGTCTGCGTGACGACGCCGTCACCGAGAGCGACCAGCGCGAGCTGAACCAGCGCAGCGCACCGGCCGTCGAGGACGGCCTCTTCCTCGTTCCCAAGGTCATTGAATGAAGCCCGTTCACGACATGGGCGTGGCCGAGCTGGCCGCCGCCCTGAGAAGCCGCGTGCTGTCCAGCCGCGAAGCCACGCTAGCTCTGCTGAGCCGGATCCAGGCGCATGAAGGTCTGGGGGCCTTCCTGCATGTGAACACCGACGGCGCGCTGGCCCGTGCCGACGCCGCCGATGCGGTGCTGGCCGCTGGCAACGGCGGTGCGCTGACCGGTGTGCCCGTGGCGCACAAGGACATCTACGTCACTGCCGACATGCCAACGACGGCCGGCTCCAGGATCCTGGCCGGCTACCGCAGCCCCTTCGATGCCACCGTCATCGCCAGGCTGAACGCTGCCGGCACGGTGGCGTTGGGCAAGCTGAACTGCGACGAGTTCGCGATGGGCTCGGCCAACGAGAACAGTGCCTACGGCCCGGCCCACAACCCGTGGGACGTCGGCCGCGTGCCCGGCGGCTCTTCCGGCGGCTCGGCGGTCGCCGTGGCGGCCCGCTTGGTGCCCGGCACGACCGGCACCGACACCGGCGGCTCCATCCGCCAGCCGGCCAGCTTCACCGGCATCACGGGCATCAAGCCGACCTATGGCGTGTGCTCGCGCTACGGGATGATCGCCTTCGCGTCCAGCCTGGACCAGGCCGGCCCGATGGCCCGCTCGGCCGAGGACTGCGCGCTGCTGCTGTCGGCGATGAGCGGCTTCGACGAGCGCGATGCGACCAGCGTGCAGCAGCCGCCGCAGGACTTCCACCAGCAGATGCTGACGGCTCGCGAGGGCGCCTCAGCCGGCAAGCCGCTGGCCGGCCTGCGCATCGGGCTGCCGAAAGAGTTCTTCCCGGCGGGGCTGTCCGCCGACGTCAACGCCGCCGTCCGCGCCGGACTTGCCGAACTGGAGAGGCTCGGCGCGACGCTCGTCGATGTGAGCCTGCCGCGCACAGAGCTGGCCATTCCCGTCTACTACATCATTGCCCCGGCCGAGGCCAGTTCCAACCTGAGCCGCTTCGATGGCGTTAAGTTTGGCCATCGTGCCTCCAAGTACGACGATCTGCTCGATATGTACAAGAAGACGCGTGCCGAGGGTTTCGGCCCCGAGGTCAAGCGCCGCATCATGATCGGCAGCTATGTGCTCTCGCACGGCTACTACGACGCCTACTACCTGCAGGCGCAGAAGCTGCGCCGCATGATCGCTGACGACTTCCAGCAGTGTTTCGCCCAATGTGACCTGATCGCCGGCCCAGTCGCGCCGACGGTTGCCTGGAAGCACGGCGAGGGCAAGGACAACCCCACCCAGGCCTACCTTGCCGACATCTTTACGCTGCCCGGCTCGCTGGCCGGGCTGCCCGGCATGAGCGTGCCGGTCGGCAGCGGCGATGGCGGCATGCCCGTGGGCCTGCAGCTCATCGGCAACTACTTCAAGGAAGGGCAGTTGCTGCACACCGCCCACGCGCTTCAACAGGCGACCGACTGGCACCAGCGCGCCCCGGCAGGATTCTGATATGCCTACTTCCAAGCTCATCCGCGGCTATGAGGTCGTCATCGGCCTCGAAAACCACGTCCAGCTCTCAACGCAGAGCAAGATCTTCAGTGGCAGCTCGACCGCCTTCGGGGCGGCACCCAACACCCAGGCCTCGCCGGTGGACCTGGCCCTGCCCGGCACCCTGCCGGTGCTGAACCGCGCTGCCGTCGAACGCGCCATCCGCTTTGGCCTGGCGGTCGGCGCCAAGGTGGCGCCGCTGTCGATCTTTGCGCGCAAGAACTACTTCTACCCGGACCTGCCCAAGGGCTACCAGATCAGCCAGTTCGAGATCCCGGTGGTGCAGGGCGGCTCGGTCGAGTTTTTCGTCGGCGACGTCAAGCACAAGGTCAACCTGACCCGCGCCCACCTCGAAGAAGACGCGGGCAAGAGCCTGCACGAGGACTACCACGGCCAGTCTGGCATTGACCTGAACCGCGCCGGCACGCCGCTGCTGGAAATCGTCTCCGAGCCCGACATGCGCTCGGGCGCCGAGGCTGCCGAGTACGCCAAGACGCTGCATGCACTGGTGATGTGGCTGGGCATCTGCGACGGCAACATGCAGGAAGGCTCGTTCCGCTGCGACGTCAACGTCTCGGTGCGCAAGCCCGGCGCACCTTATGGCACGCGGCGCGAGATCAAGAACCTCAACAGCTTCCGCTTCCTGGTCGACGCGGTGAATTACGAGGTCAACTGGCAGATCGACGAGATCGAGGACGGCCGCAAGATCCGGCAGGCCACGGTGCTCTACAACCCGGACACCGGCGAGACCCGCGCGATGCGCAGCAAGGAAGACTCGGCCGACTACCGCTACTTCCCTGACCCGGACCTGCCGCCGCTGGTGATTGCGCCGGAGTGGGTGGAACGTGTGAAGAGCGAGATGCCGGAGCTGCCGCGCGTGATGGCGGCGCGTTTCGAGAGCGTCGACGGCCTGCCGGCCTATGACGCGACCATGATGACGCAGAGCCTGCCCACGGCGCGCTACTACGAGGCCGCGAAGGCCGCCGGCGCCCAGCCGAAGCTGGTGGCGAACTGGGTCATGGGCGAGATCAGCAAACGGCTCAACGCGACCGGCGGTGAGATAGACGCCGCGCCGGTCGGGCCCGTGCTGCTGGCCCGGCTCATCGCGCGCATCACCGACGGCACGATCTCCAACAACGCCGCCAGGCAGGTCTTCGAAGCGTTGTGGACGGGCGAGGCCAGCGACGTCGATGTCGTCATCGAAGCCAAGGGCCTCAGGCAGGTCAGCGACACCGGCGCCATCGAGGCCATCCTCGACGAGGTGCTGGCCGCCAACCAGAAGTCGGTCGACGAGTACCGCGCCGGCAAGGACAAGGCTTTCAACGCGCTGGTCGGCCAGGCCATGAAGGCGACCAAGGGCAAGGCCAATCCAGCCCTCGTCAATGAGCTGCTGAAGAAGAAGCTCGGCCAGGACTGAGGGTTTTCCTGAGGCTGCAAATGCAGCTCAGCGCTTGGGTGTGGCCGGGGGCGTCGATTTCGGCAGCTCGTTGAGCGGCGCCATCGACCCCGGCGTCGCCCCGGCCCAGAGCTTGCGCAGGCGTGCAAGTTCGGCGTCGAAGCGCGTGTTGATGCGCACGATCTCGGCCTTCTGGTTCTCGATGAGCACCTGCTGCGCCTCGATGCCGGCGTCGTTGGCGTCCAGCGCCTGCTTGAGCTTGCCCGGCAACGGCTTGCCCTTGTAGAACTCGGCCTCGTCCAGCAGCGGCTTGCGCTCGTGGTTGAGGTCCTGGATGCGCCGCTCGGAGAGGCGGGTGGCCTTGTTCGCATCATCCAGCGCGGTGTTGCGGGCGCGCTGGTGGGCGGCCTCGTTGGGGTAGCGCTGCATCAAGGTGCGGTCGCGTCGGATGGCGTCCAGCTGGGCGATTCGCTCGGCCGCCGCGCGGCGGTCGGCCGCTTCCTTGGCGGTGCGCTCCTCGGGGCTCAGAAAGGGCGGCAAGGTCGCGCGCTGCGAGCCATCTGGGTTGAGCACACGCTGCTCGCGCGACGTGCATTCGGGGATCGGCCGGTCGCTCGTCAGCCTGCGGCCATCGGCCGTCGTGCAGGTGTAGATGCCCTTGCCGGGCGAAACATCCTGGGCCTGCGCACAGGCCGCGACCAGCATTCCGGTGACGACGGTCAACGTGCGCATTGGCGGCTCACACTCCGTATCGCTGTCGATAGGCCAGCACGGCCGGACGGTGGGCGGCCAGCTCGGGTGCGCCGTCCAGATAGGCCAGCAGGTCGGCCAGGCCGGCGATGGCAACGACGGGCAGGCCATAGCGTTCCTGCACCTGCTGCACGGCCGACTGCGGGCTGTCGACGCCACCCTCGGCCGCCTTTTCCTGTCGGTCCAGCGCGATGGTCACGCCGCAGGGCGCGGCACCGGCCGCTTCGATCATCTGAATGGATTCGCGCACCGACGTGCCGGCGGAGATGACGTCGTCGATGATCAATACACGGCCCCGGACCGGCGCGCCGACGAGGGTGCCGCCCTCACCGTGGTCCTTGGCTTCCTTGCGGTTGTAGGCGAACGGGAGGTTGTGGCCGCGGCGCGCCAGCTCCATCGACACCGCCGCGGCCAGCGTGATGCCCTTGTAGGCCGGACCGAAGATCATGTCGAAGGCAAGACCCGATGTGATCAGTCGCTCGGCATAGAAGCCGGCCAGGCGGCCCAGCTTGGCCCCGTCGTCGAACAGCCCGGCGTTGAAGAAGTAGGGGCTGAGCCGGCCGGCCTTCGTCTTGAACTCACCAAAGCGCAACACACCGGCCTCGACGGCAAACGCGACAAAAGACTGGGCAAGCGGATCGTTGGGCGCGGCAGACATGTCCAAAGATTCTAGGGGTCAAAAAAACAGGCCCGACCCCTAGAAGGGGCCGGGCCGTCAGCTGGTTTTCACCAACAAGTTTGGGGGCCCTCGTTCAAGGATTTCCTTGGCCTCAGCCCCCCGAGGGGAGGACGATGCTCGCGGCATTGAGCCGCAAGCAGATCGCCAATCGGGCCGGCTTGGGAGCGGCCCGGCGCTCGGCCCGAAGGCTTAGAACAAGGCCTTGAACTGAACGCCGTAGCTGCGCGGCTCGTTGACGATGCCGGTCAGGTTGTTGAAGTCGATGGCGGCGACGACCTGGCGGTGGTCGGTGATGTTGCGCGAGAACGCGGCGACCTCGTACTTGCCATTGGCCCAGCCGTAGCCGACGCGCAGGCCGCCTTCGAGTGCCGACTTGGCGCGGTACTCGACGGCTTCGTACAGGAACATGTTGTACTTGTCCTTGAAGGCCCAATCGGTCAGCACGGTCAGCTCGCCGTTGCCGATCTCGGTGCTGTACTTCAGCGTCCAGTTCCAGACGACCTTGGGCGCGCGCGGCAGCGGGTTGCCGTTGATGCTGACGGAGCCGGTCACCGGACCGGCCGGATCAAGCACCGTGCACGGCGCGCCGCAGGGCGAGGCGAACAGGTTGGGATCCTTGATCTCGGTGTCGTTGTACGAGAAGCCGAGCGTGGTGCGCCAGTCGCGCGCGATGATGGCCTGCGCGTCGATCTCGAAGCCCTGGCCTTCGGCCTTGGCGGCGTTGATAAGGCGGTTCTGGTTGACGCTGCCGCTGCCGGCGGTGAGCTGCATGTCCTTGACGCGGTACTTGAACACCGTGCCGCTGATGCGGGCGGTGTTGTCGAGCAAGTCGGCCTTGAAGCCCGCCTCGACCGACAGCACTTTCTCTGAGCTGGCCACCGAGATCGTGTCGCCGAACAGCACGCGGCCCTGGATGGACGGCGCGCGGTAGCCGGTAGCGACCCGGGTGAACACGGTCACGCTCTTGTCGAGGTTGTAGTTGGCGCCGAGGTCCCAGCTCCAGTTCGTCGATTTGGGATTGGTGGTCAGCGGGCCGACATTGGCGCCGCCGAAGGGAGTCTGCGTGCGCGACGCGGTGAAGTCCTTCTTGTCGTCGGTGTAGCGGATGCCGCCGCGCACCTTGAAGTCGGGCGTGACCGCGTAGTTCAGGTTGCCGAACGCGGCCCAGGACTTGGCTTCCTGGCGCTGCACGGCGTAACCGTTCTGCGGGTCGCCGGCGGCGAAGCTGTCGAAGTTGAAGCTGTCCACCTGCAGCTTCTCGTTGAAGTAGTACAGGCCGGCGATCCACTGCAGCGGTGCGCTGGTGTTGGACTGCAGGCGGAACTCCTGCGTGGTCTGGCGCAGCATCGGAATGCCGTCGGCGGTCTGCGCGTCGAACGGGATGTTGGCGAGCTGGCCACCGTAGTTCGGTCCGGACGGCGGCGCATAGGGCGCGCCGAAGCCGCCGTCCACATCGCCACGGCTGTAGAACTTGGCGCGGTCGTGGGCGGTGATGGAGTACAGCGACACGCCATCGAAGTCCCAGCGCAGGCGCGCACTGACTTCGTTGGACGTCAGCGTCTGCGAGTTGTAGCCGTCGGTCGGGTAGTAGCTGTCGTCATAGCCATCGACGAAGTCGTTCGTGCCCTTCTTGATGATGTTGGCGCGGAAGGTCGTCGCGGTGCCCTTGAAGTCACGCGCCTGGATCTTGAACAGGCCCGAGAAGCCGCCGTTCTTGTAGGCCGCCTGCACCCGCAACGCCTTGTCGTTGTAGCCCTCGAGGTCGGCCGTGGCGCCCGCAATCGGGTTGTGGACGCGGTTGTCCTGGCGCTGCACGATGCCGGCGACGCGCATTTGCCAGTCCTCGCTCAGCGGCACGTTGACGGCGGTTTCCAGGTTGACGGCGTTCCAGCGGCCGATGCCGAGATTGGCATAACCCTCGAAGTGCTTGCCCGGCTTGGCCGAGTCGAACTTCATGACCCCGGCCGGCGAGTTGCGCCCGAACAGCGTGCCCTGCGGGCCGCGCAGCAGTTCGACCTGTTCCATGTCGAATACCGGGAAGCCCTTGAGTGCAATGCTTTCCTGCACGACGTCGTCATAGACCAGGCCGACGGGCTGCGAGGCGTTCATGTCGAAGTCGGTGTTGCCCAGGCCACGCACATAAAAGCGCGGGAAGGTGCGGCCGTAGTCGGATTCGATGTTCAGGCTGGGCACCTTGCCAGACAAGGCGCGGATGTCCTGGCCGCTGGCGTTGTAGGTGTCCAGCTCCTCGGACTTGATCGCTGAAATCGATAGCGGCACCTCCCGCAGGTTCTCGGCCCGACGGCTGCCGGTGACGATGACGGCCTCCAGCTGGCTGACATCCTTCTTGGCCTCCGGCGCGGCCGCGGTCTGCGCGACAGCGGACTGCCACGGGAAGGCCATGCTGAGCGCAAGCGTGAGCAAGGTCGGGGTGATGCGTTGGGGCATGAAATGTCCTCGAGTTGGCGCGGCTGAGCCGGCTGCATATGAAGAAAGGGGCGCGTGTGGCGCGTCTGATTCCTACGGGATCGTAAAGATGACATGACGTTTCGTGCTGAAAGCTCACGGGGGTGTTGTGCAATTGCTGCACTGCGATACTTCCGCGGATCAGCCTTCTCCCTAGTTCCGATGCGCTTCATCACCGCCAACCTCAACGGCGTTCGTTCCGCCGCCAGCAAGGGCTTCTTCGAGTGGCTCTGCCAGCAACAGGCCGATGCGGTCGGCGTGCAGGAACTCAAGGCGCAGGCCGATGTCGTCGAAGCCAAGTTCCGCAGCTGTGACCGGCTCAATGGCCACTTCCACTACGCGCAGAAGAAAGGCTATTCCGGCGTCGGCCTGTACACGCGGGAAGAGCCGAGCGACGTGGTCACCGGGCTTGGCATCGACGAGTTCGACGGCGAGGGCCGCTGGGTCGAGAAGCGCTTCGACAAGCCGGGCCGCAGGCTCAGCCTGATCAGCGTCTACTTTCCGAGCGGCACCAGCGGCGAGGAGCGGCAGGCGGTCAAGTACCGCTTCCTGGCGGCGCTGTATCCGCATTTGCTGGCCCTGAAGGCCGAGCGCGAATTCATCCTCGTGGCCGACGTCAACATCGCGCACAAGGAGGTCGACCTGAAGAACTGGCGCAGCAACCAGAAGAACAGCGGTTTCCTGCCCGACGAGCGCGCCTGGCTCACCCGCCTGTTTGACAACGGTGCGGACGGCGGCGGCCTGGTGGATGTATTCCGTACGCTCAACGACAAGGCCGAGCAATACACCTGGTGGAGCGCGCGCGGCGCCGCGCGGGCCAACAACGTCGGGTGGCGGCTGGACTACCACCTCGCCACCCCGGGTATGGCCGCACTCGCCCGCAGCGAGGCCATCTACACGGGCCAGATGTTCAGCGACCACGCACCGTTGACCATCGATTACGACTTCACCCTCTGACGCGGTAGCACGGCGTAACGAGCCGCTACCCACCAGGGACCCCTCCTACATGCTGTTGGACCTCGTGCCGACACTGGGCGTGGCGAGCGCGCAATAGAGTGAACTCCAGCCGGTGGAAACGTTAGCCCGGCTTCACCAGCCGGCCATCTGACCGGTCCCCGCATTGAAAAGGAGTCCCTCATGTCCAAGCTCAAGACCGCCACCAGTGCTCTGACCGCCGCCGTCCTCGTGACCGGTATCGGCTTTGCCTGGGCTCAGGCCGAGGATCAGGTCCAGCCGACCGACCCGATGGCCGCCGCCACGGCTGCGCCGATCAGCGAGCAAACACCTGCTGATCCGAACGCGGTGACGCCGGTGGACAACACCACGGCTGCCCAGCAGGCCATGCCTGCCGACGACCCGGCACGCACGAGCCCCCCGCTGGACAGCACCAGCACCACGCCGCTGACCAGCGACTCGAGTGTGCGCAGCACGACCGACAGTTCGTACAACAACAATGCGAACACGACGGCCAACTCGACCGACATGTCGACCACCGGTTCGACCTACGAGCCGGCCCCCCGTGCCGACCGTAACTAAGTCGGGCCAGCGTCGGCTCCGGAAGCCCCCATGCGTTTCGGAGAACGCGCCGAACTCGCCGCCGCCGCAAGGCGGCGCGACATCCTTGTCGGCCTTTGCCAGGGCGGTTTGATCGCCGCCCTGGCACTGGCCGCGCTCTACATTTTTGTTGGCCAACGGCTCGGCGCCGCACAGCCCGCCGCGACTGCGCCTGCGGCCGTTGCGGCCAGCCATACCCCCGTGGCTGCGGCAGCCGCGCCGCCTCTCCAGAAGGCCCGCCTGGATTGGGGCCAAGTGCGCGCGCCGCTCGACGTGACCAGCGTCGCCGCCTGGGCCGTGCGTGCGGCCGACAACGGCGACCGCCCTTTCGCGATCGTCGACAAGCGCCGTGCGCAGGTCTATGTCTTCGCCGCTGGCGGTCGCCTGCTCGGCACCAGCCCGGTGCTGCTGGGCTACGCCGCCGGTGACCTGTCGGTACCCGGCATCGGCGAGAAGGCTATCGAGGACATCCGCCCGCAGGAGCGCACGACGCCGGCCGGACGGTTCGAATCGGCGCCGGGCCGCAACACGCTGGGTGATGACGTCATCTGGGTGGACTACGACGCCGCGGTCTCCATGCACCGTGTGCGTGCCACCAATCCCAAGGAGCGCCGCCTGGAACGACTGGCGAGCAAGACGGCCGCCGACAACCGCATCAGCTGGGGCTGCATCAACGTCCCCGCCGACTTCTTTGACCGCACCATCTGGCCCCACCTCGGCAAGGGGCGCGCAGTCGTCTATGTACTGCCCGAGCAGCGCCCGCTGACCGCCTTTTTCCCGGATGCCGCGCCGCAGATGATGGCGCGAACCGGCTCACCACGAGGTAACAACGCCAATCCGTGAACTCCTGGACTGTTGGTTACAAGCTGCCTTTCCTAGACTGCCCGCCAGGCAGGCGCGAGAGTTGCGCCGCCACCGTTATCGGGGCATCGCGTGGGCAGCAGTTGGGCAAGTCAGGCCAGGGTCGGGTTGTGCAGCATCGTCATCGGGTGCAGCGTGCTGGCATCACCCGGCGTCAGCGCGGAAGTCATTTCACGGCCGGCTGGTGATACCCATGACGGCCGGCCGTTCGCCATCGTCGACAAGCGACAGGCGACCCTGTCCGTCTACGCTGCCGATGGTCGCCTCATCGGTCGCACAGCCGCGCTGCTCGGGCTGACGCCCGGCGATATCGAGCCCGCCAGCGCGCGCGGCAAAGACCCTGCAGCGCTGGCCCGCCATGAGCGTGTGACGCCGGCCGGCCGCTTTGAAGCCCAGCCGGGTCGCAACCTCAATGGCGAACGCATCGTCTGGTTCGACTACGACGCCAACCTGGCCATCCACCGCCTGCGTCCCACGCCGGCCAACCAGGGCCGCCCCGAGCGCCTGGCGTCCGCCAACCTGCACGACCGCCGCATCACGCTCGGCTGCGTGGTCGTCGACCCGACGTTCTTCGACGAGGTCGTGCTGCCGACGCTGGGGCGCGGCAAGAGCCTGGTCTACATCCTGCCGGAGCGCCAGCCCATCGTCGCTTCTTCCGGCGGCTCCGCCCGCGCCGCGGCGCCCTGAGCGCAGGACCGATGCCTGCGGGCATCGGCTTGCCAGTCACTGAATCCGTCCACGCAGACCCAGGGCAATCCCGGGGTGGCCCGGCGCGGGATTGGCAGTTCCAGACCGGACAATCCCGCCCTTTCCAGCGGGTTACCGCCCGCGCCCCCGAGTTCACTTGGAACAGCAGACGTGACAACCACCACCCCTTCGGCGCCTGGTCGCGCGGCCACCATCCTGGGCCAGCCCAACCAGCTCTTCGTCCTCTTCTTCACCGAGATGTGGGAGCGTTTCTCCTACTACGGCATGCGGGCGCTGCTCGTGCTGTTCCTGATCGCCGAGGCCAGCAAGGGCGGCTGGGGCTGGAGCCGCGAGCAGGCACTGGAGCTGTACGGCTGGTACACGCTGTTCGTCTACCTGACGCCCATCCTGGGCGGCTACATCGCCGACCGGCTGCTGGGCACGCGGCGCTCGGTACTGCTGGGCGGCTTCGTCATCGCGGCGGGCCACATCGCCCTGTTCATGGAGACGACAACGAGCTTCTACATCGGCCTGGGGTTGATCGTGCTGGGCACCGGTCTGTTCAAGCCCAACATCTCCGCCATCGTCGGCCAGCTTTACGGCAAGGACAACGAAGGCGCCCGTGACGGCGGCTACACGCTGTTCTACATGGGCGTGAACGCCGGCGCCTTCTTCGGCATCTCCCTGTGCGGCTACATCGGCGAGAAGATTTCCTGGAACCTCGGTTTCGGCCTGGCCGGCATCTTCATGATTCTGGGCGCGCTGCAGTTCTGGCTTAGCCAGGGCCTGTTCGGCAGTATCGGCGACAAGGTCGACGCCGCCGCCAAAAGCGCCCGCGAGGCGTTGGACAACACGCCCAAGCATGTCGTGGCGGACCGCCTGAAGGCGATCTTCGTCTTCTCGTTCTTCACCATCTTCTTCTGGTTCGCGTTCGAGCAGGCCGGCGGGTCCATGACCATCTTCGCGGCCGACTACACCGACCGCACGCTCACCGGCACCAGCGGCCTCATCTTCAAGATCATCAACACCGCGATGACGCTGGTGCCGGCGGCCATCCTGTCCTGGCTGCTGTTCAAGCTCTACCGCTCGACCGGTGGCAACTACTTGATGGCCAACCTGTCGCTGGCCGTGGCCTTCGCCATCATTTGGGGCCTGTGCCTGTGGATGCTGGGCCGCGAGTTCGGCATGGACCAGAGCGAAGTGCCCGCCACCTGGTTCGGCGTGCTGAACAGCTTCTTCATCGTCGTGCTGGCGCCCATGTTCTCCAAGATGTGGGAGGAGAAGTGGAACCCGTCGGGCCCCGTCAAGTTCGGTGTCGGCCTGGTGCTGCTGGGCCTGGGCTTCGCGGTGCTGTCCTATGGCTCGGCCGGCATCCCGCAGGGCGCCAAGACGGCCCAGGTCAGCATGATGTTCCTGACGCTGGCCTACCTGCTGCACACGATGGGCGAGCTCTGCCTGTCGCCGGTCGGCCTGTCCTATATCTCCAAGCTCGCGCCGGCGCGCCTGCTGGGCCTGATGTTCGGCGTGTGGTTCCTGAACTCGGCCATCGCCAACAAGATCGCCGGCTCCACCGGCTCCTACATCGATCACATCTCGTCGACCTATTCGATGTCGGTGTTCTTCCTGATCTTCACCATCATCCCCATCGCCGCCGGTCTGGTTCTGATGGCCATGACGCCGCTGATGAAGAAGTGGATGCACGGCGTCCACTGACGGCGCCGGCCGCTGCATCGACAAGCCGCCTTCGGGCGGCTTTTTGCTTTTTGTTCACAGTTCTGCACTGGTGACAACTCATGTCAGCAGGCTGGAAGGGTTTCCAGTTTGGGGGGCTCAAGCTTCATTTGATCTGGCTACAGTCGCGCGCTTGCACTCGGAGCCCTCCATGAAAAAGACCAGCCTGGCGCTGCTGTTGACAGTCATCCTCACCGCCTGCGGTCAAAAGCCGGACGGTGCTGGCGGCCCGGGTGGTCATGGCGGCCCACCGCCCGTGTCGGTAGCGCCCGCCACGCAGCGCGAGGTGCAGGAGTTCGACGAGTTCACCGCCCGCCTGGAGGCGCCCGACACCGTCGACGTGCGCCCGCGCGTGGCCGGCACCGTCGAGGCGGTGCGCTTCAAGGAAGGCCAGTTCGTCAGGAAGGGAGACCCGCTCTTCACCATCGACACGCGCGCCTTCCGCGCCGAGGTGGCGCGCGCCGAGGCGCAGATCGCGGCGCTGAAGACCCAGGCCGACCTGGCACGCACCGATCTGGCGCGCTCCGAGAAGCTGGTCAGCGTCAACGCGGTCAGCCAGCAGGAGATCGACCAGCTGCGCTCGGCGTTGCGCAGCGCCGAGGCCAACCAGAAGGGCGCCGAGGCGGCGCTGGTGACGGCCCGCCTGAACATCGAGTACGCGAACGTGACCTCGCCCGTCAGTGGCCGCACCTCGCGCGCCAACGTCACGCCGGGCAACCTCGTCGGCGTCGGCGAGCCGGTGTTGACGACGGTGGTCTCCAGCGACAAGGTCTACGCCTACTTCGACGCCAGCGAGGCGACCTATCTGAAGTACATGCGCTCGGCCAAGCCGGTCTCGACCGTCGTGCAGATGGGCCTGTCCAACGAGCAGGGCTTCCCGCACATGGGCAAGCTGGATTTCGTCGACAACCGCTTGAACCCGGCTACCGCCTCCATCCGCGCCCGCGCCGTGTTCGACAACAAGGGGGGTCAATTCACGCCGGGCCTATATGCGCGCGTCAAGCTCGGCGGCAGCGCCAGCTACTCCGGCGTCGTCGTACCCGACCGCGCCATCACGACCGACCAGACGCGCAAGGTCGTCCTCATCGTCGGACCCAACAACATCGTGCAGCCACGGCCCGTCACGCCGGGCGCACTGATCGACGGCATGCGCGTCGTCGACGGCGTCAAGGCCGGTGAACTCGTCATCGTCGACGGGCTGCTGCGCGCCTTCCCCGGCGCGCCGGTCACGCCGCAGGTGCTCAAGGTCGACGACAAGGGCATGCCGATCCCGGCCGCCCCCGTGCCTGCCGCGTCGAAGTAACAGGGCGGACGCCTCATGGACATCTCACGCTTCTTCATCGACAGGCCGCGCTTCGCGACCGTGTTGTCGCTCTTCATCTTCCTGATCGGCGCGCTGGCTATTCCCATGCTGCCGATCTCCGAGTACCCCGAGGTCGCGCCGCCGCAGGTGGTGGTGCGCGCCCAGTACCCAGGCGCCAACCCGCGCGTGATCTCCGAGACGGTGGCCGCGCCGCTGGAGGAGCAGATCAACGGCCTCGAGAACGTGCTGTATTTCGACAGCCAGGCCACTGGCGACGGCGGCATGAGCCTGACGGTCACGTTCAAGATCGGCACCAATCCCGAAGCCGCCGAGACCGCGGTGCAGAACCGCATCAACCGTGCGTTGCCGCGCCTGCCCGAAATCGTGCGCACCATCGGCGTGACGACCGAGAAGAGCAGCCCCAACCTGACCATGGTGGTCCACCTGGTCAGCCCCGACAACTCGCGCGACGCGCTCTACCTGCGCAACTACGGCTCGCTCAACGTGCGCGACGACCTGCTGCGCGTGCCGGGCATGGGCTCGGTGCAGACCTTCGGTGCCGGCGACTACGCCATGCGCATCTGGCTTGACCCGCAAAAGCTCGCCGCGCGCAACATGACGGCCAGCGAGGTGGTCGGCGCCATCCGCGAGCAGAACTCGCAGGTCGCGGCCGGCGTCGTCGGCGCCTCGCCCGCGCCCAAGGGCACGGAGTTCGAGCTGGCCATCAACACCCAGGGCCGCCTGACCACCGAGGATGAGTTCGCCAACATCATCGTGCGCGCCGAGCCCCGCACCGGCGCCATGGTGCGCCTGCGCGACGTGGGCCGCGTCGAGATCAGCGCCAACACCTATGCGCTGCGCAGCCTGCTGAACAACAAGGAGGCGGCTGCCATCGCCATCTTCCAGGCGCCCGGCTCCAACGCGCTGGCGATCTCGGAGAACGTGCGCGAGACGATGGAGCGACTCAAGCCCAGCTTCCCGGCGGGCGTGGACTACGCCATCGTCTACGACCCCACGCGCTTCGTGCAGACCTCCATCAGCAAGGTCGTCACCACGCTGTTCGAGGCGGTCGCGCTGGTCGTGCTGGTCGTCATCATCTTCCTGCAGACCTGGCGCGCGTCCATCATCCCGCTGGTGGCCGTGCCGGTGTCCATCGTCGGCACCTTCGCCGTGCTGCTGCTGCTGGGCTTCAGCATCAACACGCTGACGCTGTTCGGCCTGGTGCTCGCCATCGGCATCGTGGTGGACGACGCCATCGTGGTGGTCGAGAACGTCGAGCGCAACATCCAGGACGGCCTGACGCCGCATGCCGCGACGGTCAAAGCCATGCAGGAGGTCTCGGGCCCCATCATCGCCATCGCGCTGGTGCT
>NZ_JBQVNP010000037.1:0-38472 GCF_052436255.1 Roseateles sp. | reverse complement strand
CGGTCGCTCGTGTCGTAGTCCGTCGAGACGGTCTCGGGGTTGCAGTTGACCATGATGGTCTCGTAGCCATCCTCGCGCATCGCGAGCGCGGCGTGCACGCAGCAGTAGTCGAACTCGATGCCCTGGCCGATGCGGTTGGGGCCACCGCCTAGCACCATGATCTTCTTCTTGTCCGTCGGCTCGGCCTCGCACTCGGCATCCGCGCCTTCATAGGTCGAATACATGTAGGCCGTCTGCGTGGCGAACTCGGCCGCGCAGGTGTCGACGCGCTTGTAGACGGGCCGCACGTTCAGCGCGTGGCGGCGCTCGCGCACCGCGTGCTGGTGAGTGCCCAGCAGCTTGGCCAGGCGCTTGTCCGAGAAGCCCTTGCTCTTGAGCAAGCGCAGCTCCGCCTCGGTGATTGACTCGATGCTGCGACCCTTCAGGTCGCCTTCGATCTGCACCAGTTGCTCGATCTGCGCGAGGAACCACGGGTCGACCGCCGTCTCCTCATAGATCTCGTCCAGCGTCATGCCGATGCGGAAGGCGTCGGCCAGATACAGGATGCGCTCGGGGCCGGCTTCGCCGATCTCCTGCACGATGTCTTCGCGGTCGGTCGAGCGCTCGGTCAGGCCGTCAATGCCCGTCTCCAGACCGCGCAGCGCCTTCTGGAACGATTCCTGGAAGGTGCGGCCCATGGCCATCACCTCGCCGACCGACTTCATCTGCGTCGTCAACCGCGAATCCGCCATCGGGAACTTCTCGAAGGCGAAGCGCGGGATCTTGGTGACGACGTAGTCGATGCTGGGCTCGAACGACGCCGGCGTGATCCCGCCGGTGATGTCGTTCTTCAGCTCGTCCAGGGTGTAGCCCACGGCCAGCTTGGCGGCGATCTTGGCAATGGGGAAGCCGGTCGCCTTGGAGGCCAGCGCCGAGGAGCGCGATACGCGCGGGTTCATCTCGATGACGACCATGCGGCCGTCCTTCGGGTTGATCGAGAACTGCACGTTGGAGCCGCCCGTGTCCACGCCGATCTCGCGCAGGATGGCGATGCTGGCGTTGCGCAGCAGCTGGTATTCCTTGTCCGACAGCGTCTGGCTGGGCGCCACGGTGATCGAGTCACCGGTGTGAATGCCCATCGGGTCCAGGTTCTCGATGGCGCAGACGATGATGCAGTTGTCCGCCTTGTCGCGGACCACTTCCATCTCGTATTCCTTCCAGCCGATCAGGCTCTCCTCGATGAGCAGCTCGTTGGTCGGCGACAGGTCCAGCCCGCGCTTGCAGATGGCCTCGAACTCTTCCGGGTTGTAGGCGATGCCGCCACCCGAGCCGCCCAGCGTGAAGCTGGGCCGGATGACCATCGGGAAGCCCGCGCCGCCGATCTCGGCCTGGATGCGCTTTTGCACCGCCAGCGCCTCTTCCATCGAATGCGCGATGCCCGACCGGGCCGAGCCCAGGCCGATCTTGGTCATCGCGTCCTTGAACTTCAGGCGGTCCTCGGCCTTCTCGATGGCGTGCTCGTTGGCACCGATCATCTCGACGCTGTACTTGGCCAGCACGCCGTGCTTGTGCAGGTCCAGCGCGCAATTCAGCGCGGTCTGGCCGCCCATGGTGGGCAGCACGGCATCAGGCCGCTCCTTGGCGATGATCTTCTCGACGACCTGCCAAGTGATGGGCTCGATGTACGTGACGTCCGCCGTGTCCGGGTCCGTCATGATGGTCGCCGGGTTGCTGTTGACCAAGACGACTTTGTAGCCCTCCTCGCGCAACGCCTTGCAGGCCTGGGCGCCCGAGTAGTCGAACTCGCAGGCTTGGCCGATGATGATCGGGCCCGCGCCGATGATGAGGATGGTCTTGAGGTCTGTGCGTTTCGGCATGGCGGTCTGCTTAGAGAGTGGTCGTGGCCAGCTTGGCCCCGAACCCAACGAAAAGTGCACCGACGCCTGCATTGGCGGCGCCAGAGAGACGACGCCGCGCGCGGAAGGCCGCAGCCAGGCGGGCGCCGGCGAAGATCAGCGTCGAGAGATAGATGAAGCTGAGCACCTGGATGATGCTTCCCAGGACCAGGAAGGTCAGCGCCGGGTGCGCATAGGCCGGGTCGACGAACTGGATGAAGAAGGACAGCAGGAAGGCGATCGCCTTGGGATTCAGCAGGCTGACGACCAGGGCCTTCTTGAACGGCTGGCTGGCGTCGACGACGCTGGATGCACCGTCCAGCTTGGCCTCGCCGCGCCAGGTGCTCACCGCGCCGAGCAGCAGTTGGATGCCGATCCAGCCCAGGTAGACAGCGCCGACCATCTTCACGACGAAAAATATCTGCGGGCTGGCCATCAAAAGCGAAGCGCCACCAGCAGCGGCTGCCGTCATCAGCACCGTGTCGCCGACAAACACGCCGCAGGCCGCGATGTAGCCGGCGCGCACACCCCGCTGCGCCGCGACGGACAGCACATACAAAGAGTTAGGCCCGGGCAGCAGGATGATGAAGATTGCCGCCGCGAGGAAGGTGCCGAGGTCGGTGATGCCGAACATGGGTGTGCCTCGTTCAGGCCTTGTTCATCAAGGCTATGAAGTGATCGAACAGGTAGGCGATGTCGTGCGGGCCGGGGCTGGCTTCCGGGTGGCCCTGGAAGCTGAAGGCCGGCTTGTCGGTGCGAGCGATGCCTTGCAGCGTGCCGTCGAACAGGCTGATGTGTGTGGCGCGCAGGGTGGCGGGCAGCGTCTGGGGGTCCACCGCGAAGCCGTGGTTCTGGCTCGTGATGCCGACACGGCCGCTATCCAGGTCCTTGACCGGATGATTGGCCCCGTGATGGCCGAACTTCATCTTGAAGGTCTTGGCTCCCGAGGCAAGCGCCAGGATTTGGTGGCCCAGGCAGATGCCGAAGACCGGAATGCCCGATTCGATCAGCTGTGCCGTGGCCTTGATGGCGTAATCGCAGGGCTCCGGGTCGCCGGGGCCGTTGGACAGGAAGATGCCGTCCGGCTCCAGGTCGAACACGGCGCTGGCGGGCGTCTGCGCCGGCACGACGGTGACCTTGCAGCCCCGCGAAGACAGCATGCGCAGGATGTTGCTCTTGACGCCGAAGTCATAGGCGACGACGTGGAACTTGGCGCTCGTCTGTTCGCCGTAACCGCTGCCAAGCTGCCATTCCGTCTGGGTCCAGACCTCATTCTGGGTGCGGCTCACCACCTTGGCGAGATCAAGCCCGGCCATCGATGGCGCGGCCTTGGCTTGGGCGACCGCTTCGTCGATGTCGGTCTGAGTCAAGGCCTGGCCGGCGGGCAGCGCCAGGATGCAGCCGTTCTGCGCGCCCTTGGTGCGCAGAACGCGGGTCAGGCGGCGCGTGTCGAGGCCGGCGATACCCACCGTGCCTTGATCACGCAGATAGGTGTCCAGCGTCTTGCCAGCGCGGAAGTTGGACGCGCGCAAGGGCAGGTCCCTGATGACGAGGCCGGCGGCGTAGACCTTGCTGGCTTCGACGTCTTCGTCGCTGACGCCATAGCTGCCGATGTGCGGATACGTCAGCGTGACGATCTGCTTGCAGTAGCTCGGGTCGGTCAGGATTTCCTGGTAGCCGGTCAGCGCGGTGTTGAACACCACCTCACCAACCGTTTGGCCCGTCGCGCCGATGGATTGGCCTCGGAACACCGTCCCATCCGCCAACGCCAAGATTGCTTGAGGGGGGTGGAGCAGGTCAGCCAGCACAAAGGTCTCCGCAAGTGGGGCGCGTGCCCAGCATCAACCCGTCGGTGACGGGTCAGCTTGAAGAAACCGAGGGGATCTTTCGCCGGGCAGCGCGGGGTTCAGGTAAACCCATCGAGTATAGCCGACTGGGGTTAGTACGGAGGCTTCGTGACCGCCCTGCGACGTCTTCGTGATGACTCAAAGTGCCGCAATGCCGGCGCGGGCGATCTCGACGTCCTCGCTTGACTTGACGCCGCTGACACCGACGGCGCCGACGCACTGGCCGTCGACCAAAATGGGAACGCCGCCCTCGAGCAGACCCTGCAGGCCGGGCGCACTCAGAAAGGACACGCGGCCCTGGTTGATCATGTCTTCATAGACCTTGCTTTCGCGACGCCCGAGCGCTGCCGTCTGGGCCTTGGCCGGCGCGATCTGCGCAGAAATCGGCGCTGCGCCGTCGAGCCGCTGCAGCCACAGCAAATGCCCGCCTGCGTCGGCGATGGCAATGCTGACTGCCCAGCCCTGCCGCTGGGCATGGGCTTCCGCGGCCGCCGCGACGCGCTTGACGTCTTCGAGTTCGAGCTGGGATTGCTGTTTCATGGTCTTGCGTTTGCTGGGACAGGCCCCAATGTAGCCGCCTTGCACCGACCTAGAATCGGCGCAGTTTCCATTCGCCCTTCGGAGGATCGTCATGAACGAAAGCCTGCAAAACCAATATGGCTACGCCAACGTGGGCCTTGCGGCCGATCGCCAGCGCGTGCTGCGCAACACTTACTGGCTGCTGGCCCTGTCCCTTGTGCCGACCGTCCTCGGCGCGTGGGTCGGCGTCGCGACCGGACTGTTCGCGGCGCTGAGCCCCGGCATCAGCATGATCGTGTTCTTCGTCGGCGCCTTCGGGTTGATGTTCGTCGTCGAGAAGACCAAGGACAGCGCAGCCGGCGTGGCGGCTCTGCTGGCATTCACCTTCTTCATGGGGTTGATGCTGTCGCGGCTGATCGGCTTCGTGCTGGGTTACAAGAACGGCACCTCCCTGGTCATGACCGCCTTCGGCGGCACCGCCGCCGTTTTCTTCACGATGGCCACCCTGGCGACCGTCATCAAGCGTGATCTGTCGGGCATGGGCAAGTTCCTGACCGTGGGCGCCATCGTGTTGCTGGTCGCCTGCATCGCCAATTTCTTCCTGCAGTCATCGGCGCTGATGCTGACCATCCTCGTGCTGATGCTTGGCGTGTTCTCGGCCTTCATGCTCTACGACATCAAGCGCGTCATCGACGGCGGCGAGACCAACTACATCAGCGCGACGATGGCGATTTACCTGGACGTCTACAACGTGTTCCAGAGCTTGCTGTCCCTGTTGGGCATTTTTGGTGGCGAGCGCGACTGACGCGCCACACAGCTTGAGCATCAAAGGCGGCCTCGGCCGCCTTTGTTTTTACCGGGCGGGCTTGTAGTTCTTCAACACGAAAGGCGCGCTGAGCACGACGGGCCGGCCAACCTGGCCGATTTGCAGCGCGAGGTTGACCGTACCGCCCGCGAAGCTCTCGGCCGCCACACCGCCGATGGCAATGGGCTCCAGCTTGCTGGTCAACGTCACGGAACCGGAGACCACCACCGTATAGGGTGGCGCGCCGAGTTGCAGCAGCATGGGCACGACGGCCTGGGCCCGGGTGTCTTCGGTGTCGAGCCGAGCCCAAGCGATGACCTGCAGCTTGTCGCCCTTGGCGATGCTGCCCTGCAGCGGCGCAACCGCGCCGATGTCCCAGGCGTTGGATTTGGCAGCCGGCAGGGCCACTCGCAGACAGACCTTGCCCGTCGCGGCGCAAGGAGTCTGCTGGCTGGACTGCCCATCGCCATAGACCGACCAGGTCGAAACCCGCGGCGTGTTGATCAGATAGTCGAGTGCCGGATCGGTCGCGCGCGCTGCTGGGGCAGTGCCGGCCGCCAGCCCGGGCACCAAGGCACCATGAATCGGCTTGACCCAGCCGTCGGCCCTCATATCCCAGAGGACGAAGTCGGAGTCGAACTGCCAGTAGGACCAGCCGAAGCCACGCGCCTCGGCCGCCCTCGCCACGGCAGCAGTCCAGGCGACGCGCTGCGCCATGCCCGCGGTCTCCAGCACGCCGAACTCACCAAGCAGGATGGGGCGCTTGTGCTTGTCCGCCCAGGCCTTGACGCTGTCCATGTCCTGGGTCAGCCGCTCCAGATCGGCCGCCGTGCCCCAGGTCACGCCGGACAGCTTCTGGAACTGCGGCGTCCAGCTCGCCCCCTGGTGAGTGAACTCCATGGGCGTGTAGTAGTGGAAGGTGACGATGAGCCGCCGATCCGCCTCGGGCAAACGCAAGCTGCCCAGATGATCCAGCGAGTTCCAGAACTTCGGCCCGACGATGACACGTCGGGTCGGATTGGACTCACGGATGATCGCCAGGTTTTCGGTCAGCATGTCTTGCCAAACGGCGTCGGCGGCGCCGTTGGGTTCGTTCAATATCTCGAAGATGAGCCCATCCGGTGCGCCCTGGTAGCGGGCGGCAACCTGGCGCCAGAAGGCTTGGAGCCGCACCCGACAAGGCGGCAGATCCTCCTCCTTGGCACACTCGTTGAAATTGTGCTGATCGAGGATGACCTGCAGGCCTGCCTCCAGCCCCGCGCCGACCAGTTTGTCCAGCGTCTTCAGCCACTGGGCAGACAACCGATGCTCGGCGTCCATGTGGGCGAAGGCATGCAGGTTGAGCCGGACGTGATCGAAACCACCGTCGCGGATCGCCTGCATATGTCGCAACTGGAAGCGCGCTTTGGCGGGATCCTCCCAAATCGCGTCGTAGCCGACGATGTTGACGCCCCGCTTCGGCACAGGCGGAATGCTGTCGGCTTGGGCATGAGCCGAACAGGACAGGCACATCGCTAGCCAGGCCAAGCCCAACAGCCAGGCCAACTTGAATTCAAGGAACATGGCTTGCCTCGTCTCTGCCGGGTTAAGCGGGACAGCTAAACAAATATGTTTATCATTTTGTCCACCCTGCAGACATGAGCACCCCGGACTTACGCGGAGATGCCAGCCCACCCGTCTCGGGTGGATCGCTGCAGATCCACCCGGTGTGCGGCAAGTTCAACGGTCGAAGACGGCAATGCTTTCGACGTGGGCCGTGTGCGGAAACATGTTCACCGCGCTGGCCGCCGTGCAACGGTAACCCGCCACATTGACGAACAGGCCTGCATCCCGCGCCAACGTCGCCGGGTTGCAGCTGACATAGACGATGCGCTTCGGCGCCGTCCAGCCGGGCGCCAGGGACGGGTCCTGCGCAAGGTCCGCCACCGCCTTGGCGAGCGCGAAGGCCCCCTCGCGCGGCGGATCGATCAGCCACCGGTCCGCGCTGCCGTCCAGGGCCAGCAGCTCTGGCGTCATCTCGAACAGATTGCGCGCAACAAAGCGGGTCTTGTGCGCCAGGCAGTTCGCTGTCGCGTTCTCGCGCGAGCGCTGTACCAGGGTCTCGCTGCCCTCGATGCCCAGCACCTCGCGCGCCTGGGTGGCCAGCGGTAGCGTGAAGTTGCCCAGGCCGCAGAACCAGTCGATGACGCGGTCGCCCGGCTCAACGGCGAGCAGGCGCAGCGCACGGCCGACCAGCGTCGCGTTGATGTGCGGATTGACCTGAGTGAAGTCGGTCGGCTTGAAGGGCATGGTGATGCCGAACTCGGGCAGGCGGTAGGCCAGCTGCGGGCCGCCTTCGTCGAGCAGCTTGACGGTGTCAGGCCCCTTCGGCTGCAGCCACCACTGGACGTCATACCTGAGACCAAACTCGCGCAGCATCGCGATATCGCCGTCCGGCAGCGGATTCAGATGACGCAGCACAAGGGCGATGACCTCGTCGCCCATTGCAAGCTCGATCTGCGGCAAACGATCGCGCTCGGCCATGCCCATGATCAACTCGCGCAGTGGCATCAGCAGGTCGCTGACCACCCTTGGCACAACCTTGCAGACCTGCATGTCGGCTACATAGCGGCTCTTGCGCTCGTGAAAGCCGATCAGCACGACGCCCTTCTTCTGCACATAGCGCACCGAAAAGCGCGCGCGATAGCGGTAGCCCCAAGTCGGGCCTTCGATGGGCCGCAGCAGCACCTCCGGCTTGACCTTGCCGAGATGCCAGAGCTGGTCTTCCACCACGCGCTGCTTGACCGCCACCTGCGCGCCAGCCTGCAGATGCTGCATCTTGCAGCCGCCACAGGCACCAGCATGCAGGCCGAAGTGCGGACAGCCTGGTGTCACGCGCAGAGGGCTTTCCTTTTTTATCTCGGTGAGCTGGCCCTGCTCCCAGTTGTTCTTGCGGCGTGAGATCTGCGCCTTCACCACCTCGCCAGGCAAGGCCCCATCGATGAAGACCACCTTGCCCTCAGCGTTGTGCGCCACGCCTTGCGCCTCAAGTTCGATGCTTTCGACCTTGAGCCATTCCGTCGTCTGATTCATCCCCCGATTGTCACTGAGGCCCCTCGCCCACCGAGCACGGCGAGCGACTCCCGAGGGGATACGGGGCGGGCTTGGGGCGGCCCGGCACTTGACCCATAGAGGGCTCAGAAGATCGAGTCGCGGTCGACGCCGTGGCGCATCATGTTGCGCTTGAGCTTGGCCAAGGCCTCGATCTGGATCTGGCGGATGCGCTCGCGCGTCAGCTTCAGGCGGATGGCCAGCACATCGAGCGTCTCGGGCTCGCGGTCAGACAGGCCATAGCGGCCCGCCAGTACTTCGCGTTCGCGATCGTTCAGGCTCGCGAGGCCATGCTTGAGCAACTCCTCGACCTCGTGTGACAGGCGCAAACCCATCGGGTCAATGGCCTGCTCGTCGGCGACAAGATCGAGCATGGATTCGCCGCCTTCGCCGTTGCGGTCCACCGGCGAGTCGAGCGAACTCGGCAGCTCGGCATACGCCAGCAGCTCGGCCACTTCGTCGACCGGGCGGCCCAGCGCCTGGGCCACGTCCTCTGCACGCACACGCCCGTCGGCCCCGTTGGCACTTTGCAAAGCCTCCAGCGCCCGACGCGCCTTGAGCACCTGGTTGAGCTCGCGCACGATATGCACGGGCAGCCGCACCAGGCGCGCCTGGTGCATCAGCGCGCGCTCGATGCTTTGGCGGATCCACCAGCTGGAATAGGTCGAGAAGCGAAAACCCCGCTCCGGCTCGAACTTGCCGATCGCATGCATCAAGCCGAGGTTGCCTTCCTCGATGAGATCGCTCATCGGCAGGCCGCGGCCGAGATAGTTCTTGGCGATGCTGACAACCAGTCGGAGGTTGTGCTCGATCATGGCCTGACGCGCATCGAAATCACCCGCGCGCGCTGCCTGGGCCGTGTTGAACTCCTGCTGGGGTGTCAACAGCGGCGTGCGGCGGATATCGCGAAGGTAGGCCTGCAGCGCATTGCCTAGCTCGATCTCGTCGCCGCCGCTGCGCAGTGCTTGGGTGTCTTCGTCGGCGCTACCGGGGCCAGGCTCAGGTTCACTGTGCCCATTGATGGCCGACATCAGGACGCCAGGTTCGCTGGCATGGCCGTTGAGCTTGGGCGCAGCGCGTTTCATGACTTGGTCGCTCGCCCCGTATGTGTGATTTGCGCGCCGTCGCTTCAGCGCGGCGGAAGCAATTTCGCAGGGTCGACAGGCTTGCCGAGTTTGCGCACTTCGAAGTGCAGCTTGACGATATCGCTCTCGGTAGAACCCATCTCGGCAATCCTCTGACCTTTACGCACCACTTGGTCCTGCTCGACCAGCATCGCCCGGTTGTGGGCATAAGCCGTCAGGTAAGTGTTGTTGTGCTTGATGATGACCAAGTTGCCGTAGCCGCGCAAGCCCGAACCAGCGTAAACAACGCGTCCATCGGCGACAGCGAAAACCGGGTCACCCGGCTTGCCCGCAAAGTCCAAGCCCTTGTTGCGCTGCTCGTCGAAACCGGCGCTGACCGGGTGGGTCACCGGCCATGCCCAAGACAGGCCGTCTTCATCACCGGCGGCAGCAGTTGGGGCCGCAGGAGCCGGCGTGGTGGTGGCTGCCACCGAGGGCGCCGACGCTGCCGTGCTCGCCGCAGCGACCGGTGGCTTGGCATCCAGCGGACGTGTCTCGACCTTGGCAGTGCCAGCGACTGGCTTGGCCGTGACGGCACTCGGGTCCACGCCCGGCGGCACCACACGCAGGACCTGGCCGACCTCGATGCGGTTCGGGTTCTCGAGGTTGTTCCACTTGGCCACGTCGCGCCAGCTTTGGCCGTTGTCGAGCGCGATGCGGATCAATGCATCCCCCGGCTTGACGGTGTGATAACCGGCCTTTCCGGCGTTCTCAGCGCCGGGAAGCAGCGCCTTGGTTTCGGCTGCTGAGGCGGCCGACGCCGCAGGTTCCGGCGTGGCAGGCGCAGCAACCTTGGGCGGCTGCGGATTGCGGTCTTCGACCGGTGCGCGCTGCAACGACGTGCCGCAGGCACTGAGCAGCAGCGCTGTGGTGACAACAAATATGAGGCGCAGGCTAGAGGGCATCGTGTGGCGAAGGCGCGTTGGGAGGCCGACCCAATTGTGTGGCGCGGTGCGCCGACGACCCCCGGTCAAACAACGCCAGATTTTAAGGGAACGAAAAGCACGGCCTCATGTTCGCTGCGCACCCAGCGGCTGACGCCCGCCTCCACGACGTGGTCGAGCACTACCAACACTTGGCCGCGCCCTCTCGCCGCGGTCGGCGCAACCAGGCGTCCACCGGGCGCGAGTTGCTCGGTCCAGGCTGGTGGAATGTCCTCACCGCCCGCGGCAGCAATGATGCTGTCGAAGGGGCCACTGGCCGAGTGACCGACCCGGCCGTCGCCCCAGATGAGGCGCGGCGAACGCGGCAAGACAACACGTTGCAGATTCAGCTTGGCCTTGTCATGCAGGCCCTGCAGGCGTTCGATGGATGTGACCTGGCGCGCCAGCAGGGCGATGACGGCAGCCTGATAGCCACAGCCGGTGCCGATCTCCAGCACGCGACCCAGCGAGCCGCGCTGGCGCGCGCCCCCGCAGGCCATCAGCAAGCCCAGCATGTGGGCCACGACGGAGGGCTTGGAGATCGTCTGCCCATGACCGATGGGCAGCGCCGTGTCTTCGTAAGCTTGGGCGGCCAGCGCCGTGTCGACAAACTCGTGGCGGGGCACCGCGGCCAGCGCGGCCAGCACATGTTCATCGAACTTGCCTTCGGCCCGCAGCCGGTCGACCATGCGCTGGCGCACCGCACCGCTGTCCAGCCCCGTCCCGCTCGGGCGCGCCAGCCGTGCCGCATCGACAGTGGCCTGGTGCAGATGGCGCTGCGGCATCAGCAACTCGCGCTGCGGCGCGGTGGCCGACTTCAGGCTGGCAGGAAAGCGCTTGGCCGTCGACATTCAGAGCCCAAGGCGTTGGGCCCAGGAGGCGAGCGATGAATGTTCGGTAAGGTCAACCTGCAACGGCGTAATGGACACGGCGCCATTGGCCGTTGCGTGGAAGTCCGTGCCCTCGCCAGCCTCGCGGGCGTCGCCAGCGGGGCCGATCCAGTAGATGGTCTCGCCGCGGGGGTTGACTTGCTCGATGACGCCCTCGCTGGAATGCCGCCGACCCAGACGAGTGATGCGGCGCGGCAGCGTGTCGGCATCCGCCCGGTTGGGGATATTGACGTTGAGCAGGAAGGCCTGGCTCAGACCTCCGGCGATGACCTGCTCGACCAGGCTGCGTGCCAGGCGAGCTGCGGCTTCCAACTCGCCCCAGCCCTTCTCTGCCTGCGAGAACGCGATCGACGGGATGCCGAAAAGATAGCCCTCAGTCGCCGCCGCCACCGTGCCCGAATAGAGCGTGTCATCGCCCATGTTGGCGCCATTGTTGATGCCTGACAGGACCAGGTCGGGCCGGTAGCCGAGCAGGCCGGTCAGCGCGAGGTGCACACCATCAGACGGCGTGCCGCTGACATAGCGAAAGCCGTTGGCCGCCCGGTAGACGTTCAGCGGCCGATTCAGCGTCAGCGAATTGGACGTACCGCTGGCGTTTTGCTCGGGGGCGATGACGTCGATCTCGCCAAGGCCCTCACAAGCCTTCACCAGAGCCGCGAGGCCAAGTGCCAGGTAGCCGTCGTCGTTGGAAATGAGGATACGCATGGTGGCCAATTGTAGAGACGACGTCACCTGCGAGACCGGGTGTAACCCCCGCGATTCCTATCATGACGACTTCAAAAAGCGTGGAGACCGCGATGAAGGCATGGCTGTGCGAGAACCCCATAGGCGTCGAGGCGCTGCAATGGCTTGAGCTGCCGCAGCCGGTGCCCACTGCGGGGCAGATCCGCGTACAGATCAAGGCGGCCAGCTTGAATTTTCCTGACCTTCTGATCGTGCAAAACAAGTACCAGATGAAACCTGCCCTGCCCTTCGTGCCGGGCACCGAATTCTCTGGCGTCATCACGGAGCTTGGCGAAGGCGTCAAAGGCCTTGCGGTCGGCCAGCGCATTGCCGCGTTTGGCGGTCTGGGCGGCTTCGCCACCGAGGTCTGCATCCCGGCCACGCTCGCCATGCCCTTGCCGGATGCTTTCAGCTTCGAGGACGCCGCCGCCTTCATCTGCACCTACGCCACCAGCCATCACGCGTTGATGGACCGCGCGGCGCTGCGCGCCGGCGAGACGGTGCTGATCCTTGGGGCGGCCGGCGGCGTCGGCACGGCCGCCATCCAGATCGCCAAGGCTGCGGGCGCGCGCGTCATTGCGGCCGCCGGCAGCGACGCCAAGTGCGATGCCTGCAAGGCGCTGGGCGCCGATGCGACCGTCAACTACACCAGTCAGAACCTGCGTGACGAACTGAAGTCATTGACTGCAGGCAAGGGGCCCGACGTCATCTATGACCCCGTCGGCGGCGACCTGGCTGAAGCCGCGTTCCGCTCCATCGCCTGGCGCGGCCGTTATCTGGTCATCGGCTTTGCCCAGGGGGCCATTCCGGCATTGCCGCTCAATCTCGCGCTGCTCAAAGGCGCGTCCATCGTCGGCGTGTTCTGGGGTGAATTCGCCAAACGCGAGCCCGGCGCTAACGCCAAGATGCTGGGAGAAGTCGCCGGCTGGTACGCCGCCTGCAAGATCAAGCCGGTACTTGACCGCGTGCTCGACATGGAAGAACTGCCTGCGGCCTTCGCCCGCATGGCTGCTCGGAAAGTCGTCGGCAAGTTGGTTCTTACCAATCCTTGAAGCCTGAAACGGGGGCGCGGGCCGCCCTGATATCCCTGAGTTTCTAGGGGCGGTGCGCTACATTCGACGGTCGAAACGACAGCCGCCCGCCTCGCGCCATGACCGTCAAAGTTCTCATCATCGAAGACAACCCCGTCGCCCGCAGCTTCTTGTGCCGCGTGGTGCGAGAGAGCTTTAGCGACGCCATGGAGATCACCGAAGTCGGTGATCTTGAGAACGCCCGCCGCCAAGCTGCCAAGTTGTCGGGCGGGAACCCCGAGATCAGCTTCAAGCTCATCCTCGTCGACCTCGAACTACCCGACGGCAATGGCATGGAGTTCCTGACCGAGATGGCGGGCTCACCGGCGATCAAGATCGTCACGACGCTGTACTCGGATGACGACCACCTTTTCCCGGCCCTGCAGTGCGGCGCCGACGGCTATCTGCTGAAGGAAGATCGTTTCGAGGTGCTAGTGGAAGAGCTACAGCGCATCGTGCGCGGTCAGCCGCCGCTGTCGCCTGCCATTGCACGCCGTCTGCTGTCGCACTTCCGTCCCAGCACCAGCGACAGCGGCACGATGCCGCTGAACTCCGGGTTCGGAACCCTGTCGTCGTCGCACGCACCGTTTGCGAACAGCCGCGGTGTCGCGCTGGATCCGCCGCCCGAGTGGGAACGCCTGACGCCGCGCGAGAGTGAGGTACTGACGTACCTGAGCAAGGGCTTCACGATCAAGGAGATCGCGAACCTGATGGGCATCAAGTGGTTCACCGTCAACGACCACATCAAGTCGATCTACAAAAAACTCAACGTGTCCAGCCGCGCCGAAGCGGCCGTGCTGGCTTCCAAGCAGGGCCTGGTTTAGCCGACGCCTTCCTCGAGCGCTTCATGCAAGGCCTCGCCGCGTGCGAGGCCTTGTCGTTATCGGCCCGCCAAAGCGTTTTGTGGCTGCGGCAGCTTGCCCGTCAGGCTGCCGAGCGCAACGTCACGGCGGGGAAATCCACCGGCACCGCAAAGGCGACGTTCACGTAGTTGGTAAACAGGTTCAAGGCGACATGCGCCACGATCTCGACGATCTGGCCATCGTCGAAGCCGGCCGACCGCAGCGCCGCAACGTCCGTGTCAACCACTTGGCCACGGTGCTCGACGAGCTTCAACGCAAACTGCAGCGCTGCGGCGGTGGCCGGATCGGCAGACTGGCCAGCCTGTGCTGCACTCATTTCGGCGGATGAGGCGCCCGCCTTGCGGCCCAGGGCCGTGTGCGCGGCCAGGCAGTAGTCGCAGGCATTGCGGTCGGCCACGGCGACGGCGATCTGCTCGCCCAGTTTTGACGAGATGCGCCCGCCGCCAAGGGCAACGAAGCTGCCCCACATCGCCTGCAGCGCGGCGGGCGAGTTCGCAACGGCGCGGAACATGTTGGGCGTCGCACCGAAGGCACTGCGCACGGCGTCGAGCAGCGCAAGGCTGCCGGCGGGGGTATCGGTGGAGGAAACAAGGGGCACTCGGGCAGTCATGGGATTACCTTTCGGTTGCAGTGGGAAGGACTCCACTGTGCCGCCTCAAGTGGAACGATAGGTATCATCTCGTCTCACTTTCACATCCAATCGTCTCATGCCCGACGACAACCCGCTCGACCGCCTCAGCCCGCTGTTCGAACGCTTGCGCCTGCGAGCCAGCCTGTTCCACACCGGCCCGCTGTGCGGGGTGACCCACTTCGATGCCCGTCCGGGCCGTGGCTTCTTGCATGTGATGCGCAGTGGCCAGATGCAGGTGCGGCACGCCGCCGCGACCGGCCTGGCTAAGCAACTCTGGGTGCGCGAGCCCAGCCTCTTGTTCTACCCGCGGCCGCTCGCCCACGACTTTCACAACGCGCCCGCCGAAGGATCGGACTTCATCTGCGCGACGGTGGACTTCGATCAGGGCGACGGGCACCCGCTGGTGCAGGCGCTGCCACCCTTGGTCGTGCTGCCGCTGGCCCGCGTCGAGGGCATCACCGCAACGCTGGCAATGCTGTTCGGCGAAGCCGAGCGCGTGCGCTGCGGCCAGCGCCTGTTGGCGGATCGGCTCTTCGAAGTGCTGCTGCTGCAACTGCTTCGCTGGATGTTGGACCAGAAGGACACGCCCCTGCCCGTCGGTCTGCTGCGAGGGCTGGCAGACACGCGTTTGGCACGCAGCCTGACTGCGCTGCACGCAAGACCTGGCGAAGCCTGGAGCCTGACGCGCATGGCTGAAGAGGCGGGCATGTCGCGCAGCCGCTTTGCCGAGGCCTTTCGCGCCGTCGTGGGGCAGACGCCGGCTGACTATCTCGCGCAGTGGCGGCTGATGATTGCGCGCGCCGAGCTGCGCGCTGGCAAACCAATGAAGCAGCTCGCCACTGAATTGGGCTATGCGAACGCATCCGCTTTGAGCCGTCTTTTTGCACAACGACATGGCGGCCTGTCGCCACGCGCCTGGCTGAACGGGTCCGCCTAAGCAAGTCGCCATCGACCGGACAAAGAAAACCCGCCGGGGTTACCGGCGGGCTTGTCTTGGAGGAGAGGGGGGGATTCGAACCCCCGAGACGTTACCGTCCGCCTGATTTCGAGTCAGGTACATTCAACCACTCTGCCACCTCTCCGGAATCTGGTGCGAGCTAAGCCCGACATTATAGCCAGGCTTTTGGCCTCAGCCACGCAGCTCGATCATCCCGCCCAGGTAGGGGCGCAGAGCCTCCGGCACCTCGACGCTGCCGTCGGCGCGCTGATAGTTCTCCAGCACCGCCACCAACGTCCGGCCCACCGCTAGGCCCGAGCCGTTCAGCGTGTGCACGAACTCGTTCTTGCCCTGCGCGTTCTTGAAGCGGGCCTGCATGCGACGGGCCTGGAAGGCACCCATGTTCGAGCAGGAGCTGATCTCGCGGTAGGTGTTCTGCGCCGGCAGCCACACCTCGAGGTCATAGGTCTTGGTCGAACCGAAGCCCATGTCGCCGCTACACAGCAGCACCGTGCGGTAAGGCAGGCCGAGCTTCTGCAACACAGCCTCGGCGTGGCCGGTCATCTCCTCCAGCGCAGCCATGCTGTGCTCGGGGTGCTCGATGCGCACCATCTCGACCTTGTCGAACTGATGCTGGCGGATCAGGCCGCGCGTGTCGCGGCCGGCGGAACCCGCCTCCGAGCGGAAGCAGGGACTGTGCGCCGTCAGCTTGATGGGCAGTTCCTCCGGCTTGAGCACGCTCTCGCGCACGGTGTTGGTCAGCGATATTTCCGAAGTGGAAATCAGGTATTGCTCGACCTGTACCTCATCGCCGCCACGCAGCACCCAAAACATGTCTTCCTTGAACTTGGGCAGCTGCCCCGTGCCCTCCAGGATCTCGCGGTTCACGATGTAGGGCGTGTAACACTCGGTGTAGCCGTGCTCGGTGGTCTGCATGTCGAGCATGAACTGCGCGAGCGCGCGATGCAGGCGCGCAGCCGGGCCCTTCAGGAACGCAAAGCGCGAGCCGGACAGCCGGGCCCCCATCTCGAAATCCAGGCCCAGCGGCGCGCCGAGATCAACGTGGTCCCTGATGTCGAATTCGAAGCTGCGCGGTGTACCCCAACGCCGCACCTCGACGTTGCCGTGTTCATCCGTGCCCACCGGCACGCTTGCATCCGGCAGATTGGGCACGCCCATCAGCATCTGGTTGAGTTCCAGCTGGATGGCCTCGAGGCGCTCGGCACCGGCCTTGAGTTCTTCGGCGATGCCGCCGACCTCCGCCATCAGTGCCGACGCATCTTCGCCCTTGCCCTTGGCCATGCCGATTTGCTTTGACAGCGTGTTGCGCCGCGCCTGCAGTTCCTCGGTGCGCACCTGCACCGAGCGGCGTTCGCCTTCCAAGACGCTGAAGCGATCAACGTCGAGGAAGGGCTGGGGGTTCTTGCGCGCTGACAGGCGCTCGAGGACGGCGTCCAAGTCCTTGCGCAGCTGGGTGATGTCCAACATGTTCAGTCTCCGATCTTCATGCGAGAGCGGCGCCACGAAGGCGCCGCCAAAAAGGGTGGGCGCTGGCGTCAGGATCGCGACGAACTGACCTCGGCCATGGACTTGTCGCCCAGACCCATCGGCAGCGGAAAGCGCACATGCTCTTCAACGCCCGGCAGGCTGCGCACGGTCGTGGCACCAAGCGCACGCAGGCGGTCGATGACGGCCTGCACCAGCACATCAGGTGCAGAGGCGCCGGCCGTCAAGCCCACACGCGGGCAACCCTCCAGCCACTCGGCCTTGAGATCCTCGGCAGCGTCGACCATATAGCCGGGCGTTCCGAGTCGTTCGGCCAGTTCGCGCAGGCGGTTACTGTTGGAGCTGGTCGGGCTGCCGACGACGATGACGACGTCGACCTGCGGCGCCAGCACCTTGACGGCGTCCTGGCGGTTTTGCGTGGCGTAGCAGATGTCCTGCTTCTTGGGCTCTCGCACCTGCGGGAAGACTCGCTTCACCTCAGCCAGGATCTCGGCCGCATCGTCGACGCTCAGTGTCGTCTGCGTGACGACGGCAAGCTTGGCCTGGTTCTTGACCTGCACATTGGCCACGTCCTCGACGTCTTCCACCAGAAAGATGCCTTCGGACAGCTGCCCCATCGTGCCCTCGACCTCGGGGTGGCCCTTGTGGCCGATCATGATGAACTCGTAGCCCTCGCGGTGCAGCTTGGCCACCTCGACGTGGACCTTGGTGACCAGCGGGCAGGTCGCATCGAACACCTGGAAGCCGCGCGCGGCGGCCTCGCGGCGTACCTCCTGGCTGACGCCGTGGGCGCTGAACACCAGCGTCGCCCCGGCCGGCACATCGGCGAGGTCCTCGATGAAGATGGCGCCGCGCGACTTGAGGTCGTTGACGACATAGGTGTTGTGGACGATCTCATGGCGCACATAGATCGGCGCGCCGAATTTGACGAGCGCCCGCTCGACGATCTCGATGGCACGATCCACGCCGGCGCAAAAGCCGCGCGGTTCGGCCAGCAGTACTTCCTGGGGATGCACGACGGCGTTCATCACAGCACCCCTATCACTTGCACCTCAAAGCTGACCGGCTGGCCGGCAAGCGGGTGGTTGAAGTCGAACAACAACGCGTCGTCGCCCAACTCGCGCACGACACCTGCATAGCCGCCCTGCCCGTCCGGGCCCGGGAACTGCACGACATCGCCGACGTTGTAGATTTCATCGGGGTCGCCGAGCTGGCGCAACAGCGCCAGCTTCACGCGCTGCAACAGCTCGGGGTTGCGCTCGCCAAACGCCTCGCCGGGCGCAAGTTGGAAGCTTTCGTGAGCACCTTCGGACAGGCCCATCAGGCGCGCCTCAATAGCCGGCGACAGCTGGCCGGCGCCGAGCGACAGCGTCGCGGGCTTGTCGTCGAAGGTGTTGACGATGTCGGCGCCGTCCGGGCCTGAAAGCCTGTAATGCAGTGTGAGGAAGGAGCCGGCCTGGATGAGGTTCATTCGGGAGAGTTGGGAGAGCGCTTGGCTAGACTGCCGATTTTATGCCGCTGACCCACCTGCCCCCCGACGCCCGCCCGCGCGAGAAGCTGCTCGCCCGCGGCCCGCAGGCGCTGGCGGACGCCGAATTGCTGGCCCTGCTGCTGCGCACCGGCATCCAGGGCACGCCGGTGCTGCAACTGGCGCAGAGCCTGTTGGACCGTTTCGGTGGTTGGGCCGGGCTGCTGGCGGCCAGCGTGCAGGACCTCGGCAAGGTCAAGGGCCTGGGGCCGGCCAAGCGCGCGGAGATCGCCGCGGTGCTGGAGATCGCCCGCCGTTCACTGAACCAGCGCCTCGTGGAGAAGTCCACGATGAACGACGTCGACACGGTCAAGACCTATGTGCGACTGCACCTGAGTGGCCTCGGCCACGAAGTGTTCGCGGTGCTGTTCCTCGACACGCAGCTCAAGCTGATTGCCATGGAGACGCTGTTCCAGGGTTCGCTCGCCCACACCACGGTGCACCCGCGCGAGGTCGTCAAGCGGGCCTTGGCGCTGGGAGCGGGCGCAGCCATCCTGGCGCACAACCATCCGAGCGGCGTCGCCGAGCCTTCACAGGCGGATCAGCAGCTGACGAAGCACCTCAGTCAGGCGCTGGCGCTGGTGGACGTTCGTGTCGTTGACCATCTCGTCGTCGGCGCCGGCGAGGTCGTGTCGTTCGCCGAGCGGGGGCTGATGTGAGCAAGCCGCCGGTGACGGTGCGCAGCCTGGCCGATCTCAAGCCGCTGGCCCGAGAGCTGGCGGCCGTGCGCCTGGCCGCCGATGTGGAGCGCGAGCGCATCGCAGCGGCCATGCGCCTGGCCGAGCAGGAGCGGCGTGTCTTCGAACTGACGGTCGGTCCCGTGACACCGCTGCGCCATGTCGACCGCGTGCTCCATGAACTCGAGCAGCCCGCGCCCGAGCCACGTCAGCGCCAAGCCGACGAGCGCGCCGTGCTGCTGCAGGCGCTGTCGGACGAGATCGACGTCGACACACTGCTGGAGACCGACGAGACGCTGAGCTTTCGGCGCGAAGGCATCAGCGTGGAAGTGGTGCGCAAGCTGCGCCGCGGCCACTGGGCGCTGCAGGCGCAACTGGACCTGCACGGCCTGCGCCGCGATGGCGCGCGCGAGGCCCTCGGCCAATTCATCCACGAGAGCGCCCGGCGCGGCCTGCGTTGCGTACGCGTCGTGCATGGCAAGGGCCACGGCTCACCGGGCCGCGAGCCCGTGCTCAAGGGCCGGGTGCGACGCTGGCTGGTGCAGAAAAACGAGGTGCTGGCGTTTGTGCAGGCGCGCGCCAGCGACGGTGGGGCGGGGGCGCTGATGGTGCTGCTGAGCGGAACGTCCTGACGCACCGCTGACACCGGGCCATGCGTCGCATTGCGCCGACACGCCGCATCGCCATTGACCTGTCTGGTTAGGCCGGAGTAGCCTGTTCCCAGCGCTGCCGCGCAAGTGCGATCCGGTTTCACCACGAGGAGAGCCCATGGACTTGTCCCACCCCTTCCCCAATCGCGCCCCCACGCCCGCCCGCTACACGGGCATTGGCCTGGTGATCGCGCTGCATCTGGCTGGCGTCTACGCGCTGAGCGTCGGGATGATGAAGCCGCCGGCCAAGGAACGTGAGTTGGCAACGGTGAAGCCGCTTCCGCCGGAGGTACGCGAACTGCCACCGCCCGAGCCGCTACAGGCGACCCAGCCCGCATTGACCGCACCCCAACCCATCGCCGTGCCGCTGCCGATCTTCGACGTGCTGCCGACACAGGAACCGCTGGTGAGCGCAAGGCCCGTGGACACGACGCCCATGGCCACGACAGGTCCGACGCGTCCCGACACCACGCCAGTCCAGGCTGTTGACAAGCCGCGCATCAACACCCCCGGCGCGGTCTGCACGGTGATGCCGCGGCCCGAGGTGCCCGCCGTCAACTGGAGTGGCGAAGCAGTGCTGCAGGTGCTTGCGACCGTGCGCGGCGGACGCGTCGTGGGCAGCGAGGTTCGCATGGCGCAGGGCGCGCCTGACGGCAAGACGCGGCGTTCGCTGCAGCGCGCAGTGGAATCGGCGCTGGCGGGCTACCAGTGCCAGGGTGACGCGGTGTTCCAGCAGGATTTCGCGTTCCGTCTTGACTAGACGTTGCGCATCCAGTCGGCCGTGCCGGCGAATGACTCGGCCAGGCGCTCCCGCAAGGCCGGGTCAACACCGCATTCCTGCATGGCCTGCGCCATGCAGGCCAGCCACTCGTCACGCTCGGCAATGCCGATGCGAAACGGCATGTGCCGGGCCTTAAGCCGCGGATGACCGAAGCGGCTGATGTAGTGGTCGGGGCCACCCAGCCAGCCGCAGAGAAACCAGAACAGCTTGTCGCGTGCGCTGTCGAGTCCATCGCCATGCGCTGCGCGCAGCCGCGCATAGGCCGGTTCAAGGTCCATCAGGTCGTAGAAGCGGTCGACGAGTTCGCGCACGCGCGCCTCGCCACCGATCCACTCGAACGCAGTCGCAGACGCTTCAGCCAAGGAGCTTGGAGGCCAGTGCCTTGATCGCCTGGGCCGCGTCGCAGCCCGGGTAATGCTCCAGCATCAACTGGCGCTTGAGCACGGCTTGCCGCACGGCCTGGTCGGACTTCACCTCACCATAGAGTTCGAGCCGGAAGGCCTGGCCCGGCATCGGCCCGACGAAGCGCTGAAGCACCTGCTGCAGCTGGCCGCAGATCAGCTTGCCCTCGCCCACGCGGTTGGCCTGATTGACGAGCAGCCCCACATGGCGGCGGTCCTGCTGGGTAGCCAGCACCTTGATCGTCGCGTAGGCGTCGGTCAGCGAGGTGGGCTCAGGCGTGGCGACGACGAGCACGTCGGTCGCCAGCGAGATGGCGAACAGCACAACGTCGGAGATACCCGCACCGGTGTCGAGCAGCACCCAGTCGAAGCGCGGCTTGACGAGGTCGACGATGTGCAGCAGCTTGTCGCGCACCTCGGGCGTCAGCCGCGAGTACTCGACCATGCCGGAGCCGGCCAACAGCACCGAGAAGCCGCCGGGGGCGGGCAGGATGGCCTGCTCCAGCGTGGCCTTTTCGGTGAAAACGTCGTGCAGCGTCAGCTTGGGGTGCAGGTTGAGCACCACGTCCAGATTGGCCAGGCCGAGGTCGGCGTCGAGCACCAGCACCTTCTGGCCGCGTGCGGCCAGGGCTGCGGCGAGGTTGGCTGTGACGAAGGTCTTGCCGACGCCGCCCTTGCCGCTGGTGACGGCCAGGGTGCGGGCGCCGGCGCGCGCCGCACGTGCGGGCGGCGCGGCGCTTGCAGCAGGATCGGAGGTCGTGCTCATGCAGTGTCCTGTTGCGTATCGAGTTTCAGGGTGGCGAACAACATGCCCTTTTCTTCGGCGCTGACCAGGGATTCGATCTGGGGTTCGAGGCAGGCGCGGTTCCGGCCTTCGGCCTTGGCGCGGTAGAGCTGACGGTCCGCCCGCTCCGTCCACAGCAATGGCGAGGAACGGACCCACTGCGGTGCAAAGGCGCCGCCCAGGCTGACGGTGACATTGAGCATCTGGCTTGGGGCCACCTCGATGCGCAATTCGGACACGCGCTCGCGCACGCGCTCGGCGACCGCCAGGCCGGTGTGCGAGGCGCAGTTGGGCAGGATGATGGCGAACTCTTCACCACCGACACGGGCGACGAGGTCCATCGGCCGCACCGTCTGCTCGACGGTGCGAGCAACGGCGCGAATGACCTGGTCGCCGGCACCGTGACCGTAGGTGTCGTTGACCGCCTTGAAATGATCGATGTCCAGCATCAGCAACAGGGCCGCCTCGCCGGAGCGGGCGACGCGGTCGACCTCGCGGGCCAGGGCCATCTCGAAGCTGAGGCGATTGACCAGGCCTGTCAGCGCGTCCTTGCTGGACAGGTCACACAGTGCATCCAGCACAGCCTGCAGCCACGCCGCACTCTTGGGCGCCTCATCCGGAAGCAGTGCGCCGGCCTGCTGCAGCAATTGCAAAGCCTGGTCCAGGACGAGCGTTTCGGCGTCGATCAAGGTGGGGGCGGGCAGGCGGTGTTCCAAAGGTGGCAGCGGTCGCGACGGATGGAGGGATTGTGGTTTCAGGGCAGTCTAGCAGCGGCCTGCGCGCGCCCCGGTCGTGAAACAGGCACGTTCCTGCAGGCTGTTTGCACTATGCTGGGCCGCACCCTGGACCGGACAAAGGGCCTGCGGGGCAGAATCGGCGCGCCGACGCCAGACATGCTGCGAGCACCCACAAAACCGATTCTCGACATGCCCGCACCCGACCTCGCCCAAGGAACTGAATCGCTCGATCACGAATTCAGCTTCAGCAAGGCCGACTTCGACCGTGTGCGCGAGCTGATCTACAAGCACGCCGGCATCAGCCTGCATGACGGCAAGCATGCGATGGTCTACAGCCGCCTGTCGCGCCGCCTGCGCGAGACAGGCCACAAGAGCTTCGGCAGCTATCTGCAGTGGCTGGAAGCATCGAGCGGGCCTTCCGGTGCGGCGGAATGGCAGGAGTTCGTCAACTGCCTGACGACCAATCTGACCTCCTTCTTCCGCGAGGAGCATCATTTCCACGCGCTCAAGGACGACCTCAAGCCCTTTGTCGGCAAGCAGGTGCGCATCTGGTGCTGCGCCGCGTCGACCGGCGAGGAGCCCTATTCCATCCTGATGACGTGCAGCGAGGCGCTCGGCCCCAGCGCATCGGTGCAACTGGTGTCCAGCGACATCGACACCAATGTGCTGGCCACCGCCAAGCGCGGCGTCTACAACGCCGACGCACGCGGCCTGGACGCCACGCGGCTGAAGAACTTCTTCATGCGCGGCACGGGTGCCAATTCCGGGAAGATCCGCGTCAAGCCCGAACTGCAGCGTTGGGTGGAGTTCCGCGCACTCAACCTCATGGACCAGCAGTGGCAGCTCGGCGACCCGTTCCATATGGTTTTCTGCCGCAACGTGATGATCTATTTCGATACGCCTACGCAGCGCAAGGTTCTGGAGCGAATCCACCGGGTCATGCGCCCGGGCGGCCTGCTGTTCGTCGGCCATTCTGAAAACTTCACCGAAGCGCGCGACTTGTTCAAGCTGCGCGGCAAGACGATCTACGAAAGGGTCTGAACATGAGCACCCCTTTCGCTTCGCCCCCCGCCGTCGGTTTTGGCAATCCGGCCGCGGTCGCACGGGTCAACCAGCTCAAGGCCCAGTCTCGCAAGCAGGGTGAGGCCTCGTTCTTCTTCTATGACGCCCACTTCAAGAACGCGGCCGTCAAGATCCTGCCAGGTGAATACTTCGTCGACCAGGAAGACCTGCTCGTCATGACGACGCTGGGTTCGTGCATCGCCGCCTGCCTGTGGGACCGCGTGGCCAGGGTCGGCGGCATGAACCACTTCATGTTGCCGGAAGGCAATGGCGACTCGGGGCGCTACGGCTCTTTCGCGATGGAACTGCTCATCAATGAGATGATGAAGCGCGGTGCCAGCAAGTCGCGCATGGAGGCCAAGATCTTCGGCGGCGGCGCTGTGATATCGGGCATGAACACGCTCAACGTCGGCGAGCGCAACACCAACTTCGTCATCGACTATCTGAAGCTGGAACGCATCCCCATCGTCTCCAAGGACGTGATGGACGTGTACCCGCGCAAGGTGTGCTTCCTGCCCGCCAGCGGCAAGGCGATGGTCAAGCGCCTCGCACCGACGAATACCGACGCCCTTGTCCAGCAGGACAAGGCAGCAATCCAGAAGGTGCAGCCCGTCGCGAGCAGCGGCGGCTCCATCGATTTGTTCTGAGGAAGGCGACGATGGCCAAGACCAAGGTCGTGGTGGTGGACGACTCCGCGCTGGTTCGCTCCATCCTCACCGAGATCATCAACCGCCAGAACGACATGGAGTGCATCGGCGCAGCGGCCGACCCCTTGGTCGCGCGCGAGATGATCCGCAACCTCAATCCCGACGTCATCACGCTGGACGTCGAGATGCCGCGCATGGATGGGCTGGACTTCCTGTCGCGCCTGATGCGGCTGCGGCCGATGCCGGTGGTGATGGTGTCCACGCTGACCGAGCGCGGCGCCGAGGTCACGCTCAAGGCGCTGGAACTCGGCGCCATCGACTTCGTCGCCAAGCCCAAGATCGGCGTGGCCGACGGCATTCGCCAGCTGGCCCAGGACATCACCGACAAGATCCGCATCGCCGCCAAGGCCCACATTCGCCGTGCGCCCGCCGCGCCGGCGCCGGGTGCACCGGCCGCCGCACCGGTCAAAGCCGTCACGATGGCCAGCCTGGGCAGGGCGTCGACGGAGAAGCTGATCTTCATCGGCGCATCCACCGGTGGCACCGAAGCGACCAAGGACGTGCTCGTCAACCTGCCGGCCGACAGCCCGGCCGTCGTCATTACCCAGCACATGCCGCCTGGCTTCACGAGGAGCTATGCGGCGCGGCTGGACGGCCTGTGCAAGATCCGCGTCAAGGAAGCGCAGGACGGTGAGCGCATCCTGCCCGGCCACGGGTATATAGCGCCGGGCGGCATGCACCTGAGTGTCGAACGCAGCGGTGCGAACTACATCGCCCGCGTGCAGGACGGTGAGCCCATCAACCGCCACAAACCGTCAGTCGAGGCGCTGTTCCTCTCGGCAGCCAAGGTTGTAGGGCCGAACGCCATCGGCATCATGCTGACCGGCATGGGCGCGGATGGCGCCAGGGCCATGAAGGTCATGAAGGACGCCGGCGCCTATAACTACTGCCAAGATGAGGCGAGCTGCGTCGTCTTCGGCATGCCGCGGGAGGCCATCGCGGCTGGGGCGGCAGACGAAGTGCTGCCGCTGAACCAGATCGCCACCAAGGTGCTGGAGCGGCTGCGCGCCACGTCCGGCATCTCGCTGAACCGGGTCTGACGGCGGCTCAGCGCTTGCCGATCCGTGCCGGTGCGCCTGCCCGGGCCAGCAACACGCCCTCTTCCGGCAGGACGGGCTTGAAACCGTCCAGCGATTTGGCCGTCGCCGGCACCCAGACCGTCTGCACCGGCGCCCGGGCCGCCTTGGCGATGATGACGACGCGTGCCGTGCGGTCGGCAGCAGCTTCCTTCAGTGCGGCATTGGCATCCGTGAACGCCCGCGCCTGGCTGGTCAGGATGAAGACGGTGGCAAACGACGCAAAAGCAATCCAGCGAGGCGAGGTGTTCATGGTGGCTCCTTCAGTGCTGGTTATGCTATTGATCCAATAAGGTGCCCAGAAGCGCTAATTTCTGCACTAGCTGGTTCGATTGGCTTACCAAATGGCATCCCTCGACCGCTTTCCCATGCACTACCTGGCCGCCTTTCGCGCTGCCGCCCAGACCGAGAACCTGCGCGCCGCGGCGGAAACCCTGCACCTGACGCACAGTGCGGTCAGCCAGCAGATCCGCAGCCTGGAGGCGCAGCTGGGTTTCGAGCTGTTCACGCGCCAAGGCCGGCGGTTGACGCTGAACCCGGCTGGCCAGGCCTTCCAGCGCGGCGTGACGCAGGTGTTCGCCGCGCTGCAGGCCGGCCTGCTGGCCGCGGCGCAGGCGCATGGCAGCGCGGCGCAGACCTTGCGCGTAACGGCCCTGCCCTCGTTCGCGCAACGCTGGCTGCTGCCCCGCCTGCCGCGTTGGCAGGCCCTGCAGCCCTGCATCACGCTGGACCTGCATGCCTCACAACAGGTGGTGGACCTGGAGCGCGAGGGCTTTCACATCGGCCTGCGCATCGGCCGTGGCGACTGGCCGGGGCTGACCTGTGAACCGCTATTCCACTCGCCGCACATCGTCGTCGCTGCGCCAGCGCTGGCCCAGCGACTGATGGGCATGCCGCCCGACCAATTGACGCAGCAGCCGCTGATGGGCGACGCGGACCTGTGGCGGCAGTGGTTTTCCCAGGTCGGCCACAGCGGCGCCGTACCGACGCCGGTGGCGACCTTCAACGATGCCGCCATGCTGGGCCAGGCGGCCGAGCAAGGCATGGGCGTGGCGCTGACGCGCGAGTTGTTTGCCGCTGACGCGCTGCTGGATGGGCGCCTGGTGCGCCTGTCGGCCCATGCCATCGACGACGACGCCACGCGCGACTACCAGCTCGTCTATCCGGAGGCCCTGCGTGACGACCCCGCTGTGCGCGCCTTCTGCGACTGGCTGCACGGCGAGGTCGCAGCCCTCCAGCAAAGACTCAGAGAAACAGCTGCTGCAGATCGCTGAGGAAATCGAAACCGCGCTCGGTCGGTTGGACGCGTGCCGGGTCTTGCGTGAGCAGGCCGCGGCCGCGTGCCGTCTCCAGGCCCTTGGCGATGGCCGACAGGGGCAGGCCGGTGCGCTCCAGGAACTGCATTGTCGTAACGCCATCCTTGAGGCGCAGGGCATTCAACATGAACTCGAAGGGCAGGTCCTTGCGCGCGACCTCGTGCTCGTTGCTGACCTTGTTCTCCTGCGCCATGAAGGCGGCCGGCTCACGCCAGCGCACCTGGCGCAGCAGGCGGTTGGGGAAGCTCAGCTTGCTGTGGGCGCCGGCGCCGATGCCGAGGTAGTCGCCAAACTGCCAGTAGTTCAGGTTGTGCGTGCAGCGGTGGCCGTCCCGCGCATAGGCCGAGACCTCATAACGCGCCAAGTCACTGACGCCTGTGCGCGCGGTGATGAGGTCCAGCATGTCGCTGGCCAGGTCCGAGTCGGGCAGGCCTGCGGGCGTGCGCGTCGCGAACACCGTATTCGGTTCGATGGTCAGGTGGTAGATGGACAGGTGGGGCGGCTTGAAGCTCAGCGCCACGTCCAGCTCGCTGGCCAAGTCGTCCAGCGTCTGGCCCGGCAGCGCATACATCAGGTCGAGGTTGAAGGTGTCGAAGGCGCTGGCCGCCTCCGCCAGCGCCTCGCGTGCCTGCGCGGAGCTGTGCACCCGGCCAAGGGCCTTGAGCTGCGCATCGTCGAAGCTCTGCACACCCACCGACAGCCGCGTGACGCCGGCTTGGCGGAAGCCCTTGAAGCGCTCGCGCTCAAAGGTGCCGGGGTTGGCCTCCAGCGTTATCTCGCAGCCCGCCTCCAGCGGCAGCCGAGCGCGGATGTCCGAGATCAGTTGCGCGATCTGCCCGGGATGGAACAGGCTGGGCGTGCCGCCGCCGATGAAGATGCTGATCACATGCCGGCCCCAGATCAGCGGCAGGGCGGCTTCGAGATCGGCGCGCAGCGCAGCGAGATAGGCCTCGGCCGTGTCGACCCCCAGCGCGCCGTCCTTGACCTCATGCGAATTGAAATCGCAGTAGGGGCATTTGCGCAGGCACCAGGGCAGATGCACATAGAGCGAAAGCGGTGGCAGCGCGGGCAGCTGCAACGTGCCCGGGCGCATCAGGTGGATGATTTCAGCCATGACTTCAGCCGAGACGCCAGACCTCGCGGAACTGCTGGATCAGCTGGGCGGCGGCAAGCGCGCGATGGCTGTGCCGGTTCTTGACCTCGGCGCTCAGGCTGGCGACGGTTTGGCCCAGCGTCGCGATGTGCATCACGGGGTCATAACCAAAGCCGCCCTCGCCGCTTGGCGCTGTGAGGATCTCGCCAGTCCAGCGGCCCATGGCAATCAACGGTTCCGGATCGTCGGCGCTGCGCACGGCCACCAACGCGCAGACGAAGCGCGCACGGCGGTCAGCACTGCCGCCCATCTCGCGCAACAGGCGCTCGTTGTTCGCAGCGTCGCTCCTTTCGCCACCAGCATCCAGGGCATAGCGCGCCGAGCGCACGCCGGGCGCGCCGCCCAGCGCATCGACGCTGAGGCCCGAGTCGTCCGCCAATGCGGGCAGCCCGCTCAGCCTGGCGGCGTGACGGGCCTTGGTCAACGCGTTCTCCACGAAGGTGTCGAACGGCTCCTCCGCCTCTGGCAACCCCAGGCTGTCCTGGTTCACCAGTTCGATGCCAAGCGGCGCGAACAGTGCCTGAAGCTCTGCGAGCTTCTTGGCGTTGTTTGAGGCGAGAACCAGTTTCACGACTTCAAGGCGATCTGTTGCGCCGTCAACAACGCACGGATGCCCTCGTCGGCGAGGTCGAGCAGCGCATTCATCTCGGCGCGAGTGAACACGACACCCTCGGCCGTGCCCTGCACTTCGACGAAGCCGCCAGACGCCGTCATGACGACATTCATGTCGGTGTCGCACGCGACGTCTTCGATGTATTCGAGGTCAAGCAGCGGCACGCCATCGACCATGCCAACCGAGATGGCTGCGACAGCCTCCTTGATCGGCGAGCGGGACAGCTTGCTGTCGGCAAGCAACTGGTTGACGGCATCCTGGGCAGCGACAAAGGCGCCTGTGATGGCCGCCGTGCGCGTGCCGCCATCGGCCTGCAGCACATCGCAGTCCAGCGTGATGGTGCGCTCGCCCAGCGCGCTCAAGTCGAACACCGCGCGCAGCGAACGACCAATCAGGCGCTGGATCTCCTGAGTGCGGCCGCTTTGCTTGCCGCGAGCCGCCTCGCGGTCTCCACGGGTATGGGTGGCGCGCGGCAGCATGCCGTACTCGGCCGTCACCCAACCCTCGCCGGAGCCGCGCTTGTGCGGAGGCACGCGCTCCTCGACCGAGGCCGTGCACAGCACGCGGGTGCCGCCGAACTCAATCAGGACCGAGCCCTCGGCATACGCGGTGAAACCGCGGGTGATGCGCACCGGACGCAACTGGTTGGTGGCGCGGCCTGCGCTGCGCGTGAATATCTTGGTCATGTCAGATGGAGAGTTAGCGGCGATTGGCGCCGCGCCCGCGGATGACTTCGTTGATCTCGCGTACCGAGCGTTCGATCTCCTCGTCGTCCATGCCGGCCATGCCGGCAACGAGGTCGGCGTCCAGCGCGCCCTGGATGGTGGACGCGAAGCCCGAATTACCGAGGTTCTGCGTCGTATCACCGCTGGGGTCGCCCTCGCCTTCCCATTCGACCGCTAGCACCGTGACGTTGTCACTGCGCGCGCCGCCGCGGCGCAGGGCCTGCTCGACAAGCTCGGGCGCGGCCTCGGTGATGGGCTGGTCGGCAAGGTGCTCGACGATCTGGGCGTCTTCCACGCTACCCCACAGCCCGTCGGAGCACAGCAGCAGCCGGTCCGACGGCTCCATCACCAGCGGCCCCTGACAGTCCACCATGGGCTTGCCGGGGCTGCCCAGGCAGGTGAAAAGCACATTGCGGTTGAAATGCTCGCCGTTGCGGGCGACGCGGCCGAGAGCTTCCTGCAATTCTGAATACGAGTGGTCGCGGGTGCGGGCGATCAGTTTGCTGCCACGCACGAGGTAAAGGCGCGAGTCACCACAATGCGCCCACCAAGCCTGATTGCCTTGCAGGATGCAGACGACCACCGTCGTGCGCGGCGTGTCGTTCAGGCCCTTGCTCCTTGCATAGCGCAACAGCTGCTCGTGGGCGATGACGATGCTTTCGTGCAGGAAACGCTGCGGGTCGTCGATGACGGGGCGGGCGTCTTGCTGGAACAGCGCCGCCAATGTCTGCAACGCGATCTGCGCGGCGACTTCGCCTTCCGGATGGCCGCCCATGCCGTCGGCCAGCGCAAACAGACCCGCCTCACGGGTGAAGCAGTAGCCCATGCGGTCTTCATTGGTCTCGCGGCCACCGCGACGACTGACCTGGAAAACGCTGAATCTCACGCCAAGACTCCCGATGGGAAGCCCCTGGGGCAGCCTTGCGCCCTGTTGGGGGCCGGCGAGTGAATATGGGCGTCGGGGCTCAAGCTTTGGCTCCGGACTTCAGATTCTCCAGTTGCAGCTTGAGGCGTTCGCTGAAGCTGAGCTTGGTGTAACGCCGCTCGGTCTCGCGGGCGAGTTCCTTCTGCAGCGCGAACACGCTCTGCGGCCGCGACAGCGGGTCCAGCGACATGCACCACTCGGTCACTTCAAGCAGGTTGTCCGAATAGACATTGCGCAGCCGCGACAGACTCAAGGACAGGCGGTCTTTTTCCAGCCGCTGCGGCGCGTCATTCGGCGGATAGCCCTGCATGCAGGCATAGATGCAGGCGCCGATCGCGTAGATGTCGGTCCAGGGGCCGAGAGAGCCGTCGCGGCGGTACATCTCAGGCGCCGCAAAGCCCGGCGTGTACATCGGCCGGATGAAGTTGCCTTCCTTGCTCAACACCTCGCGCGCAGCGCCGAAGTCGAGCAGCACGGCCTTGTTGTCGTTCGTGATGAAAATATTGGCCGGCTTGATGTCCAGGTGCAGCATCTTGTGCTGGTGGACGATGCGCAGGCCGCGCAGGATCTCGTCGAAGAGGCTCCGGATGGTCGACTCACGGAAGACCTTGTCACGCTTCATGTCGCGCGCGGTCACGATAAAGTCCTGCAAGGTGTCGCCCTGCAGGTAGTTCATGACCATGTAGACGGTCTCGTTTTCGCGCAGGAAGTTCAGCACCGAGACCACGCTGGGATGCGAGATCTGCGCGAGCGAGCGGCCTTCTTCGAAGAAGCTCTTCAGGCCCAGCCGGTAAAGCGGCTGCTTCTCGGGCTTGACGCGGGGTGTCAGCTCGCCCGGCGAACGTTCGGCCAGGGACGAAGGCAGATATTCCTTCAGCGCGACCAGGTGGTGATCGGGGTCCTCAGCGAGGTAGACCACGCCGAACCCGCCCGCTGCCAGTCGCTTGATGATCTGGTAGCCCCCAACCACCGTGCCTGCGGGCAAGGGCGCCGGCTTCGGCTTGGACATAATCGCGCTTGAATCTCTTGTTAACGTCTGTTTTGCGAGTGCGAAATGCCAGTCTACAGCATGACCGGGTATGCCAATTCCCAGGCACAACCCCCTAAAGTCGAGGACGGCAGCGCCCCGATCCAGGCGTCCATCAGCGTCGAATTGCGCTCCGTCAACGGCAGGTTTCTGGACCTTTCGATGCGCATGCCCGAGGAAATGCGCGGGCTCGAACCCCAACTGCGCGAGTTGATCGCCGCGCGCTTCAAGCGCGGCAAGATCGAGTTGCGCATCAACACCCAGCGCGATGCCGAAGGCGCCTGGCCGCAACCTCAGCCCGACCAGCTCAACCGCTTGGCCAACCTCGATGCCAAGGTGCGGACCTGGCTGCCCGAGGCCGCGCCGCTGTCCGTCCATGAGGCGCTGAACTGGTGCAAGAGTGGCACGGCGCTACCGGCCCAGCTCGACGCGACGACGCTCGAGGCCGCGCAGGCCTGCGTGCGTGGCCTGGCCGAGGCGCGCGAGCGCGAAGGCGAGAAGCTGGTGGCCATCCTCAATGAACGCATCCAGCGTCTGCGCGAGCTGGCGGATGAGGCCGAACCCCTGCTGCCTGCCGTCGTCGCGCGCCAGCAGCAGCGCTTTCTGGAACGCTGGCAGGAGGCGCTCGCCACCACGGGCGCCGGGGCCACCGTATCCCAGTCTGCGCTGCAAGAGCGGGCATTGAACGAAGCCGCCGCCTTTGCGATCCGCATCGACGTGGCGGAGGAACTCGGCCGGCTGCGCGCGCATTTGGAGGAACTCACCCGCTTGCTGAAAAAGGGCGGCGAACTCGGCAAACGCCTGGATTTCCTGATTCAGGAGTTACATCGCGAAGCCAATACGCTGGGTTCCAAATCCGCGGCGCTGGAGTTGACGAATATCTCCGTCGAGATGAAGGTCGCTATTGAGCAGATGCGCGAACAGGTGCAGAACATCGAATAGTTTTGCGTGGCTGCGTTCATTCGCGGGATCGAGTAGGGCGAAGGGTTACCCCTCCGCCCTCTCACACTACCGGACGAGCAGGTCCGCATCCGGCGGTTCGAGTAAACCGCTGGAGGCGCTGTGAATGTTCACCGGCGAGACCGGCCATGTTGGCAAGGTGCCTCGGCGGCATTGCGGCCACCATCTGTTTTGCCCCCGGCACTCCCGTCACGCGCGGCGCGCGTACCGGCCGAGCGCTCGCAGAGGCGATTCCCGAGGCGCCGGGCGCTACCGCTGTCTCCAGGCAATCGCGGGCCGCGCGTTTGAGAGGCGTCTCGCCCTTGCTGATAGGACCTTCCCCGGCTTGGCGCGAGTTGGCAATGCGATGGCCGGCTGGGCCTTTGGATTGCCCATGTCCACGTGGCAGTCAGAGCCCTCACCCCGGTTCCGCGCAGGCGGCATGGCGCACCAGCCATGCCGCCTTGCACCGGGTCTAGGGTTCCGCCCGTGCGTCGCGATGGTGTAGCGAACTCGGTGCGTCCAGGTGGGCGCCCTCGGACACGCCGACGCCCAGCCGGTCAACCAGCTCGCCGCCCAGCCAGGCCGTCACCAGCGACAGGGCGGCACCGCCGAAGGACAGGCCCAGGGCCAGCACCGAAGGCGACGCCGGCTCGTCGTGGCGCAGCCAGGCGCTGGCGGCAAACAAGGCCAGCACGACGAGATTGCCGCCCGCATGCAGGGCACCCACCGACTTGGCCCGGGTGCCCGCCGGAATGGCCAGCCAGTCGACAGTGCCGAAGGGCGCCGCCATCAGGCCGCCGACGATGCCGGCCAGGATCAGGTATTGGGCCACGACCGCCATCAGGCTGCGGCCGGCGCCGAGGGCGATGAGGTCGAAAGCCACCGAAGCGCCCAGAAGCCCCAGCGGAAACACGACAAGCATCTGGTGGACCGGGTGGCCCAACAAGCGTGCTCTGCTTTCCATGCAACATCCTTTCTTGGCCATGCACGGCCGTTGGGTGATGCAAGCGCGGCAGCGCCGCGCCTGCGCCGGATCGGGCCGTCAGGGCCGTCAAGGCTGGCCGGGAGCGCCGCCGCCGGCCGCCGAGCCATTGACTCCGGCAAGCCCCTGGGCATGCGTCAGGTGCTGGCGCAGCGCCGGTAGCGTTTTCGCAGCAAACGCCTTCAGCTCCATGTCCTGCCCGCCGCTCGCCTGCTTCTCGAACAACGCGATGTCCTTCTTGTGCGCACCCAGCATGGCCTGCGCATAGAGCCGGTCAAACTGGGCGCCGGACGCGCGCTGCAGCTTCTCGGCCATGCGGCGGTGCTCGACGTCCAGCTGCGTGGGCAGCTCGAGCCCCTTGCCGGCCGCAATGCGCTTGAGTTCCTGGTTGGCCTGGCCATGGTCCTTGACCATCTGTGCGCCGAACCGCTTGACCTCATCGCTGACCCCCTGACGCTGCGCCAACTCGCCCAGTTGGACTTCCGCCAACCCGCCGATGGCCGCCTTCATTGCGAATTCCCGGTCTACCGCCGACATGGCTCGGGCCGCTACTGCGGAGGGTGCCCCACCCGCCGAGGGTGGCTGCGCCTGCACGCTCAGGGAGGCGCTCGCCAGCCCGGTGGCAAGCGCTGCGGCAGCAACAAATTGGCGATGAGGTCGATTCATGAATGGCTCCAAAAAGTGAGAAGGCCGCCTACGGCAAACCGCGCTCCCTGCGGGCCGAGCCGGGTACTCATGGGCACCTCAATCGTTTGGATGGGTAGAAGTTGCCGAAACCGCGATCTCTTCCGGCACACCGGGCCGCTGTGACCCAACTGGCCAAGTCCGTCCCTTGCTTCGGGCCAGGGACGCAACGCGGCCCTTGAAGAATCAAACGCAACGGAATAACGACGCCCGGATGTTTCAGGCTGCACTGAACCGGGAGGCTGCCCACCTGCGCGCGGTCAACGGCCTGGTGGCCCGACTGACCACCGGGCGCCGCAGCGTTCCCGCGGTGCCCGCTGGCGCCGGCGCAACAGGCATGCCGTATGCCAACTCAGCCTTGCCTCCGATTACTCCCAGACCGCAGCAACACTATGTCCTTCCTGGATCACGAACCTGGCCGGGCCGACACATTGGCCGCTGGCAGCAGGACCAAGCCGGGCCGCCACCCGGTGCAATGCCCCTCCGACTGGCGCGCCGCCAAGCCAGTACCGCAGCGACCATACCGGCAGCAACAGCAAGCAACGCTGCCGGACGGGCTGATGGCTGACTACCCGCGGTGCGACCTCTAGAGCGGGCCGGCAGCATGGCGGGCCGCCACGAGACCACGCGCGAGGAGTTGCTCCACCTGCTGGCCGAGGCCAGCGAGCTGGAGCACAACCTGCTCTGCAGCTACCTCTTTGCCTTGTTCAGCCTCAAGCGGCGCCACGACGAAGACCTTCGTGCCGATGAGTACGCCGCCCTGCAGCGTTGGCGCAAGCAGCTGCTAAGCGTGTGTGTCGAGGAGATGCTGCACCTGACGCAGGTCGCCAACCTGACCGCGGCGCTCGGAGCAGCGCCGCACTTCAACCGGCCCAACCTGCCGGTCGCGCCCGGCTACCACCCGGCCGAGATCGTCGTCGGCCTGACGCCGCTCAGCGCCGAGACGCTAAAACACTTCATATTCCTGGAGCGCCCGGAGTCCGTCGCACTGGAGGACCCCGAGATCTTCTCGACTCACCAGGCCGCAGCAGCGCAGCGTGACAAGCGTCCCACCCGGCTGATCCCCAGCGCACCCGACTACACCACTATCGGCGAGTTCTATGGCGTGCTGCGCCGCGCGCTGCAATCCTTCGTCGACCAGCAGGGCGACACCGCCTTCCGTGCCGATGCCTACCAGCTCGACGGGCGCCTGATCGACGCACCGTCGGTCACCATCGTGCGTTCGCTGGACGACGCCGTGCAGGCCATCGACCGGATCGTCGAGCAGGGTGAAGGCGCCAGCCAGCAGTCGGACGACTCTCACTACGCCCGCTTCAGCGCCATGTTGAAGGAACTGACCACCCTGCAGGCCGCCCGGCCGGGCTTCCAGCCGGCGCGCAACGTCGGCATGAACCCCGTCATGCGCCCGCCCCAGGCGGCCGAGCGCACCCATGTGACCTCCGAGCCCGCGCTTGCCTGCCTCGATGCCTTCAATGCCGTCTACTGGCTGATGCTCAGGACGCTGGCGGCCCTCTATGCCAACGGCCAGGCGATCGCCAAGCCAATGGTGAACCAGTTGCTGGCTTGCATGCACCTGCTCAGTGAGCTGGCCGACCCACTGACCGAATGCGTCGCCGACGCCGCCACGCCCGGCGTGATGGCGGGCCCGAGCTTCACCGTGCCGCGGCACACCGAAGCCATCGGTGACCCGCGCTCGGCCCTGCAGCAGTTGCGCGAGCGCTGCGCGCAGATCGAAACCGCGGTCGCGCTACTGCCGATAAGCGAAGGCCTGCGGGCGGGCCTGGCGCGCAAGCTCGCCGCCATGCGCCAGAGCCTGGAGTGCAGCGGGGCGCAAGCCGCTGCCGGCCTACACCATGGGCATGGTGAGCGGCCTAGCATGGCAGCCGCCCCCATCCACGGCGGCGCACCGGGATCCCGATGAAAACCTTCAGCTGCGAACGTTGCCAGGCGCGTGTCTTCTTCGAGAACGTCCGCTGTGAAGCCTGCAACGCACAACTGGGCTTCATTCCTTCCGAGCTGACCATCGGCTCCTTCGAGGCGCACGAGGCCGCAGTCCTGAGGCGCCTGGCGCCCGCTACGCAGTCGCAGCGAGGGCGGTTGCGCCGCTGCGCCAACCATGTTGCCCCGGTCATCTGCAACTGGATGGTCGACGCGGACGGCGCCGAGCCGCTGTGTCAGTCGTGCCGCACGACGCGCCAGCGCCCGGCATTGAACAAGACCGAGAACCGCGGCTACTGGCGCCGCATCGAGGGCGCCAAGCGGCAGCTGGCCTACAGCCTGACATCCTGGCGGCTGCCGTTTCCCAGCAAGGCCGAAGATCCCAAGCATGGCGTGGCGTTCGACTTGCTGGAGCAGACCGACCCCGCCAAGCGCGTGCTGACCGGCCATGACGCCGGCGTCATCACGCTCAACATCTCCGAAGCCGACGATGCGCGCCGCGAGCAGATGCGCGCCCAGATGCGCGAGCCCTATCGCACGCTGCTCGGCCACCTGCGCCATGAGATCGGCCACTACTACTGGGACCGGCTGATCCGCAGCACCCCTTGGATCGACGACTATCGCCGCCTGTTTGGCGATGAGCGGGCCGACTACGCGCAGGCGCTCAAGCGCCACTACGCGACGCCGCTGGCGAGCTGGCAGGCGCGCTTTGTCAGCGTCTACGCAAGCTGCCACCCCTGGGAAGACTGGGCCGAGTGCTGGGCCCACTACATGCATCTGCAGGACGGCCTCGAGACCGCCGCATCCTGGGGCCTGCAGCTCAATGCCGCGGTGCCCAGAGGCACCCCGGTCCGTGCCAAGGTGATCGCCGCGGACGCGACCGACGTGCAGACACGCATCGTGCGCAGCTGGCTGCCGATCTCGCAATTCATCAACGCCATGTCGCGCAGCCTAGGCGCGCGCGACAGCTACCCGTTCGTCGTGCCGCCACCGGTTCTCGACAAGTTGGCCTTCATTCATCAGGTCATCGACGCAGGCGTGCGGTCCGCGGTGCCCATGAACTTTGCATCCGCAGCCGTGCCCGGCAAGATCGCTCAAGGAGCCTGACCCAATGATTCGCATCGAACTGCAACTGCAACTCAAATACGAAGTGAGCGCCCCCGGTGCCGATTTCATCTTCAACATCCACCCGGCCTACACCAGCTGCCAGACGGTGTCTGCCGAGCGCCTGCACATCAACCAGGACATTCGCTCAGAGGTGCAGACCGACGCGACCACCGGCAACCGGCACCTGCGGCTGCAGGCCCAGCCCGGCGACCTCGAAATCCGCTACGAGGCCACGGTCGATCTCGTCCACCACCGCATGCAACCGGCGGACCTGCAGGAGGTTCCCATCCTCTCGCTGCCGCTCGACGTGCTGCGCTATATCTACCCGAGCCGCTACTGCCAGAGCGACCGCCTGGCCAGGCTCGCCCTGGCCGAGTTCGGCGCGGTCACGCCTGGCCATCAGCGCGTGCTGGCCATCATCGAGTGGATCCAGCAGCGCGTCTCGTTCACCTCCAACACCTCCACCTCCAGCACGTCGGCGGTCGACACGCTGATAGAACGCACCGGTGTCTGCCGCGACTTCACGCATCTGCTGGTGGCCCTGTGCCGGGCGCTGAACATCCCGGCACGTTTCACGACCGGCACCGACTACGGCGCCGACCCTGTGCTGGGCCCGCCCGACTTCCACGCCTATGCCGAGGTCTACCTCGGTGACCGCTGGTACATCTTCGACCCCTCTGGCACGGCCATCCCGATGGGCTTCGTCCGCTTCGGCACCGGGCGCGATGCCGCGGACGTGGCCTTCGCGACCATCTTCGGCCCCGTCACGCCCTGGGCACCCTGGATACAGACCATCGCGCAGGAGGACGCCGCTGCCGGCCTGGTACTGCCGCACCACTGCGACTTGGCGCTGTCGACCGACGGCGGTGCAGGCGCGTAGCCGCCCTGCCCCGGCTGGCGCCAACGAGTTCGAGCAACCGACAGTCATGCCCAACCGGATCATCGTCACCGACGGCAAGATCCGCCAGCGGTGACGACCGATCAAGATCAGTACACGAGCGCGAAGGTGACGTAGCCCTCACCTGTCTCGGCCAGGTGCTTGAGGCCCGATGTGCTGGCACTGATCGAGATGAACTTCAGGTGCCGCTGCGTGTCCTTGGCGTGCTTTGCAAGCAGCAAGGCGGCGGCCATCCTGTCACTGGCATGCGGCGCCAGATCGTTGTAGGCAAGTTCGAGATTTGCGCCAGCCGTCATGAGCGAATTCAGGAACGGCGGTTGGAGGGTGTTGCTGTGCACTTGAGCTCTCCGTGGTTCAAGGCAGCATAGTCCTCGGTCAGCGCGATTGAGCCTCGGGTTGACTGCGGTTGGCGCGCCAGCACTGGATCAGCTGTCGAGCCAGCACCGGCAGCCCGCCACGCCCTACCCGCTTGGCAAAGCCGAAGCGCTCGCCGGCGTAGATGCGGTCATAGGCCATGCGGGAGACATGCGCCGGCCAGCCCTGGGCGGCCATCAGCGCCGAGAAGCGCTCCAGCGAAGGCAGGTCGACCTGTACCGGCCGCTCCTCGCTGGCGAATGTTTCTGAAATGACCACCCGAACCGAGCCCTGCAGGCAGGTCATGCGGCGCGGGCCGAAGCTCGGCAGTGGCAAGGGGCGGCGGTAGCGGGCTGTCATGGCGGCGAAGATAAAACGAGCGGCGCAGCCGGACGCGCTGAAAAACACCGCTTCAGCGGCCTGGCCTCAGCTGCAGCCGACGAGCCCGGCAAAAATGTGGGTTAGGTGTAGTTTCTCAGGACGTTGTTCACCTCAAACCCCAGCCGTGAGGCGGGAGGTTTGTGGCCGGTGGCGGAGTGAGGGCGATGGAAGTTGTAGTGCTGCATCCAGGGCGCAAGCTCAGCGGCGCGGACGTCGGAGCTG
>NZ_JBQVNP010000036.1:0-39463 GCF_052436255.1 Roseateles sp. | reverse complement strand
GCCCAGGGCCGCACCGGGCAGCAGGGCCAGGGCCGGCCGCAGCGTGGCCTCGGTCAGCCAGCGCCGCAGCGGGAACGGCAGCGAGCGGCCGTGTACGAACGCCACAAAGGCCGCGCCCATCAGCAGCGAGGCCGCCAGGTGGGCCCAGGCGGCGCCCGCGATGCCGGCCTGGGCGACGCCCACGGCGATCAGGCCCAGGCCCAGCAGCGCACGCGCCAGCGCGAACAGGCCGGTGACGCGCGGGTGGCCCAGGCCGTCGTTGACGAGCGAGGGCACATGGGTGAGCGAATCGGACCACTGTGCCAGCGCCATCAGCGCGAGGATGGTGGCGCCACTGGCGGCAAAGCCGGGGCCCATCCAGACCGTCAGGATGGCCGGCGCCAGCACGGCCAGCAGCAGAGCGGTGGCACCGTTGAGAAAGCACAGATAGCGCGCAGCGCTGAAGTAGGCAGCCTGCAGCTCGGCCATGCGGTCCTGCGCGGCGAGTTGGGCGGCATGCGGGAACAGCACCGCCGCCAGGCGGAACAGCAGCGCCATGACGCGGTTGACCAGCATGGCCGGCACGGCGAACAGGGTCAGCGGCCCGGCACCGACGACGGCGCCGATGATCAGCTTGTCGCCATGCGAATAGCTCAGGGCGGCAAAGCGGCTCAGGAAGGCGAAGGCGCTGAAGGACAGCATGCCGCGCCGGGTGGCGGCATCGGGCCGCGCCCAGCGCAGCTTCATGCGGCCCACCAGCCAGCTCAGCACGCCCAGGGCCTGGACGCAGCCCAGCGCGATGCGCAGCCAGATCAGCTCCACCAGACCACCGCCGAGCATCAGCAGGCCCACGGTGAGCAGCGGCAGCAAGGTGCCAAAGCCGGCTTCGACGCTGCCCGCCAGGTCGTAACGCGCCAGCGCGCCGGGCAGGCTCTGCAGATAGACCTGGATCTGGCCGACCAGAAAGCCCAGCGCCGCCCATTGCAGCGCGCGCACGGCATCAAGCTGGCGTGCGGGGCTGATCTTGAAGACCTCGGTGGCCAGCGGGGTCGCAAACGTCCAGAGCGCGGCGGCACCGACGAGGCCGATGCCGACATAGATCAGCAGGCCGAAGGCGACCGTCTGGTGCATCTGCCGCTGGGCGCCCTGGGCATGGTGCTGGGCAACGAACTTGGTGGACGCCGCGGTGACGTTGATGTCGATCATGGCGAAGTAGCCCATGATGGACGTGACGAGCATCAGCAGGCCGTAGTCCTCCTGGCCGAGGTAGCCCACCACCAGAGGCACGGTCAGGACGGCGAGCAATGCCGGTACCGCGGCGCCCAGCAGATTGAAGGCTGCGCCGCGCATCAACCCCACGGACCTAGCCACGTCTGTCAGCCACCGTCACAGCGAGGTAGGGCAGCGCCAGGGCCAGCGCCAGCAACTGCATGGTTCGGAACTCGATGACCGGCGTGCCCACCAGCCAGGTGGGCAGCATGAAGAGCAGCCCGGCCGCACCCGCCAGCAGGATGCCGCGCTCGCGCGGGGCCAGCCGCGCGCTGTGCCGTTTGACGAAGCGGAACACGCCCACGATGACGAGCAACGAGGCGACCACGCCGATCAGGCCGGTCTTCAGCGCGATGTGGAGCACACCGCTGTGCATCCAGCTGAAGTCGCCGCGGTGCCAGTTGAGGTCGGAAAAGCGGAAGCCGCTGTAGCTGCCCCAGGCGCCCAGGCCCCAGATCGGGCTCTCGCGCATGGACAGCAAGGCCGCATACAGCTCGGCGAAGCGGCCCGTCGTGAAGCTGAAGCCGGTGCCCCCGCCAAAGACGTCGGGCAGCATCTTCTGCAGCCAGTCGCCGCCGTAGTGCGAGCTGCCACCACGTTGCACCAGCTTGTAGACGAGCAAGGGCAGGCCAGCCACCACATAGCTGAGCAACAGCCACGTGCGCTGCACACGGCTGACGCTGAAGGCCAGCAGCAGCAGGGCCAGCGCCAGGCCGCCCCAGGCGGTGCGCCGGTAGGAGAAGACGATGATGAACAGCTCGAGCAGCACGATGCCGATGTACATCCAGCGCTGGCCGAAGGACTTGGCCTGCCCGGTGAGCAGCCGCCAGGCGGCCAGGAACAGCCCCATCGTGGCGAGCAGCGAGTCGTTGATGTCGAAGAAGGTCAGGCGCACGTCGATGCGCTGGAAGTTGGCGTAGAAGTTGGCCGGGTCCCCGCCAAGGGCGACGAAGCGCGCCAGGCCCCACAGGCCGCGGGCCACGACCATGACGAGCAGCACGTTGATCAGCCGGTCGAGCGACTTCTGCTCGCCGAAGCAGGTGGTCAGCACATAGAACGCCAGCATCAGGTTGAAGACGTTCAGCAGGCCCGAGGGCGACAGGAGCTGGAACCAGTAGACCTTGGGCAGTGCCAGCCCCACGACGAGGTTGCCGAGCAACAGCAGGCCGAAGATGACCACCGGCACCTTGAGGTTGTGCGCCGCGACCGGGGCAGCGCTGAAGCGGCGGATCACGAAGCACTGGAAGGCCAGGCCGAACAACAGCAGGTTGATGGCCGAGAAGAAGAAGGTGCCGGTGCCGCGGGTGTAGAAATTGGCGCCAGCCACCGGCTCGAGCAGCCCCCAGGAGGCGTTGGGGAAGCTGAACAGGAACACCAGATAGATCAGCGCCCACGCAGACGCAGCCCGCGCCCCGACCACCACCCAGGTGACGATGGCCAACGGAATGGCGACCGCCAGCACCCAGGGCAGCGCGAGGAAGGCGTACTGCGTCAGCTCGTTCATCGGCTCAGGAAGTCTGCATAGGCCAGTGCGATGCCCTCGCGCAAGCCGGTGCGCGCGCGCCAGCCCCGGCTGGCCAACAGGCTCACATCCATCAGCTTGCGCGGCGTGCCGTCGGGCTTGCTGGTGTCGAACACCAGCTCACCGCCGAAGCCGACGACCTCGCACACCAGCCCGGCGAGTTCGCGGATGCTGACGTCGCTGCCGAAGCCGATGTTGGTCAGCACGTCGTCGGCGCCGGTCTCCATCAGGTGGACGCAGGCGTCGGCCAGGTCGTCGACGTAGAGGAACTCGCGCAGCGGCGTGCCGGTGCCCCAGACGACCAGCTCCGTGTCGCCGCGCAGCTTGGCCTCATGGGCCTTGCGGATCAGCGCCGGCAGCACATGGCTGTTGTTCAGGTCGTAGTTGTCGTTGGGGCCGTAGAGATTGGTCGGCATCGCGCTGACGTACTGCCGGCCGTACTGTCGGTTGTAGCTCTCGCAGAGCTTGATGCCGGCGATCTTGGCAATGGCATAGGGCTCGTTGGTGGGCTCCAGTGGGCCGGTCAGCAGGCTGTCTTCGCGCAGCGGCTGGGGGGCCAGCTTGGGATAGATGCACGACGAGCCGAGGAACATCAGCCGCTGCACGCCGGCCAGATGGGCGCCATGGATGAGGTTGGCCTCGATCATCAGGTTCTGATAGAGGAACTCGGCGCGGTAGACGTTGTTGGCCTGGATGCCGCCGACTTTGGCCGCGGCCAGGAACAGGTAGTCGGGCTTGCTGGCCTGCAACCATTCATGAACGGCACGCTGGTCGAGCAGGTCGAGTTCCTGCCGGGTGGCAGTCAGCACATTCGTGTAGCCCCCGGCCCGCAAGCGGCGCAGCAGCGCCGAACCGACCATGCCCCGATGGCCGGCCACGAAGATGCGATCCGTACGACTCAAGCTTGACATTTACCACCTACAACAAGACCGTCTGCCCGCGACCGGCATGGGGGGCGGCAGCCAGGCGCCAGCGGTCGAGAAGGCAGATCACTCATGGTGGTCGTAGGCCTGGAAGCCGGCCATCTTGACGAGGCTGTCACGGCGCGCCGCGGTGTAGTCGGCCTGGACCATCTCTGCGACCAGTTCGCGCAGCGTGGTCTTGGGCACCCAGCCGAGCTTTTCCTTGGCCTTGGTCGGGTCGCCCAGCAGGGTCTCGACCTCGGTGGGGCGGTAGTAGCGCGGGTCGACCTTGACGATGACGTCACCGACCTTGCACTTGGCCTTGTCGCCGACCACCCGGGTGACGCGGCCGACTTCCTTGTCGCCTTCGCCTTCGAACGCGAGCGTGATGCCGAGTTCGCCGGCAGCGAATTCGACGAACTGGCGCACGCTGTACTGAACGCCGGTGGCAATGACGAAGTCGTCGGCCTGATCCTGCTGCAGCATCAGCCACTGCATCTCGACGTAGTCCTTGGCATGACCCCAGTCGCGCAGCGCGCTCATGTTGCCCAGGTAGAGACAGTCCTGCAGGCCCAGCGCAATGCGGGCGATGGCGCGGGTGATCTTGCGGGTGACGAAGGTCTCGCCACGGCGCGGGCTCTCGTGGTTGAAGAGGATGCCGTTGCAGGCGTACATGCCGTAGGCCTCACGGTAGTTGACCGTGATCCAGTAGGCGTACATCTTGGCGACCGCGTAGGGGCTGCGCGGGTAGAAGGGCGTGGTCTCCTTCTGCGGGATCTCCTGCACCAGGCCGTAGAGCTCGGAGGTGGAGGCCTGATAAAAGCGCGTCTTCTTTTCAAGTCCGAGGATGCGGATGGCTTCAAGCAGGCGCAGCGTGCCCATGCCGTCCGCGTCGGCGGTGTACTCGGGGCTCTCGAAACTGACAGCGACGTGGCTCATCGCGCCGAGGTTGTAGACCTCGTCGGGTTGCACTTCCTGGACGATGCGGATCAGGTTGGTGCTGTCGGTCAGGTCACCGTAGTGGAGCTTGAACCGCTGGTTGTCGACATGCGGATCCTGGTAGAGATGATCGATGCGATCGGTGTTGAAGGACGACGCACGGCGCTTGATGCCATGTACTTCATAGCCCTTGGACAACAACAGCTCGGTGAGGTAGGCGCCATCCTGGCCGGTCACGCCGGTGATCAGCGCGATCTTCTTTGTACTGCTCATAAGTGGTCTGAACGTAGTTAACTGGCCAATGCGCCGCCAAAGACCCGCAGCCGCGCGGGCTGGGGCATGGCGCTGCGCATGTCGGCGATGAAACGGGCCTGCAGCCTGTAGGCGGCATCCGCGTCGGGGTCGATGCTGGAGACCCGCACCAACATGCCATCGGGAATGATGCCGCGCATGCCGTAGCGCAATTGCGCAAGCTTCTGCTGTTGCCCGGTCACGGCGATGTGCTCGCCGACGACGAACCAGAACGTCACCGGCTCATAGCGCTGCGCCATCTTGGCGGACATGTGCCTCACGGGCATCTGGACACCGCCGAGGTCGATGCTGGCATTGACGTTGGCCAGGATGTCGAAGCCCTGCGATGGGTAGCAGACATCGGGGCGGTGGGCGCGGGTCGCGTCGGACTGGTCACCGCCATAGGCCACCGACAGCATGATTCGCTCACCAGCCGGGCTGACGTAGGTGCGGGTCACCGTCTGCGCATACAGCGTCTTGAGCAGCGCCTCGACATCGGGCGAAACGATGGCGACCGGCAGATTGCTGTCGAGCCGCCAGTCGCCGAAGGCCTTGGGAAAGACAGTTTCCAGGTCGACCTTGGCATGCCGGTCGGCCAGATGGATGGTGGGCGTGGCCACATGTGCGAGGCCAGAAGCCGACACCAGCAACAGCGCGGCGAGCAGCGCGCGCAGGCGCACGGGCGTGATGAGTGCGCTCATGCTGGCTTCTCCTGCGAGATGCCACGCTCGGGCTTGAAGAAAAGGTTGAGGCCCTTGTCGACCAGCAGCATCAACAGCAGCGCGAGGATGAACAGCACCATGCCGGCGAAGCCGTGAACAAAGCCCTGGCCGGCCGCGTCGCCGAAGAAATACGTCACCAGCACCAGGATCATGACTCGCCCGATGTTGGCGCAGAACGCGATGGGCACGAGCAGCACGGCGAGCGTGATATTGCGGGCCGCCGATGTGTAGCGCATCAAGTTCATGTAGAGCATGCCCAGGGCCTCGAGCGTGAACATGGAGTTGAGCCCTGCACAGGCGTCTGCGACCAGCAGCTGGTACTGGCCGACCGTCAGCATGACGCCCGAGCGACCGACCGGCAAGCCCATTGCATGCAGAAGGTTGCTGGCCACATAGGACACGGCGGTCTTCAGCGGTGCGGTCACAGATGCGACCAGCGCCTCGGGCAGCGGCACCATGAAGAGCAGAAAGAACAGCGGGAACCAGATCACCCGCAGACCCCTCCAGCCCTTGAACAACAGGGCCAGGCCGGCCAGCATCCAGATCTGCGAGCCGATGGCGAAGATCCAGATGTCCTGGGAACGCCCGGCCACGTAGAGCAGGCTGCCGAACAGCAGAACGAGGACGGCACCGACCGTGGCGGGGCGCGACGGCAAAGCCGCCACCGTGTGGCGCAGGTTGTAGAGCAGCCAGAGACTGACGATGAAGATGATCGGGCCGTGGCCTTGCTCATCGGTGCGCCAGATCGTTCGGCTGAGTTCGACGTAGGCAGGGACATAGGCCACGAGCAGGCCCAGCACGACCAGCACGAGCGCGGGGACATCGACCCCGGCTGGCAGGAGGCCCTGGCGTTCAGAAGGCACTGCAGACATTGCGTTCGCACTCATTGGGCAACCCACCTCGACCGCCAAGCCATAGGCAGCAGGCGGGCTTCATCAGAATTCGTTGACGACCGCGCCCAGCAACTGGACCGAACTGCCGGCCAGGCTGGCGACCAAGTCTTGAAGTGCGGCGACCTTGTTCTCGTGCTTGCGCGTCAGCACCAGGGCAGAGCCACACTTCGCCGCGACGACGCAGCCATCCGAACCCAGCGAGGCGGCAGCGGTATCGATGACGACATGGTCGAACTTCGCAGCCAGTTCACGCACCAGCAAGCCAAAGGCAGGACGCTCCAGCAGTTCCAGAGGATTGGGTGGAATGGGGCCGCAAGGCAGCACGAAGAGGCCGGCCACACCATCGACCGCCTGGATGACCTGGGTCTCGGCCCGGCCCGACAACAGCGATGACAGGCCGGCAGCATTGCTGACCTTGAAGACTTCGTGCTGGCGCGGGCCGCGCAGGTCAGCGTCGACGATCAGCGTGCGCCCGCCAAGCTGGGCCAGCGATACCGCGAGGTTGGCAGCGAAGAACGTCTTGCCATCGCCGGAGTCAGGGCTGATCAGGGCGAGCGCCTGGCGCGGCGCGTCGGGGCGGTTCCAGCGCATCACGACCTGGCTGCGCACGGCGCGGATCGCCTCCGCCTGAACCGAGAAGGGTTGAGTCAGCGCGACCAGTTCAGGGCTGGCATCGCGACGCTCGGCGTTGGCCAGCGGGTAATGGAACTGCTGCGCGAGTGCACTGAGCACGTCGTCAGGGCTGGCCAGGCCCAGAGTGACTGCGGCTTCGCCGAAGCGCACGCCGTGCTCGCGCTGATAGCTCAGCACCTTCTCGACCTCGGCGGCGCTGAGGTTGCGCGCGTCGCGGATGAGATCGCCAATCGAACGGGCATGCACGTCGGCAGGGGCGTTCACGGTAGCTCCAGAGGTTGCTGCGTTCATTGGGACTCAGGCCGTCTTGCCGGCGTCGGACATGCGCCCGAGCAGGCGCTGCTGCATCAGATTGGCCTTGGCGGCCTTGCGGAAAAGGCGCCGCGCGTTGGGCGATGGCAGTACACCGATGATCGGCAGCGCCACAGCCTGGGCCACGTCCTCGGCGCTACGGACACGGCGGTCCAGCATCTCCATCGCCACGACGATGGCCACGGCCAGCAGCGTGCCGAGGAAAAGCGCCACGATCATGTTGAGCACGAGCCTGGGCGAAGTGGGCTCGACCGGCGCCACGGCCTGCGACAGCACCGAGACGTTGCTTTGCGTCGCCAGGCTTTCCAACGTAGCTTGGTTCAAGCGTTGCATGATCTGGTCATAGGTGCGCTGTGCGTTCTCGACGTCGCGGACGAGCACGGCGCCTTCATCCCGTACGGCCTTCATCTGCAGGACCTTGTTGCGCTGCGCTTCGAGGTTCGCCTTGATCTCACCGGCGCGCTGCTGGTTGATGGTGTTGGCGATGCCCAGCGAGCTGCTGACCTTCTTGGTCTCGCTGTCGATGCGGGATTTCAACTCGGCCACATTGGCCCGCGTTTCAATGACTTGCGGGTTCTTGTCGCCCAGGCGGGCCGACAGCTCCTGAAGCCTGGCTTCCAGCCGCGCCTGGTCGGCCTTGAGCCCGGCGATCAGCGGGTTGTTGAGCACCTCCTGCATGCGATCGGCACCCGCGCCACGGGCTGCGGTTTGCCGGCTGCCCGAATCGGACGCGAGCGATTGCAGACCGACATACTGCGAGGACAGCTCACTCAGGCGGGCGTTCTCGACGTCCAGCCGTTCGTCCGTCGCGATGATGCCCTTTTCCTTCTGAAACTCGGACACGCGGCTCTGCGCCTTTTCGAGCGCGTCCCGAGCCTCTTTGCTGCGCTGCTCGAAAAACGACGAGTACAGCCGGGCCGGCTCGACGCGCATCTCGACGTTGGTCTCGAGATACGCCTGCACAAAAGCATTGGCAAGCGCCGACGCGAATTTGGGGTCGGGAGCCTTGTAAGCGACCGTGATGACGTTGGACTCGCGAGACGGGCGCACGTCCAGGCTCTTTTGGAAAACCGTGCTGAGCCACTGTTCGATGGAGCCCTCACCGTCGGTCGCGCTCTGCCATTGCTCGCGGATCTGCGGGTTCTCGGTCAGGCGCAGGTTGCGGACGACCTTGAAGGCGACACGGTCGCTCTGGATCACGTCGATCTGCGTGGCCACCATCGCGGGGTTGATGCCCCCGGCATAAAGGACCGCCGCCAGCGGATCGGGCTTGCTCGAATCGACCACCACAGAGGCCGACGCCGTATAGCTCTTGGGCAGCAACAGGCTCAGCGCCAACGCCAGCAAGACGACGCCCGCAAACACGCCGAGCGCCACCTTGTAGCGCGCACGCACGATGGCCAGAAATTGGACGAAGTTCATCTCAGCTCCCCAACAAAGTCAGAACAGGCTCTCTTTGACGTAGACGACGTCACCGTCCCTGAGACTCTCGTCCATGGTCGGCTGCACCACCTGGACGCGGCCATCGGCCGCCTTTCGGTGCACGCGAATGCCACGCTCGGTACCACGCTGGTTCAGGCCGCCACCGGCGGCCAGGGCCTGCATCAGCGTCATGCCGCGTTCCAGCCGGAACGGACCCGGCCGCTGCACTTCGCCATAGATGTACACCAGCGGTGCGCGGTCGACCCAGAGCACGTCGCCGTTCTGGATCAGCACGTCGTTGGCGCGGTTCTGGTCGGCGCTGAAGACGTTGGGCAGGTCGATCTCGGTGCGGAAGGGCTTGCCGTTGCGCATGCCGCTGAGCACGAGCATGTCGCCACCGGTGGTAGCCACGCCGCCGGCGTTGGCCAGCAGGTCGGTCAGGCGCATGTCGGCCGTCTCGATGGGATAACGGCCTGGTCGGTTGACCTGGCCGAGCACGCTGGCCTGGTTGCCCTTGACCTGCAGCAGCGTCAGCGTGACCTGGGGCGACTTGACGAAGTTGCCGTTCTTCAGGCCGTCGGCGATGAGCTTCTCGGCCGCCGTGACGCCCAGGCCGCCGATGCGCACATTGCCCAGCAGCGGGAAGCTGATGACGCCGGTCTCGGAGACGCGTGTCTCCAGCGTCAGGTCCGGGTTTTGGTAGACCATGATGCGGATGACGTCACCCGAGCCCAGGCGGTATTCGGGCGAGACAGCCGCCGCCGGCGCCGCCGGCCTGGCGGCCGCGGTTTGAGCCTGTGCGCCGAGGGCGGCCAGGCCGAGAACGGTGGCGAGAAGCAGTGGTTTGATACGCATCATTTCAGGCCCATGCCCTTGGAGATGGAAGCAGGATCCAGGCCACTGGCTGCCGGCGCCACCGGCGTCGGTGTGTCGGAAGCGGCCGGCACCAGCGGCGCCGGGGTGGTCGCAGCTGGGGCCGAAGCGGCCTCGGCGAACTTGCCGACGTACTCGATCTTGGAACTGTCGCGCAGCGCCTTGATGTCTTTCTGCACGGCTTCGGCCTTGCGCTGGTTCAGCAGGAAGGCTTCGATGGCCGGGCGGGCGCGCACCTCATCAACGGGCTGGCTGCGCGAGCCGACGAGGAAGAGCACCGTCAACCCGTTGGGGGTCTGGTTGATCATCGAGTCGCCATCCTTCATCTTGGAGATGGCGTCCAGGCTGGCCAGCGGTAGCTGCTCGGCGGCACGCACGGCCTGGTTGCCGTTGAAGCGCAGCTCGGCGGACTTCAGGTACTCGGCGAATTCGTTGAGGTTCTTGGCCTCGGCGAGCTTGGCGCGGATGGTCTCGAACTGCTCGGGCTTGGCCTCGATCTGCACTTCTTGCAGGCTGTAGATGCGGCGATCCTTGAAGAGGGCCGGCTTGTCGTTGTAGTACTTGGCGATCTCGTCCGTGGTGGGCTTGGAGACCGCCTCGCCGACACGCTCGGCATAGGCGCGGGCGATGATCTCGCGCTTGGCGGCCTCGATCTGCTGCACGACGCGCGGGTCGCGGTCGAGCTTTTGCTCTTGCGCCTTCTGCACCGCGAGTTCCTGGTCGACCAGGCGTTCCAGCACCTGGCGGCCGGCGGCCTCGGCCTGCTCGGGCTTGAGTCCTGGCTGGCGCTGCAGCACGAAGTTGATCTGGTGGACGGTGATCTCTTCCTTGTTGACCTTGGCCGCCGTCTGGGAAGCCTTGTCACTCTTTTCGCCACCGCAAGCCGTCAGCAGCGCCGCGGCTGCGACGACGGCCAGCAACAGGGAGGCCCGGTGATTGATGAGTCGCTTTGCCATCTGATGAGGTCCTTGTTATGTGGAGGAGGTGCTCCCCGCCCAGGGAACGAATGAGTGTAGTGGTGCGATATGTCGCTTCTGTGGGCGCCACGCCCCCATTACTGGGTTCGTGAGCCGCCTGCGTTAGAGCGAAATCAAGCCGGAAGTTCCCCAGACCCCCACGTTCTTGGGGGGAGAGGTTCAGGCGGCGGAGGATGGCGCCGTCACGGCGCGGTCCCGCTGGGGCTCAGCACTTGATGCCGGCGTGCAGGGCGACGATGCCAGCGCTGAGGTTGTGCACGTCCACGTGGCCGAAACCGGCCGTCTTCATCATGGCCTTGAGCGTGGCCTGATCGGGGTGCATTCGGATCGACTCGGCCAGATAGCGGTAGCTCTCGGCATCGCCCGCGAACAGCGAGCCCAGCTTGGGCAGGATGTTGAAGGAGTACCAGTCATAGGGCTTGCGCAGCGGCTCAGCGATGCGCGAGAACTCCAGCACCAGCAGGCGGCCGCCCGGCTTGAGCACCCGGCACATCTCGGCCAGGGCCAGGTCCTTGCGGGTCATGTTGCGCAGGCCGAAGGCCACGCTGACCAGGTCGAAGCTCTCGCTCCTGAAGGGCAGCTTCTCGGCATCGGCCAGGCTGGTGGGCAGGATCAGGCCTTCATCCAGCAGCCGGTCGCGCCCTTGACGCAGCATGGCTTCGTTGATGTCGGTGTGCACGACCAGGCCGGTCTCGCCGACCTTGCGGGCGAAGGCGCGCGACAGATCGCCCGTGCCGCCGGCAATGTCCAGCGCGCGCTCGCCGGCCTTCAGATTGGCAACCTGCACGGCATAGGCCTTCCAGGCCCGGTGCAGGCCGGCCGACATCACGTCGTTCATGAGGTCGTACTTGGAGGCGACGGAGTCGAAAACGCCGCGGACCTTCGTCGCCTTCTCGTTCTCGTCGACAGTGCTGAAACCGAAGTGGGTCTGGGTCATGGTGAGTTCAATGCGAATGGCAGGAGCCAGCCGCCTTGCCGGGCATCGCATCATCGCGCCCCCTGCCGGCCGCTATCAAACGCGCTTCATAGTCGCGCCAGAGCTGATCCTGCTGGCTGCCGAGCTTGTACAGATAGTCCCAGGTGAACAGACCGCTGGCGTGGCCGTCGGAGAAGGTCGGCCGCACGGCGTAATGGCCGACCGGCTCAATGCCGGCAACGACGACCTCGCGCTTGCCGGTCTGCAGCGTTTCCTGCCCCGGTCCGTGGCCCATGACTTCGGCCGACGGGCTGTAGACACGCATCAGCTCGAAGGGGATGCGGAAACGCGCCCCATCGTCGAAAGCGATCTCCAGCACGCGCGAATGCTGGTGAACGGTGAGTTCGGTGGGGCGAGGCATGCCGCCAGTGTCTCAGATGGCCGCAATCTGCTCGCGCTTCCAGGGGTGACGATGCGAAGAGGCTGAAGAAAACGCGGCCTTCGCTTCCCGTGTCTTCCAGCCCAAGGCGCTACCGGGCGCTCTAATCATGCCTTTCCACGGCTCACCCAACCCAGCCATGACCCGTTTCAACCGCCACCGACTGGCCGCAGCAGCCACCCTGCTCGGCCTGGCCGCCACCGTACAAGCCCTCGACCTGAACGGCCTGTCCAAGGACGTGCAACCCTGCGACGACTTCTACGCCTTCGTCAACGGCAACTGGGAGGCCGCGACAGAACTGCCCGCCAGTCGCGCCCGCATCGGCAGCTTCGAGCAGCTGCGCCAGGCCAACGATGCACTGCTGGAGAAGGCGCTCAAGGAACTGGCCGACAAGCCGGCGCTGCAGACGACGCCGGGGCTCAAGCTCATGGCCGCCTACTTTTCCAGCGGCATGGACGAGGCCGCCATCGAGGCGCGCGGGCTGTCGTCGATCACGCCGCTGCTCAATCGCATCGACGGCCTGCAGCGCCGCGAGGACCTGCCCACGCTGCTGGCCCTGCTGGCGCGCGGCGGCGTCAGCGCGCCGCTGGCCTACAGCGTGCAGCCCGACCGCAAGGACACGCGCCGCCATGTGCTGGGCCTGGGCCAGTCGGGGCTGGGCCTGCCGGACCGCGACGACTACTTCCGCGGCGACGAGCGCACCCGCAGCGTCAGCGCCGCGTACCGGACATTCGCCAAGGCAGTGCTGAGCGCCTCCGGACGCGCGGCCGGCGAGGCCGAGCTGGACGCGCTGATGGCCTTCGAGACCCAGCTTGCCGAGGCCAGCCGGGAACGCGCCCGATTGCGCGACCCCAACGCCAACTACAACCCGATGAGCCCGGCAGAGCTCAGCACCGCGGCGCCGGGGCTGGACTGGCAGGCCTATCTGGCCGTGCTGACGGCGGGCGCCAAGATGCCGCAGCGCCTCATCGTCGGCCAGCCCGAGTTCGCCACGCGCGTGGCCAAGCTGGCGGCCGAGACGCCGCTGGAGGTCTGGCGCAGCTATCTGGCCCTGCGCGTGCTGGACACCACGGCGCCGCGCCTGCCCAGGGCGTATGCGATGGCCTCGTTCGAGTACCGCGGCAAGGCCATCACCGGCCTGCAGGCGCCGCCGCCACGCAACGAGAGCGTCATCCTGCAGATCGGCGGCCGCACCGGCACCGAGCCGGTGGCGCTGGCGCTGGGCGAACTCTTCGTCGCGCGGGCCTTCTCGCCCGAGGCGCAGCGGCGCTCTGTGCTCCTCGTGGAGGACATCCGTGCCGCCATGAAGGAGCGCATCGAGAAGCTGGAATGGATGACACCACCGACCAAGGCCAAGGCCCTGGAGAAGCTTGCGGCCATGCAGCCCGTGATCGGCGCGCCCGAGAAGTGGCCGCAGTACGAGGGCCTGCAGCTCAACAGCACCGACTACGCCGGCAACTGGCTCAAGGTGGCGCTGTGGCACAGCGAGCGCCAGATGAAGGATCTGGACGCGCCCGTGGACCGCGGCCGCTGGCGCATCAGCCCGCACATCGTCAATGCCTTTGCGGGCGGCTTGAACCAGATCATCTTCCCCGCCGGCATCCTGCAGCCGCCCTTCTTCTCCGCGACGGCCGACGACGCGACGAACTACGGCGGCATCGGCATGGTCATCGGCCATGAGATCACCCACCATTTCGACGACAGCGGCCGCAGCTTCGACGCCGGCGGCTCGCTCACCGACTGGTGGACGCCAGCCGACGCAGCCGGCTACAAGGCCCGCGCGGACAAGGTGGCCGAGCGCTATGCGGCCATCTCGCCGCTGCCGGGCTACACCATCAATGGCCGACTGACGCTGGGCGAGAACATCTCGGACATCTCGGGCCTGCCCATCGCCTACGAGGGCCTGCAGCGCGCGCTCAAGCGCAGTGGGGCGGCCGACAGGAAGATCGACGGCTACACGCCGGCACAGCGCTTCTTCATCAGCAATGCGCTGGTCTGGCGCACCAAGGTGCGCACCGAGTTCCTGATCAACCAGCTGCGCACCGACAGCCATTCGCCGGCGAAGTACCGCGTGCTGACACCGATGAGCAACACGCCGTATTTCGCGCAGGCGTTCAGCTGCAAGCCGGGTAGTGCGATGGTGGCGACGGATCCATTGACTGTCTGGTGAACCGCTCGGCGCACTGAAGGCAAACGGGGCCCGCAGGCCCCGTTCTTCATTCAGCGACCTGGCTTGCCGCTCACCATTCCAGCTTCAGCGTATACGCGCCCGTACCGCTGTAGCGCAACACCTGCACGTACAGCGTGATGGCGCCGGAGCCGCCATTCGCATACGAGGTGCTGTCTGTCAGGCCGGCCGCCCTCTCGCTCTTGGCCAGCGTGGTGCCCGCGCTGTTCTTCACATAGAGGTCAAAGTCCGGCGTGCTGCCCATGCTCAGCGTTGCGCTCAGCGTCTTGCCGGCCGGCAGTGTCACCTTGAAGTAGTCGGTGTCGCTGCTGGAGCCGATGCTGCCCGCCACGTTGGCCGGTGCCGACACGGTGTTGGCCGTACCGATCGTGCCGTTGGACTCGGTCTCGTTGACCGTTGGCAACTGGGTGCCGGTGATGGCCTGGACCGCCGCCTGCGCGTTCAGGATGCCCGTGCCGCAGCCCGAGCAGCTGCCCGGGAAGGCGCGCGCGCTGCTCTGCAGGGCCGCCTTGATCTGGTCCGGCGTTGCGCTGGGCTTGGCGCTCAGCATCAGCGCGGCGACGCCGGCCACGTGCGGCGCAGCCATGGACGTGCCCTGGTAATAGGCGTAGCTGTCCGCCCCAGGCGCCTTGGTGCCGGCGTTGAGCGTGCTCAGGATGCCGTTGCTGGCCGACGAGCGCACGTCGCCGCCAGGTGCGGCCAGCGCGACGACGTTGCCGTAGTTGGAGTAGTAGGCCCGCGCGCCGTTACGGTCCGTCGCCGCCACGGCGATGACGCCGGAGCAGTTGGCCGGGTTGGAGTTGCTGGCGTTCTGGTTCTCGTTGCCGGCGGCCACGACGACGACGCTGCCGCGCGAGCGGGCGCTGTTGATCGCGTTCTGCGACGTCGTGTCGCAGCTGCCGCCGCCGCCGAGTGACAGGTTCAGCACCTTGGCTGGCGTGGCGTTGGCGGGCAGGCCGCTGACGGTGCCGCCGGAGGCCCAGATCATGCCGTCGGCAATGTCGGACGTGTAGCCGCCACAGGTCCCCAGCACGCGCACGGTCTGCAGCTTGGCGTTGAACGCGATGCCTGCGATGCCGGCGCCGTTGTTGGTGCGCGCGGCGATGGTGCCGGCGACGTGCGTGCCGTGCCAGCTGGAGTTGCTGGCCGGATCGCCCGCCTGGCATTGGTTGGCGTTGGTCCAGTCGCCAGGGTCGCTCGGGTCGCTGTCGCGGGCGTTGCCGTCGTTGGAGACGGCGGTGTCCTTGATCATGTCGTAGCCTGCGACCAGTTGGCCTGACAGATCGGCATGCGGGCGAATGCCGGTGTCAAGGACCGCGACGACAACGCCGGAGCCGGTCGCCAGGTCCCACGCGGCCGGTGCGCGGATGCCGCCGGTGTTCTCGTACAGATCCCACTGCGAGTTGTAGCTCGTGTCGTTGGGCGTCAGCAGCGGGTACATCTTGCGGTCGGGCTCCGCGTAGGCGATGTTGGGGTCGGCGGCCTGCAGTTCCGCCGCGACGCGTTGCAGGTCGCTGTGCGACAGCGCCTTGTCGAGCTTGAACACGTGGGCGCCAGTGCCCATCTGGCGCATCAGGCCGGCCCTGGCACCGCGCAGTGCAAGCACCGCGTTCAGTGCGGCCTCGCGAGCCGACATGGTGTGCGCAGCGACGCTGCGGGCGCGCAGCACGCGGGCATCGGTGGCATCGGCCTCGGCCGCGTCGCGGTAGCCGATGATCAATCGGTCGGTGACGGGTGCTGCGCGCTGCACGATGCTGGCGAGGCCCTGATCGACTTGGGCGCTGGAAACGCCGGCCTGGGCTGCGCCCGCCGCGGCGAGGCTGCAGGCCAACGCGAGCAGGGTTCTCTGGTTCGCAAAAACAAAACTCATCTTGGTGGTTCCGAAAATTCGCCGTGGCGGACGGCGACCGGCTCGGCCCATGGGATCTCCACGCGAAGCGCCGCCGTTTTTTTTCAGCTTGCCGGTCGGGCTCGTCATCCCAACAGCTCCCACATCACACCACCGGCCAGGCGCCATCCGAAGCGGAACGCAGTGTGTTCGTCGCACGAAGGCGGGCTTGTCACCAGCCGCAGTGACAGAAGTCACCCGAGCGGGGAACCACGGATGACAACCCCCGTGACGAATGGCACGCACACGCTCAAACGCGTGATTCGTGCCGGGGGCAATTCAGCTGCAGTTTTCAGCGAGTCGTCGCCTGCCACCGGCAACTCATCGCTTGCTCCTTGGGCCCGCTCAGTCGGGCACCTAGCCTGAGCACAGGTCGACGTCATTCACGTCGATTTCCGGACCCAACCCCAAGGAGCTCGTCATGTCCAATCGCTACTCGATCGCCCAACGCACACCGTCCCTCAACAGCCTGTTCGCGGGCCTGGCCTGCATCATCTCGCTGACCCTTACCGCCGGTCCCGCACTGGCCCAAACCGAAGAGATGGGTCGCGTCGAGATCAGCGGCCGCGTTGTCGAAGCGCCTATCCGCTACGACGTGCAGGCCAACTGCAAGGACATCAAGGACCAGCTGCAAGACGCACTCAGCATGACCTGGCTGCGCGAGGCCCGCTCCGGCGAGGTCCAGGTGCAGTTCGCCATCGAGAACGGCGAGGTCGGCGGCGTCGAAGCAAAGGGGATTTCCAACAAAGTCGCGGGCCAGGTGCGCAACGCGGTGAACCGCCTGGACTGCGGCCAGCAGTCCGCCAGCGGCACGCAGATCTACAGCTTCAGCGTCGACTTCATTGACCCGGACGCTCCTGACAGCCATGCGCGGTACGCCAAGGCAAAGCAATCCGGCTCGCGCATCGCCCTGTTCAGCCGTTGAGCCCCTGAAGCGCCTGGGCCACCGCCGTATCCAGCACCTGTAGCGGCAGCCCGAGCCGCGCCGCAGCGCCGCCAGCGACCTCGTCGCGCTGGGCGGCGGCCCAGACCGGCGCCGGAAAGTGGCTGTCCCAGTCGAAGCGGGCGATGACGTGCCAGTGCAGGTGCGGCACGACATTGCCCAAGCTTGCAATATTGACCTTGGTCGGCACCAGCAAAGACCTTAGAACCCGCTCGATCTCGGTGACAGCGTCCATGCTGGCGTGTCTATCGGTGACCGGGAGGTCGCTGAACTCGGCGACATGGTCCTTCCAGATCAGGCGGTAGAAGGCGGGGAAACGGCGCGCCTCGTCGCCATCAATGACGCGCACGACGCGAAACTGCGGCATGCGGGCAACGACGAGGCCGCCGTCGGTGGTGCACAGCGGACAGTTCATTCGATTCAGCCTTTCAAGACCCAGCCGACAGACAGCACATAGCGGCTGCCGCCTTCCACACACGTGACGCTGTGCTCGCAGGCGTCGGGACGGAAGAGTTTGATGCGCCGGCTCTGCCAGATGGGTGTGGCGCAAACGAACTCACCGCCACGCGGTGAGTTCTTCAGCACGATGTTGAGCCGGTAGTGACGCCCGACTTGCACCGGATCTGTGTGGGGCGGAACGGCGCTGCCGGCGGGATAGCGGATCAGGTAGCTGTCGAACGGTAGGGGCCACGGCGCCGTCAGCAACAGCATCTTGTCGTAACCGCTGCCCTGGCGCCCACGCTGCCACCGCAAGGCGCAGCGCAGGTAGCCCGACAACGTCACACCAGCACCCGCTCGATACCGCCGTTATTGGCCTTGGCCACGTAGTCGGGCATCCAGTTCGGGCCGAGGATCTGGTTGGCCATCTCGACGACGATGTAGTCCGCCTCCAGCAGTCCGTTTTGCAGGTCGTTGCCGTAGCGGCTCAGACCTTGCAGACAGCTCGGGCAGGAGGTCAGGATCTTCAGGTTCTCCTGCGCTCCGACCTTTCCGGCCTCACGCAGTGCCGTCTCTGCCTTGCGCAGTTCCTCTTCCTTGCGAAAGCGCACCTGCGTCGAGATGTCGGGCCGGGTCACGCCCAGCGTGCCGCTCTCGCCGCAGCAGCGCTCGTTCTTGACGACGTTCTCGCCCACCAGCGCCTTGACCGTCTTCATCGGCTCCTGCAGCTTCATCGGCGAATGGCAGGGGTCGTGGTACAGGTAGCTGGTCTTGGAGCCCAGCGTGATGCCCTTCTCCAGCAGGTACTCGTGGATGTCGATGATGCGACAGCCGGGGAAGATGTCCTCGAACTTGTAGCCCTGGAGCTGGTCGTAGCAGGTACCGCAGCTGACCACGACGGTCTTGATGTCGAGGTAGTTCAGCGTATTGGCGACGCGGTGGAAGAGCACCCGGTTGTCGGTGATCATCTTCTCGGCCTTGTCGAACTGGCCCGAGCCGCGCTGCGGATAGCCGCAGCACAGGTAGCCGGGCGGCAGCACCGTCTGCACGCCGGCATGCCACAGCATGGCCTGCGTGGCCAGGCCCACCTGGCTGAACAGACGCTCGGAGCCGCAGCCGGGGAAATAGAACACGGCCTCGGTTTCGCTGCCCAGCGAGGGCGGGCGAATGATGGGCACGTAGTCCTTGTCCTCGATGTCCAGCAACGCCCGCGCCGTCTTCTTGGGCAGTCCGCCAGGCAGCTTCTTGTTGATGAAGTGGATGACCTGTTCCTTGACAGGCCCGAGGTGATGCGTCGACGGGGGCTGGTTCGTCTGCTTGCGGCCGGCCGGCTTGAACAGGTCCACTGCAAAACGCTGCAACTTGAAGCCGACGTCCACCATCGCCGCACGCGCCAGCTTGATGGTCTGCGGGTTGGTCGCGTTCAGCATGAACATGGCCGCGGCGTTGCCAGGCCGGAAGCTTTTCTGGCCCATCTTGCGCAGCAGATTGCGCATGTTCATCGTCACGTCGCCGAAGTCGATCTTGACCGGGCACGGGCTTTCACACTTGTGGCAGACCGTGCAGTGGTCGGCCACATCTTCGAACTCCTGCCAGTGCTTGATCGACACGCCGCGGCGCGTCTGCTCCTCGTACAGGAAGGCCTCGATCAGCAGCGAGGTCGCGAGGATCTTGTTGCGCGGGCTGTAGAGCAGGTTGGCGCGCGGCACATGGGTGGCACAGACAGGCTTGCACTTGCCGCAGCGCAGGCAGTCCTTGATCGAATCGCGGATGGCCCCGATGTCGCTCTGCTGCATGATCAGCGACTCATGCCCCATCAGGCCGAAGGACGGCGTGTAGGCATTGCGCAGGTCGGCCGGATGCGCGGCATCTCTCAGCAAATTGCCCTTGTTGAAGCGGCCTTCCGGGTCGACACGCTTTTTGTAGGCCGTGAAGTTGGCCAGCTCGTCGTCGGTCAGGAACTCCAGCTTGGTGATGCCGATGCCATGCTCCCCGGAGATGACCCCGTCCAGCGAGCGCGCCAGCGTCATGATGCGCGCCACGGCGGCGTGGGCCGTCTGCAGCATCTCGTAGTTGTCGCTGTTGACAGGGATGTTGGTGTGCACATTGCCGTCGCCGGCATGCATGTGCAGGGCCACCCAGACGCGGCCGCGCAGCACTTCCTTGTGGATGCGCCGGCACTCGGCCAGCAGCGGCTCGAAGGCGGCGCCGTTGAAGATGAGCTGCAGGGGCTTGAGGATCTGCGACTTCCACGACGCGCGCAATTCGTGGGTCTGCAGGCCCTCGAAGAATCCGGTGTCGATGCCGTCCAGCCACCCCTGCCACAGCCCACCCACCTCGCGCAGCAGCGCAAGCGCCTGCTGCACGCGATCCTCCAGCAACTCGGCGCTGGGAATGTCGCCGGCGTCGTCGCTCTTGCCCAGCGGCAGCTTGCCGGTCGTGAACAGCCCTTGCAGCGCCGTCACAAGTTCAAGCTTGTTGCGCAGCGACAGCTCGATGTTGATGCGCTCGATGCCCAGCGTGTATTCGCCCATGCGGTGCAGCGGGATCACCACGTCCTCGTTCACCTTGAACGCGTTGGTGTGCTTGCTGATGGCCGCAGTGCGCTTGCGGTCGAGCCAGAACTTCTTGCGCGCATCCGGGCTGACGGCGACGAAGCCCTCGCCCGAGCGGCCATTGGCCAGGCGCACGACCTCGCTGGTGGCGCGCGCCACGGCATCGGCGTCGTCGCCGACGATGTCGCCCACCAGCACCATCTTCGGCAAGCCGCCACGCTTGCTCTTGGTGGCGTAGCCCACCGCCTTGAGGTAGCGGTCGTCCAGGTGCTCCAGGCCGGCCAGCAGCACACCGGTGTCGGCGATCGAGAACATGTAGTCCTTGATGTCGACGATGCTGGGCACGCAGTCCTTGGGGTTGCCGAAGAACTCCAGGCAGACCGTGCGCACATGGGCCGGCATCTTGTGCACGATCCAGCGCGCGCTGGTGATGAGGCCGTCGCAGCCTTCTTTCTGGATGCCTGGCAGGCCAGCGAGGAACTTGTCCGTCACGTCCTTGCCCAGGCCCTCCTTGCGGAAGACGCTGCCGGGGATGTCCAGGCGCTCGGTCCTCTCGAGCTTGGTGCCCGACGCGTCGAAATAGCGCAGCTCGAAGCTGGCCACCTCCACGTCGTGGATCTTGCCGAGGTTGTGGTTCAGGCGGACCACCTCCAGCCACTTGGCCTCGGGCGTCACCATGCGCCAGGAGGCCAGGTTGTCGAGCGCGGTGCCCCACAGCACGGCCTTCTTGCCGCCGGCATTCATCGCGACATTGCCACCGATGCAGCTGGCCTCGGCCGAGGTCGGGTCCACGGCGAAGACGAAGCCGTTGGCCTCGGCCAGATCGGCCACGCGCTGCGTGACGACGCCGGCCTCGCTGAAGATGGTCGGCACCTGCCGGTCAAGTCCCGGCAGCTGCAGCATCTCGACGCCGCGCAGGGCTTCGAGCTTCTCGGTGTTGATGACGGCGCTGTTCCACACCAGCGGGATCGCGCCACCTGTGTAGCCGGTGCCGCCGCCGCGCGGAATGACGGTCAGGCCCAGCTCGAAGCACGCGCCCACCAGCCCGGCCATCTCGGCCTCGGTGTCGGGCGTCAGCACGACGAAGGGGTACTCGACGCGCCAGTCGGTCGCGTCGGTCACATGCGACACACGCGACAGACCGTCGAACTTGATGTTGTCCTTGGCCGTGTGCCTGGCGAGCGCCTTGGACGCGCGCTTGCGCAGCACCGCCACGCGTTCGAACATCGTCGCGAAGTCCGCCACCGCGGTGCGCGCCGCCTGCAGCAGCTCGCCCACCGCCGCGTCGCGCTGCGCATCGGCGCCCGCATCGCGGCGCTTTTCCACCTCGGACAGGCGGTGATGCAGCGCCTCGATCAACTGGCCGCGGCGCTTGGGGTTGTCCAGCAGGTCGTCCTGCAGATAAGGGTTGCGCTGCACCACCCAGATGTCGCCCAGCACCTCGTACAGCATGCGCGCGGACCTGCCGGTGCGCCGCTCTCCGCGCAGCATGTCCAGCAGCTCCCAGGCCCGGGAGCCGAGCAGCCGGATGACGATCTCGCGGTCCGAGAACGATGTGTAGTTATAGGGAATTTCGCGCAGGCGAGGCAGGTCGCTGGCGTGGAGTGTGTCGGGCGCGTCAGCGGCGGCCGGCATCAGGGGATGCGGGGCATTCATAGAGGGAAAGGATCGTATCGCAGGGGGTTTGCCGCGCAGAATCAAGGGCATGCAGACTTGGCCCTACCCCTTGTGGCTTGCGCATCGCGGCGCGGGCAAGCTCGCCCCTGAGAACACCCTGGCCGCATTCCGCGTCGGCGCAGGTCTTGGCTACCGAGCCTTCGAATGTGACGTCAAGCTCAGCCGGGACGGCGAAGCCTTCTTGCTGCATGACGACACGCTGGCGCGCACCACCAGCGGCAGCGGCTCGCCGGCCGACCTCGACTGGGCCGACCTGGCGCGCCTGGACGCCGGCACCTGGCACAGCCCGCCCTTCGCCGCCGAGCCCCTGCCCCGCCTGGCGCAGGTTGCCACCTTCTGCCAGGCCAACGGCTGTGCGCTGAACATCGAGATCAAGCCCTGTCCCGGCGTCGAGCGCCTGACCGGCGAAGTGGCCGCGCGCGAGGCCAAGCGCCTCTGGGCCGGCAGTGCCTTGCCGCCGCTGCTGAGCTCGTTCAAGACCGAGTCGCTGGAGGGCGCCCGTATCGCGGCCCCCGCCCTGCCCCGGGCGCTGCTGCTGGACCGGCTCTGGGACGGTTGGCAAGCCGCCGCCGAGGCGCTCGACGTCGTCGCCGTCATCACGAACTGGCGCCTGATGGACGCGGCGCTGATCGAGCGCCTGCATGCCCAGGGCCGGCGGGCGCTCGTCTACACGGTCAATGACGCAGACGTCGCCCGACGGCTGATCACGGACGGCATCGACGGGATCATCACTGATGCCGTGAATCGACTGGGCGGCAACTAGTCGTTTCTCAGCTGCTGGCGATTCGCAAGATCCGGGGCTGTTGAATCTAGGGATACCCGGTGCATCCGTGACAGGTGGCCCTCATCAGTTCGTTAGGGATGGCGTGGCGCAGGACGCCACGACGCCTAACTGGAGAGCGCCATGGGAAGCATCAATGTGTCCGTCGGACAAGCGCAGATCGACTACGGGAACTGGGTAGGACTGACACCCGAGATAAAGCGGCTGCGGCGCGAGATACGCCACGATCCGCGGCGCACCCGAGAGTGGCAGCGCAAGAGAGCGAGCCTCGCGACCCTCATGCACGAGTTGTCCAAGCCGGGCCGACATTGGGGTCGCGCAATCATGGACGGCAAGCCGACGCGCATGGCGTCCATTGCAGTCGATGGCGTTGACCACTACGCGACCGTATCGGTCGACCTCCCCGTGCACGAAGAACGCCCTGGTGAGGCGGTCCCTCGACGTGGCACGGTCACCGTCATGCTGCAGAACTCGGCAGGTGCGCTGACGACCTTCATGCAACATGTGGAAGTCGTGGTGGACAACATCGCCTGGACGGCGGCTGTGGCGGAGATCGTCGTCGAAAGCGTGGGCCTCTTGCTGCAGAAGGCACTCGCTCGAGCCGTTGCGCGCTTGGTGGCCCAAGACGTCGCGGTCGCGATGGAAAATCTTGCCGGCGATGCAGGTGCAGTCGCTCGCGAAGTGGAAGGGGGCATGCAGGTCGGCGGCGCGCTCGTCAAGTTCGGCAAGGCCCTGCGACTTATCCGCCTTGGGTTCCGGGCGTTCGGCGTAGTGGCAGCGTTTGCGTTCGTCGCAAACCAGGTCGCCAACCGATTCAGCCGCGTGACGGGCGGCGTGGCGATGATGAACCTGACATCGCATGACTTGCAGTGGCGAGTGTCCTACCTCGGAATTGACACGCTGTGGGACGCCCACAGCCCGTCAGCTCCTACGGACTGGCACGATTTCCTCAAGCCGCAGCGCAAGGGTCGCACGGTGAACGGTCACTATGTCGACATGAGTGAGGCAGCGGAAGTCGGCTTTGTGCTGACGAACACCGCCGGGCCCGTGAGCGTGCTGCCGATAGAGCTCTGTTTGGACCTCCGCATCAAAGCCACTGGTCAGCTCCTGGGCACGTTCCTCTGGAACGTGCGAACGGCCGGGGCAAACCGGATGGCCTTCTTGCCAGAGGTATCAGGGAGTGCTGCGGTGTTCAGGGCGCAGGAGGAACGGGGCACCGAAGGCTTCGAGTTCTCCAGAAGCGTCATGGTGAACGACGCGCCGCTCACCGTTTCGCTGACCACCGACGCGGTGCTCGGTGTGCCCACGAGCCCTGGTGAGCGCGAACTCTGGGGTCGAAACTATGTAGTGCGGCTTGAGCTCACTGAGGACTCGGCCTGGTTGGTCAATCGGCAGAGCGGCAGGGCATTGACGGCTCGGGAGGACATGATCTCCCAACAGCCGCTCAACGCGGAAGATCCCACCCAGGAATGGATGGTGTATCGCGCCGAGCAGGGCGACGCCCTGATCAACAGGGGCTCAAAGAAAGCGCTGGATTTCGACCTGAACAATCACCGGTTGGTGATGTGGAACTTTCATGGCGGCACGAACCAGCAGTGGAAGTTGCCGAAGCCACCTGCACCTGAATCGCCAGCGACGGGGACCATCGGCAACGCTGCGATGCCTTTGTTCGTCGTGGAGGTCGAGCGCTCGCAAAACCTGTCAGAAGCTGTAAACGCCGCGCCAAACATGCTGGTTTTCAACGATCACCAGTCATGGACGGTTCAGAGTGGGCCGATCTGAGACAGCTCGTGCGCAGCCTGGCTGGCCGTTCCGCGCAGGCGGCCAAGGAGATCAAGTCTTTGATCTCCGACAGCGTCGAGCGGGTCGAGCAGGGGAATGTGCTCGTTGACCAAGCTGGCGTCACGATGGTCGATGTGGTGAGCTCGATTCAGCGAGCCACCAGCATCATGGAGGAGATCAGTGCTGCCAGCGCGAAACAGGGTGCGGGCGTCGCCCAAGTCGGCGAAGCCGTCGGGCAGATGGATCAAGGCACGCAGCAGAACGCAGCGCTGGTGGAGCAAAGCGCGGCCGCTTCGGAAAGCCTGAGGATGCAAGCACAGCAGTTGGTGCTAACCATGGCAGCCTTCACGGTTGCGCAGCAGCGATAGGCCGGGAGGAGCAGGGGCGTGCCCTCAAAAGGGGCCAGCTGAACGCACGCGCCGGTCAGAGACATTGACGCCAATGCCTGTCGGTGACGCGCGTCGCTCACAGGCGCTTTGGCGGGGCGCTGGCGCTCGTGCCAACAACTCGCGCTCGTCTGCTGTTGGCTCCTATGCGGCCTGAGTCTGCTGTGCTTGCCTGTGCACACTCGGCCAACGCCCCGCACGGCGCACTATGAAGACCGCCCCTAACATGCCTCACCGAAGGAACGCTCATGCAGCTCATCGTCTCGGCCGGTCTCATTCTGATGGTTGTCGTGTGGGGCGCCATAGACCCCGCATCGCTCGGGAGCGTGTTCGACACACTGCTGAGCGTCATCACGCGCGACTTTGGCTGGCTCTACCTGTGGATCGTGCTCGGCCTCGTCGTGCTGGCCGTGGTGCTGGCGTTCAGTCGCTACGGCGATCTGAAGCTTGGCCTGGAGGACGATGAGCCGGAGTTCTCGCTGGGATCGTGGTTCGCGATGCTCTTCGCGGCCGGCATGGGCATAGGCCTGGTGTTCTGGGGCGTGGCAGAGCCGATTTCCCACTACGGCAACCCACCACCCGGCATTGCGCCCGCAACCCCCGAGGCCGCCAACGCGGCGATGCGCTACAGCTTCTTTCATTGGGGGCTGCATCCGTGGGCGGTCTACAGCGTCGTGGCGCTGGCGATCGCGTTCTTCCAGTTCCGCAAGGGCGGTTCGGCCCTGGTCAGTACAGCCGTGCAGTCACTGCCGTGGGCGCCGCTGAAGCGGCTCGGCCCAGCAGCCAACGTTCTCGCGGTGATCGCAACGGCGTTCGGCGTGGCTGCATCGCTCGGCATGGGTGCCTTGCAGATCAACAGTGGCCTGTACTCGCTGACCGGCCTGCCCGTGAGCAGCACCTCGCAGGTGGGCATCATCCTGGTGACGACCGTGCTGTTCCTCGCGTCGGCCGTCACAGGAGTCAGCAAAGGCATCAAGTGGCTGTCCAACCTCAACTTGACCTTGGCCGCCCTGCTGACACTGGCTGTTTTCGTCATGGGCCCGACAGTCACGATCATCGACACCTTCACCAGCACGCTGGGCAGCTATGCGAGTGAGCTCGTGCGCATGAGCCTGCGCATGACGCCCTTCCGCGACAGCAACTGGGTCAGCGGTTGGACGGTGTTCTATTGGGCGTGGTGGGTTAGCTGGTCACCGTTCGTGGGCCTGTTCATCGCGCGTGTCTCGCGGGGTCGCACGATTCGCGAGTTCATTTTGGGCACGGTATTGGCGCCAACCCTGGCGGCGTTTGCATGGTTCTCGGTATTCGGCGCCACCGCTCTGAACCAAGAGATCGCGCAGGGTCTTCCGATTGCAGAGGCCGTGGCGGCCGATGTTTCCACCGCCATGTTCGTGATGTTCGACGCCTTGCCCCTGGGCGGGCTGCTGTCGGGCATGGCGACGGTGCTGGTGCTGGTGTTCTTCGTGACCTCGGGCGATTCCGCCACGCTGGTTCTGGGAATGATGAGCACCGGCGGCAAGTCCAACCCCAGCGCGCGCGTCAAGCTCGTCTGGGGTGCCCTGGTGTCGGGTATGGCCATTACCCTCTTGCTGGCCGGGGGCGTCAAGGCAGTGCAGACCGCAACCATCGTGTTTGCGCTGCCCTTCACGCTGGTGATCATCCTGATGGCGGTGGCCCTGTGGCGCGGCGTGCGCGACGACTGGAATGAGGAGCAGCGGCGCGACCGGGCACTGCGTCGGCGCATGCGCGAGATGGTGGACAGATCCACCCAGCCATAGCCACACATGGCCCGCCGAAGTCGGCAGCCACTGCACGGAGGGATGCAGGCGCCGAGCTTCGGCGAATTCTGCGTCGCCCGGCTGGCCGCCAAGCGGCGGTGGGCCGTGTCACTTGAGTACGAATCTCGCGGTGCCCAACGGCTTGCCAGCATCGGTGACGACTGCGATGACCTTGGTGCCCGGGGCCACATTGAACGCGCCGGTGGCTTCCAGCTTGTCGCCGGCCGGCTTCAGATCCACCTCTTGCTTCTCCTTGCCGGCAAGCAGCGTGAGCTTGGCGCTGGCCTTGGACACGTCGCGCAGCTTGCTGCCGTGGTCTTGCACATAGAGCTGCAGCACCGTGGGCTTGGCCACCAGCTCGTAGTCGGCCGCCTTGCCGGGCGCAACGATGCCACCCTTCATCGGCTGGTGGTTGCCGCCAGCGAGAGCGAGGGTGCTGGCGCCGCCAAGCGCGGCCGCGGCGGACAGGGCGAGGAGCTTGCGTTTCATGGTGTTTCCTTTCGATGGGGGAAGGGGTCAAAGTGCTTCCGCGTTCGGCGTCTTCTGCAGGCGCTCGGCGTCGACGCGTCCGAAGAGCCAGAACATGGCAGGGGTCAGGAAGGTGTCCAGCAGCGTGGCGCTGATGAGGCCCGAGAAGATCACCACCGCCACGGGATGCAGGATCTCGGTGCCGGGCTGCTCGGCCTCGAACAGCAGCGGCGCGAGCGCGAAAGCGGTGACGAGCGCCGTCATCAACACCGGTGCCAGGCGTTCGAGCGAGCCGCGGGTGATCATCCTCACGCCGAAGCCTTCTCCCTCGAAACGCATCAGGTTGATGTAGTGGCTGACCTTGAGGATGCCGTTGCGCACCGAGATGCCGGCAAGTGTCACGAAGCCCACGAGTGCCGCTATGGACAGCGGCTGCCCCGACAGCCACAGCCCCACCACCGCCCCCACCAGCGCAAGCGGAATGTTCGCCATGATGAGCAGCGACAGGCGCATGGACTGGTAGCGGCTGTAGAGCACGACAAACATCAGCGTCAGCGAGACCAGTGACAGCAGGCCGACGAGCCGGGACGCCTGCTCCTGCGCCTGGAACTGTCCGCCGAGCGTCACGAAGTAACCCTCCGCCAGTTTTGTCTCGGCGACGACGCGGCGGATGTCGGCCACGATCTCCGACAACGCGCGGCCCTGGGCGTTGGCTGATAGCACGATGCGGCGCTTGCCGTCGTCGCGGCTGATCTGGTTGGGTCCGTCGCTGTCCTCGATGCTGGCGATCTTGGACAGCGGCACGCGGCCAGTGGGCGTCTCGATCATGATGTCTTGCAGCCCGCTTGCGGAGCGGGCGGACTCGGGCAGCTTGACGACCAGCGCGAAGCGACGGCCGCCCTCGACGATCTGCGTGATGCGTTCGCCCTCGACCAGTCCCTGCAGATGGGCCAGCACCTGCGGCGCCGGCACGCCGTATTGCGCGGCGGCGCCGTAGTCGATGCGCACCTTGATCTGCGGCGCCAGCACCTGCTTCTCGATCTCCAGGTCGGCCAGACCTGGGATGGCTGCCAGCCGGGCGCGCAGCACGTCCGCCTGGCCACGCAGGGTGTCCAGGTCTTCGCCAAAGATCTTGATGGCGATCTGCGAGCGCACGCCCGACAGCATGTGGTCGATGCGGTGCGAGATGGGCTGGCCGATGGAGATGGCGGCCGGCATATTGGCAAGCCTGGCGCGGATGTCCGCCGAAATTGCAGCGATCGGACGTTGCAGCTCGCCCGTCGGCTTCAGGCCGATGTCCAGCTCGCTGACATGCACGCCCTCGGCATGCTCGTCCATCTCCGCGCGGCCACTGCGACGGCCTACATGCGTCACTTCTGGCACCTGTTTGATGAGCACTTCGGCTTGGCGTGCCAGCGCCGCCGTCTCGGCCAGCGTCACCCCGGGGTTCAAACGGATACCCACCATCAGCGTCCCCTCGTTGAAGGGCGGCAGGAAGCTCGTCGGAAAGAACGGCACCGCTGCCAGCGACAAAAACACCGCCACACCGCCGACGGCCAGCGCGCGCTTCGGGTGGGTTAGCACCCTTTGCAGGCCGCTCGCATAGTGGTGCTTCAGCCAGGCCAGCAGCTTCGTGTCGCCATGCACCAGTGACTTCATGCCCGGCAGCAGCAGCGATGACAGCACCGGCGTCACCGTCACCGACACGACCAGGCTGGCCAGTGTCGAGACGATGAAGGCGATACCCAGCGGAATGAAGAGCCTGCCTTCCATGCCCGGCAGCGCGAACAGCGGCACGAACACCAGCACGATGATGACCGTCGCGTACAGGATGGCCGAGCGCACCTCGATCGTCGCCACGGACACCAGCTCCAGCACCCCAGGCCGCTCGGACTCGGGCTTGGCCAGCGCCTCCTTCATGCGGCGCATGACGTTCTCCACGTCCACCACGGCGTCGTCCACCAGCCCGCCGATGGCAATCGCCAGGCCGCCTAGCGTCATTGTGTTGATGGACAGGCCGAAGTACTTGAACACCAGTGCCGTGATGAAGATCGACACGGGGATGGCCGTCAACGCGATGACCGTGGGCCGCAGCGTGCCGAGGAAGAAGTACAGGATCGCCGCGACGAACACCGCTGCGCCGGCCAGCTTCCACTTCAGGTTGTCGATGGAGGCCTCGATGAAGCTGGCCTGGCGGAAGGTCACGCGTGGCGCCGCCATGCCGGCGGGCAGCGAAGTCTTCATGCCCGCCAGGGCTTCCTCGATGCTCCGCGTGAGCGCGAGGGTGTCGGCGCTGGGCTGCTTTTGGATGCCAAGGATGACGGCCGGCTTGCCCTCGAAGCCGGCGTCGCCGCGCTTTGGCGCCGCAGCGAAGGTCACCTCGGCGATCTGCCGCATCAGGATGGGCTGGCCGTTTCTGGCCGTCAGCGCCAGGTTCTTCAGGTCATCCAGGCGCGACGTGCGGCCGATGTTGCGGATCAGGTACTCACGCCCGTTCAGCTCCAGAAAGCCGCCCGCCGTGTTGGACGAATAGCCCTTCAGCGCTGCGCCCATCTGCTCCTGGGTGACGCCCAGCTCGGCCATGCGGCGCGTGTCGGGCTGGACCTGGAACTGGCGCACTTCGCCACCGATTGGGATGACTTGGGCAACGCCCGGCACCGCCATCAACCGAGGCCGCAGCACCCAGTCTGCGTACTCCCGCACCGCCATGGGAGACATGTTCGCCGTGTCGACCGGGATCGCGATCTGCAGAATCTCGCCCATGATGGAACTGATCGGCCCCATGTGGGGCACGACGCCTTCCGGCAGGCCCTCCTCCATGGACGTGAGCCGCTCCGACACCATCTGACGCGCACGGAAGATGTCGGTTGGCCAATCGAAGGTCACATAGACGAAGGACAGGCCCGCCGACGACACCGAGCGGATGGTCTCCACCCCCGGCAGACCATTCATCGTGGTTTCGAGCGGAAAGGTGATGAGCTGCTCGACCTCCTCGGCGGCCATGCCGCCCGCCTCGGTCATCAGCGTGACCGTGGGCTTGTTGAGGTCGGGGAACACATCAACCGGCGTACGCGACAGCGTCCACGCGCCATACGCCATCAGCGCGACGCCAGCGACGAGGACGAGCAACCGGTTGGCCAGGCTGCTGGCCAGAAGCCACTTGAACATGGTGCGGCTTCCTTCAGCGGATCTGGTTGATGAGCGTGGCGCCCTGCGTCGCCACGCGGTCGTCCGGTTTCAATCCGGACGTCACGGCGACGCTCAAACCGTCCAGCGGTTCGGCCGCGACGACACGCGGCTCGAACTTCTCCGGTGCTGTCTTGACCCAGACAACGGTCTGGTTGGACGGGTTCTTCATCAGCGCCGCTGCCGGCACGGCCATGCCTTTCAGCGTCGTGCGGGTCTGCACGAGCACCTTGACGGGCTGCCCCAATGACAGAGACGACAACGCCGTGCCCTGTGCACGGAAGCTCAACGGCAGCGCCTGCTCGCGCAGCGAACGCGCGGCGCCGATGAATTGCAGCGGCACGCGCGTCGACCCCACGGCCAGGCTCGCGCCGGCGACATCGCCCGCCAACGCGGCGTCGAAAGCCAGCGCCTCCACGTTCAGCCTCGACGGATCGACCACTTCGAAGACAAGCTCGCGCGCATCCACGACCTGGCCTGCCGCGGCTTGCGCCGACGCGATGACGCCAGAGACCGGGGCCACCAGCGCCTCACGCGCTCCAAGGCCTGCGCTGACCGCAGAGGCTCGCGCCGACAGGCTGGCCAGCTCGGACTCTGCCGCCTCGATCTCCTTGCGCGGCACCGTATCAACGAGGTCCTTCAGGCGTGCGAGTCGTTTGGCGGCCAAGTCCCGACCGGCGCGCAGCTCAGCGAGCTGCGCCGCAAAGTTGGCCCGCTCGATTGGCGCTGCGGACGCGGCGACATAAGCCAGCACTTCGCCCTTGCGCACGGCCTGGCCGAGCGAGGGAAGCCCCTTTGGGCCGGCCTCGATGCGGCCGGCCGTCGTGGCCTGCACCTTGCCGCCAGCATTCGGGTCCATCAGCACGCGTCCCGATAGCTCGACGGTGCGCGCCAGGTCGGCCAACTCCACCCGCATCGTTCGCACGCCCATCTGACGCTGCGCAGGCTTGGGCAGGAAGACGCTGCCATCGGGCAGTCGGCTGGGGCCATTGGCTGTGGCGGCCGGGCCGGAGTCGCCATGGTCGTGGCCATGATCGCCAGCGGCCCAGGCGGTGGCTGCGGCGAACAGCATGAAGGGGAGCAGGTTGCGGCGCATCACGCAGCACCGCCCGCGTGGCGTGCGGCGCAGGCGCCGCGGGCAATCCACCCCAGGGCAAGCAGCGCCGCGCCCGCGGCCAGCGCCCAGCCCAGGGACTCCTTCCAGAACGGCGAACGGGCCGCTACGGCGCCGTCAGCTTGCACGTCGAACTCGCCGGCCAGGATGTCGACCTCAGCGCCGGCCGTGACGGTGGCAGTCACCGGCGTAAGGCCAGGCCTCAATGCTTGCGCGATCGACCCTTCGAATTCACCATCGGCGACTTCCTTCAATGCGACTTTCGCGCCGCCGACTTCAAGATCCAACCTGGCGCCCTTCACCGGCACGTTGTCGGCGAAGCCGTCCAGGTAGACCGTCAGCAGCCCGCCCTTCGCGACACCGACCAGTTCGAACAGCTCGGAGGAAGCGGTGACGCGTGGCAACGCGGGTGCTGCTGCGTTGGACGTGGGACCGCGGTCGTGGCCGTCAGCGGACAGCGCGGGGACACACAGCATGGCGAGGGCCAGCGCGAGGGCCCGATGCGATGTCTTGTTCATCATGAGATTCATGTCTTGCTCACTCGGGCAATTGCCCCACGGCCTGGCGAAGGTGGGAGACGGCGGCGTCGCGTTCGACGCGGCTGCGGGCCGCCTGGCGCTCGGCCTCTACGGCATCAAATTCGATGCGTAGGCGGGTCGGCAGGTCGGTCTCGCCGAGGCGGAAGGCCTTGTCGAAGAAGCGCCGCGATTCACGGGCCAGGTCGGCGCGCCGTTCGGCAGCCGCGTGGGCGTTCTCCAGCGCGGTGACGCGGGCCCTGGCAGCATGGGCCTGCGATCGAACCCGTTGTTCTTCGATCTCCAGCTGGCTCTGCGCCTCCAGCAGGTCGGCACCCGCCGTGGCGATGCGTGACTCGCTGGCGCCGGACTGGCCGAGCGGAATGCGAACACCCACAAGAACGCTCTGCCTGTGGCGCTCGCCAAGGCCGCCGCGTTCGCGAGCGGCGCCGACGGTCAGCTCCGGGTTGGGGCGCGACTGCACGACAGCCAGGTCGCGCTGTCGACGTGCCAATTCCGCCTTGGCGGACAGCTCCGCAAGGGCGGGATGCCTCGGCGGATCGCCGTCGGGCAGACGCTCGGCAACGCCCCCGTCATCGCCACCTACAAGCGGCAAGCCGGTCAGCGCGTTCCACGCTTGGGCGGCGTCCGTCATGGCCACACCCGCCTCGGCGAGGGCGCTTTCGGCGGCGGCAGCGGCAGCGTCTGCCGCGTGGCCGTCAGCGCGCGCGAGGTCGCCGGCCTGGACGCGACGGGACACGTCGGCTGCCATTTGTTGCGCACCGGCCAGGCGCTGCTGCGCAAGCTGCTGGTCGATGCGCGTGCGCTGATACGCCCAGTAGGCGTCACGCACCTCGCCGGCCAGGCGCCATTGCCAGGCGAGCAGCTGCTGGTCGAGCAACGCGGCGCCAGCGGCAGCTGCGGCCCGGGCCCGGGGGCGCTCGCCGGGCAACCACAACGGCACGGCGACTGTCGCGTCGTACTCGCGTGCGCCGTCGTTGCGCGTGATGCGGTCGGTTCTCGCGCCCATCTCCAGCGCGGGCGGTTCGGGCGTCCAGCGGCTGGCTGCGGCCGCAGCCGCTGCAGCGGCTTCCTGGCGCAGCGGCGCCGCGCGCTGCTCTGGCTTGCGGGCCCACGCAGCGTCAAATCCCAGCTTGATGGGAGATGGCGCTTGGGCCAGGCCTGGCGACGCCCACAACAAGGCGGTGGCTGCCAGAACGCCGGGCCAAGCCCAGTGTCGGGTTCTCATCGGAAAGATCTCGTCATGCAGGCGAGCAGCGGTGCTCGCAGTCAGAAACCCGACGAGGGGCGGCGCTGTTGGGCGCCGGCAGATCCGCCTCGTCAGCCTGTCAGGCGACGCGAGCTACAGGCGGGCGAAGCAGGCTGCCGACCGGTGGGTCGGGCAGGTAGCGGTCGTAGGCCGGTGTGGGCTGATCGGCAGCCCATGCGGGGCCCGAGTCGACAGCGCTGGAGACGATGCCGGCGCAAAGGCCGTGGCAGGCCTCGCAATCCGGATGGTTGACGGACAGGGCATCCGCGCCGCCGTCGTCATCAGCGTGGCCAGCAGCCGTGTCCAGTGCGGCCTGATGCTCGTGCTGGTGATGGCCGAAGTGGGTGCCGTTCGGCTCATGCTCGCAAACGCTCCCGGCGACAGCCCAGCTCCATTGGAGGGGCAGCAGCACCATCATGAAGATGAGGAAGAGGCGACGCATGGCTGGGAGGAGTCTAGTCGTTCGGCAACCCAGATCATTTCGCGCTGGCAATGAACCGCTTCACGGTCTGCGCCACTGGGAGCGGCTGCACGGCTTGCGCTCGTGCTGCGCGGCAAAGCGGGGAGCGCTTCGCGCCTGGCGGCCCGTGGACACCGCACGTCGCTGCGGCTTTCTGGCGTCCGTAGGCCATCGCCACGATCTCCATGGCCGGGGACGGGCTCGAACCCGCCGGCATCACACAGCAGCCGGACGGCTCCCACCCATGACGACGGGCTCAGCCACGAGGCTGCCGCGCCAGCGCGGGCATGGTGGCGTCAATCGCGACGAGCAATGTTCCATGGACCCTCACTGCTAAAGTCGCACGCCCAAGGGCGTCTGCCGCAAGTTCGCGGCGAAACGACGGACCTTTTGCCACATCTGTGCCCGATTCGATTTCCGACGCTTCGCCACCGACTCCCATAAAGCCTCGTCGTCGCAGCGATATGGCCACGCTGGCCGATGTTGCCCGCGAGGCCAATGTTTCCGTGATGGCGGCGTCCGTCGTACTCAACGGTGCGAAATCAGCCACGAGAACGTCGGCGGAGACGCGCGCGCGCGTCGTAGCGGCTGCCGAACGATTGAACTACCGCGCGAACGCTGCGGCACGCGCCTTGGCGAATGGTCGAGCGAATGCTGTCGGCATCGTTGCAAGTCACTGGAAGGAGGACGCAAACCTCTACTTCATGGAGGTTTTTGGCGGGATCATTGAAATCGCGACCACCAGCCAACAGACTGCGGCGGTTTTCATGCTGCGGGGCTGGGAAGAGGCCCAACTCAGAATCGCCGAGGTATGCGACGGCCGCATTGACGGCCTCATCCTCGTTGCGCCCTACCTTGGCGCGGGCTCCTCCGCTTGGATGCCCAAACACATCCCGATCGTCAGCTTGCACTCCGAAAGCGCTCTCGACAATGTCGTGAATTTGGAGCCCGAAGAGGAGGTGGGATCCTTTGAAGCCGTGAGCCAGATGCTGGCGATGGGCCATCGAAGGATTCTTCACGTCGGTGGTCCCGCAGGATTGCTCGGCGCTGAGCGGCGACTGGCGGGTTACCGCCGCGCCTATGAAGCTGCGGGCTTGGAGCCCCCTGAGGGGCACGTTATCCGTTCTTCGTTCAATACCGACGGGGGTCGCGACGCCATGCTTGACTGGCTGCGTCGGCAGCGTGGTGCGCCCAGGGTGCAGGCGGTTTTCTGCGGGAACGACGCCATCGCGCTCGGGTGCATTCAGGCGCTCTCAGAGCAGGGGCTGCGAGTACCCGAGGACGTCTCGGTCGTGGGGTTTGATGACATCTGGTTCGCACGCGCGGCGCGCTTGACCACCGTTCGCCAGCCGCTGCATGCAATGGGCAGGCGAGCGATGGAGGTGTTGATGGAACAGATTGACGCCAAACGTGAGAGTGGCCAGTGGCAGCGGTCAGGCAACGTCGTGCTGCCCACCGAGTTCGTGCAGCGTGCGACGCTTACGCCGCCCCGCTGATCAGGGCGCGATCACGTCCAGCCTGAGGCTCCTGCCCCCGGTCGCCCGCAACCTCGGATGATTCGAAGAAGCCGAGCGGATCGTGGCTGAAAACGCCCTGACTTTCAAAGAAGCCGTCCTCCACACTTGGTGGTGCGGAAGCGGCAATACCTCGAATCAGGTCCGCCAGGAAGGTATTGGGTCCAGTCATAGCAGTTCTTTGTTAGTCCCATTGAGGGCAGCAACCAATGGACAACCTCGCAAGTGAATTAACGCTAGTTCACGTTGCAGAGAATAATTTCTTCGTCCCAAAGATGGCCTAGGGCAAGCCCCAATGGGCGTAGCGGACGCCTTCAATGCCGGCCGTACCGCCGCAGCCCATCAGCACGCCGGAGCATGCAAACCCGCGCTGCGTGCTGAGCGATTTCGAGAGCGCTCGTGCGCGCAGGTGGCGCGTCCCACGTCGTCCACGGGCCCTCCTGAGGCGGTATTACCGAAACATTGTTTCGACCTGACGCGACCTCTTTTTTATCCATTCCGCGTAAACTGGTCAGTCCAATTGAATCGATCGGACATGACGCCCTCCATCCCAGCCAACTTAGAAGGCAAGACCATCCTCATTACTGCCGCGGGGCAGGGGATTGGAAGAGCTAGCGCCCTGGCCTGCTTGGCCGCCGGCGCCGACGTGATCGCCAGCGACATCCAGGCGGATGCATTGGCAAGCCTGATGGCCGAAGCCAGCCACCCTGCTCGCCTGCGCACCACAATCCTGGACGTGCTCGACACCTCGGCCGTCCAGGCATTGGCTGCGGAGCTTGCGCCCTTGCATGGCCTGTTCAACTGCGCCGGTGTTGTGCACCACGGCAGCGTGCTGGACTGCGACGAGGCCGCCTGGGATCTCAGCATGGACCTGAATGTGAAGAGCATGCTGCGCACGCTGCGCGCCTTCCTGCCCGGCATGCTCGCCCAAGCGCAGCGCACGGGCGGCGGCGCCGCGGTGCTGAACATGGCATCCATGGCCTCGTCGGTGAAGGGCTTCCCGAACCGCTTCGCCTACGGCACGACCAAGGCCGCCGTCATCGGGCTGAGCAAGGCAGTGGCCGCCGACTACGTCAAGCAGGGGTTGCGCTGCAATGCGCTGTGCCCCGGCACGGTGGACACCCCTTCACTGCGCGGCCGCATCGCCGCAGCGGCCGACCCTGAGCAGGCCGAGAAGGACTTCATCGCCCGCCAGCCCATGGGCCGACTGGCGACGGTGGAAGACATTGCGCCGCTGGTCGTCTTCCTGCTCAGCGACGCCTCGCGCTTCATCACCGGCCAGGCAATCAGCGTGGACGGCGGAGTGACGATCTGAGCTCACCCCGTCCTGCACGCCCCTCTTCACGCCCACAACAGAACCACCCATGAAACTCCTTCGCTATGGCCCCCCGGGCCAGGAACGCCCCGGCCTGCTCGACGGCGACGGCCACGTGCGCGACCTCTGCGCGCACGTCGACGACATCGACGGTGAGGCGATCACGCCCGCCGGCCTCGAACGCCTGCGCGCCCTCGACCCGGCCACCCTGCCGCTGGTCGAAGGCACGCCGCAGCAGGACCTGCGCCTCGGCCCCTGCGTCGGCCGCGTCGGCAAGTTCATCTGCATCGGCCTGAACTACGCGGACCATGCCGCCGAGTCAGGCCTGCCGGTGCCCACCGAGCCGGTGGTTTTCGCCAAGTGGACCAGCGCCATCTGCGGCCCCGACGACGCGGTCCGGATCCCGCGCGGCTCGGTCAAGACCGACTGGGAGGTCGAACTCGGCGTCGTCATCGGCCAAGGCGGCAGCTACATCGAGGAGGCCGACGCCATGAAGCATGTCGCCGGCTACTGCGTGATCAACGACGTGTCCGAGCGCGAATGGCAACTGGAGCGAGGCACGCAGTGGGACAAGGGCAAGGGCTGCGACACCTTCGGCCCCATCGGCCCCTGGCTGGTGACCGCCGACGAGGTGGCCGACCCTCAGCAGCTTGACCTGTGGCTGGAGGTCGACGGCCGCCGTTTCCAGAACGGCAACACGCGCACCATGGTCTTCAACGTCGCACAGATCGTCAGCTACCTCAGCAAGTTCATGAGCCTGCAGCCAGGCGACGTCATCTCCACCGGCACGCCGCCCGGCGTCGGCCTGGGGCAGAAGCCGCCGCTCTACCTGAAGCCCGGCCAGACCATGCGCCTGGGCATTGAAGGCCTGGGCGTTCAGACCCAGAAGACCGTCGCCGCCTAACGCAGCCATGACACGCATCACCAACCTGCGCACCGTCGACGTGCGCTTCCCCACGTCCCAGCACCTCGACGGCTCGGACGCGATGAACCCCGACCCGGACTACTCCGCCGCCTACGTCATCCTGGAGACCGACCAGCCCGGCCTCCAAGGCCACGGCCTGACTTTCACCATCGGTCGCGGCAACGAGATCTGCTGCAAAGCCATCGAGGCCATGCGGCATCTCGTCGTCGGCCTGGAGCTGAGCTGGATCGCCGCCGACATGGGCCGCTTCTGGCGCCATGTCACGTCCGACAGCCAGCTGCGCTGGATCGGGCCGGACAAGGGCGCCATCCACCTGGCCACCGGCGCCGTCGTCAACGCCGTGTGGGACCTGTGGGCCAAGGCCGAGGGCAAGCCGGTGTGGCAGCTGGTGGCCGACATGAGCCCGGAAGAACTCGTGCGCTGCATCGACTTCCGCTACATCACCGACTGCATCACGCCCGACGAGGCGCTGGCGCTGCTGACCCGCGCCGCCGAAGGCAAGGCGGAGCGGCTGGTCACGCTCATGCGCGAGGGCTACCCCTGCTACACGACCTCCGCCGGCTGGCTGGGCTATCCCGACGACAAGCTGCGTCGGCTGTGCCAGGAGGCGGTGGACGCCGGCTTCAACCACGTCAAGCTCAAGGTCGGCCGTGACCGCGCGGATGACATCCGCCGCCTGCGCATCGCCCGCGAGGTGCTGGGGCCGGAGCGCCAGTTGATGATCGATGCCAACCAGGTCTGGGACGTGCCGGTGGCCATCGACTGGCTCAAGGACCTGGCCTTCGCCAAGCCCTGGTTCATCGAGGAGCCCACCAGCCCCGACGACGTGGAGGGCCACCGCGCCATCCGTGAAGCCATCGCGCCCATGCGGGTCGCCACCGGCGAGATGTGCCAGAACCGCATCCTGTTCAAGCAGTTCATCATGCGCGGCGCCATCGACGTGGTGCAGATCGACAGCTGCCGGCTCGGCGGTGTCAACGAGATCCTGGCCGTCATGCTGATGGCCGCCAAGCACGGCCTGCCCGTGTGCCCGCATGCCGGCGGCGTGGGCCTGTGCGAGTACGTGCAGCACCTGTCGATGATCGACTACCTCTGCATCGCCGGCACCCGCGAGGGCCGCGTCATCGAGTACGTGGACCACCTGCACGAGCATTTCGTCGATCCCTGCGTGGTGCGTGGCGCAGCCTATATGCCGCCCACGGCGCCGGGCTTCTCGATCACGATGAAGCCTGCGTCGCTGGCGCAGTACCGCCACCCGGTCGGGGTGCAGCGTAGCGATTGATCGCACCTGGTAGGTGTTTCCACCGGTAAGACCACGTGAATATTTTACGATACTGGTATTACCAAAAACGCACCACCAGAGGTGCCCTGCCGGAGACACGACATGCTCAGAAAAATCAAACTCTCGCTGGGGGCGGCGCTGGTTGCCGCTGCACAACTGGCCGCCGCCGATGTGGCGGAGGTCAAGGTCTCGAACGTGACTCTGTCGGTCGCGAATGGTGGATGGTGGTATTACCTCCCGGTGGAGGTGGACTGGCAGCCTCAGTCTGCCGGCACTAGCGTCGGCCTGCAAAATCCCAGCTTCCTCGACGGCACGACGGCCTGGCATGGTCGTGCCACGGGCTCCTCGGTGATGGACGGTGCTTCGATGGCCATGGCCTCGATGACCGCCAGAACCTCCGGCAATCATCTGGAAGGTGTGACCGCGCAGGCCAAGGTCGACGTGAGCGGCGGACAGGCCGGCTGGGCGTTCGCCAAAGTCATCGACAACCAGATCCTGGTGGCAGCCGGCTCGACCATCACTGTCAGCCTGAAGCTGGACAGCTTCCTCGCCAATGGCGCGATGTCGCAGGCCAACGCGTACATCGAACTGTGCAGCACCGACTTCACGACCGACACCTGCCTGCCCGCCAACTACGCTGAAGCCGTCGTCTTCGGCGACATGATGTACGGCGGACCCGCCACGCTGACCGCCAGCTGGACCAGCCCTGCCGAGGCCAACACCTGGGCCAAGTTCCGAATCGGTCTGACGGCCTCCGCAGATTCCTTCGCGACACCCGTGCCCGAGCCGGCAGCCGCCGCCCTGTGGCTGACCGGCCTGCTGGGTGTTGGCGCCATCGCCCGACGCCGCCGCCCACACTGAGCGCCGTACTCGCCCAGCGCCTGACCCGTCGCGCGGCCTCGTCGAGGC
>NZ_JBQVNP010000035.1:0-41911 GCF_052436255.1 Roseateles sp. | reverse complement strand
GCGCTGGGTCTACGAGCCACCGGCCCGGCCGCGCGGCGCTGGCGGCGGGCGGCGCAGCTGGCGCGCCGTGGGACTGGATGCGCGCGAGACGGTCGAGCGCATCGCCTTCCCGGAACTTGGCGAGAACGCCGTCACGGCCGGCCTCGTCAAGCTGGACCGGCGCCTCAACCCGGTGCTGGGCGAACTGGCAGCGCCGTCGCAAGGCCTGCGCCGCTGGGACGGCCTGGCCTGGGCGCCGCTGCCGACGGGTTTTCTCGAAACCGTGCGCGGGCGTGTGCTGGTGCTGGTGCATGGCACCTTCAGCGCCAGTGCGATGTACACCAAGGAGTTCGCCGTGACGGCCGACGGCGAAGCACTGTTCGATCGCCTGACCCGCGCGGGCGACCGCAAGGGCGAGTACAGCGCAGTGCTGGCCTTCGACCACCCGACGCTGTCCGTCGCGCCCTGGTTGAACGCGCTGGCGCTGCGGGACGCCCTCGCCGGCTGCAGGGCCGAGCTGGATTTCGTCGGCCACAGTCGCGGTGGCCTGGTCATCGCCTGGCTGCTGCGGCTGGCGCCGACCCTGCCCGTGCGCCAGGCGCTGTTCGTCGGCTCGCCGCTGGCCGGCACCTCGCTGGCCGCGCCCGACAAGATCCGCCAGGCGCTGGACACGCTGGCCAGCATCAGTGGTGCGCTGGCCGAAGGCGCGGCCAGGGTCGGCCGCGTGGTGCCCGGGCTGGAGCCGCTGTCGCTGGGCGTTGCGGGCCTGGCCTGCGTGCTCGGCAAGGTGTTGCAACTGGGCTCGCGCACGCCGCTGGCCGACGCGGCCGTGGGCCTGGTGCCCGGTCTGCTGGCCCAGGGCCGGGTTGCCAACAACCTGGAGCTGGCCCAGCTGTGGCCGCTGCCCGCCGGTGTCGAGGTGCGCGCCATTGGCGGCAGCTTCAGGCCGAGCGAGACCGACGAGCCGCTGTGGAAGCTGTGGAAGCGCATCACGAACCTGCAAGGCCAGGCGATGTACTACGGCGCCGACCTGATCTTCGACCAGCCCAACGACCTCGTCGTCGACAGCGCGGCGATGCACCAGCTCGGCTCTCAGGTGCTGGCCGCGCCGCATTGGGAGGACCTGGGCGTCAGCGCCGAGACTCACCACACCAACTACTTCCAGGATGCGCGCGTGCTGAACTGGCTGGACCGGCGGCTGCGCTGAGGGCGGTCCAGGGGGTCTGAGGCGGCCGGCGGACCCGCCGCGAGCCGGCGCTATGGGATGGACGGAGTGAGGACGCCGCCTGTTGGCGCAACCGCGGGCCGGCGCGCGGCTGCGGCCGCCTGCAAATGTGGGAGGCGGTGCTGGATCAGGCCGGTTGCGGCGTGAGCGCTGGCGGATGGGCCTGGGCCGCCAGCCGCGCCCAGCAGGCGTCGACATAGGCCGCCATGATGCGGGCGTAGCGGGGATGCTGCTGGTGACCCCACTCGGGATGGAACTGGAAGCCCCAGGCGAACTGCGACGCGTCGTGCCAGCGGAAGGCTTCGACGATGCCGTCATCCGCCACCGCCTCGGCCACCAGCCCGGGCGCCAGGCGCTTGACGCCCTGCGAATGCAGGGAGCTGACCGCGATGCGGCTGCAGCCGGTGATGTGTTCGAGCAGGCCGCCTGGCTGCAGGTTGATGTGGTGGCGCTCGCGGTACTGCGCGTCCAGCGGCTCGTCGGGGTCTTCCCAATGCGGGACGGGGCCGCCCAGCGCCTTCAGGTCCTGGTGCAGGCTGCCGCCCATCGCGACATTGAACTCCTGCGAGCCGCGGCAGATGCCGAGCAGCGGCACGCCGTGTTCGATGCACAGCCGGATGAGGGGCAGGGACACCGCCTCACGCTCGCTGTCGAAGGCCATGTCGGGGTGGGCCGGCTCCTCGCCATACAGGCGCGGGTTGACGTTGGTGGCCGAGCCGCCCAGCAGCACGCCCTGAACGCCGGCCAGCAGCGACGGCAGCCGGGCCACCGGCACGCGCGGGTAGCTCACCGGCTGCAGGCCGAGATTAACCAGGGTGCGCGTGCCGACCTCGTCCATCACGGTGTATTGCTGCGGGTGGCCGTGCTCGTTGCCCAGCTCGCGGTGGCTGGCCACCACCCAGACGGTCGGCACGCGGAAATCACCGGTCATGGGGGCGTTGCGAAAGGCGGGTTCACGCGCGCTCATGCGCCGTCCTCCAGGCGTTGCCGGGCGTGCTCGCTGCAGGCCGACGCGAAGGCGTCCAGCGTGCGGCGGTAGAAGGCAATGCGGTCATGGCGCCATTCCGGGTGCCATTGCACGCCGTAGGCAAACGCCTGGGCGTTGGCGACGCGCACGCCCTCCACCAGGCCGTCGGGCGCGCGGGCCTCGGCCACCATGCCCTCGCCCAGTCGCTTGATGCCCTGGCCATGCAGCGAGTTGACCCATACCCGCGTGCTGCCGGCCCATTCCGCAAAGGCGCTGCCCGGCTCCAGCAGCACCTCATGGCGTTCGGCGAACTGCGCTTCCAGGTCGACATCCTGCGGCTCGCGGTGGTCCAGCAGCCCTTGCTCGGCGTGCACCTGCTGGTAGAGGCTGCCGCCCAGGGCGACGTTCATCTCCTGCATGCCGCGGCACACGCCGAACAGCGGCGTGCCGGCCGCGACGGCCTCCCGCACCAGGGCCATGGTGAGGCGGTCGCGGCGCGGGTCGAGCACATCGGTGGGTAGCGCCGCCGCGCCGAAATGCGTGGCCTCGACGTTGGACGGCGAGCCGGTGAGCAGCACGCCATCGACCAGCGGCAGCAGGTCATGCACGTCGCCGGCGCCGGCCATCGGGAACAGCACCGGCTGCAGGCCCAGCTCGCAGACCGCAGCGGCATAACGGTCTGCCAGCACGGTGTAGCCCCCGGGGTCGGACAGATCCAGGTTGCGGTGGCAGGCCGGCAACCACACCAGCGGGCGGTGCACTTTGGCGGAGTGGCGGGGCGCGGGGACGAGCGCGTTCATGGCCCCGATCCTGCGGCAGCGCAAGCGTGCCGGTTGCAACGCCGGGCCGCATCCTCGTGTCGGACGGTTCCGACAGTGCGGGCGCCAGGCGCGACGGCCTCAGCGGCAGGTGCGCCAACCGCCGGTCTCCAGGTGCAAATGGTCGCGGTGAGCGGCGTTGTAGTCGGGCCCGAGCACGCCGTGGAACCAGCGGCAGGCGCCGTCATGCGCCTCGCGCAGGAAGGCGCCCTGAGCGCTGCCATCGCCCCAGTCGCCCTGTACGCTGACGCGCAAGCCGCTGCGCATCACGAAGCCGGTGACGTCCAGCGCCTCCGCGGTCGCGTGGCGGCTGCGTGCCGCGCCTTCGCGGCCATAGAGGTTGCGGCAGGCGTAGCTGCCGACATGCTGGACACGCTGCAACGGCTCGCCGAAGTGGTGCTGCGCTGAGTCAACCAGCGTGTGCCGCTGCCACATCGCCAGCGCCAGCACCGACGGGCAGGACAGCGCAAACGCCTCACCCACGCCGACGTCGCCCAAGGTCGAGACGCGCCAGGCCTGATTGAAGCCGCAGCCTTCGCCGGTGCGCCGGTCCGGCACAGGCTCGACGCGCCAGGGCAGTGCCCGCACCGATTGCGCGCAGCGTGCCGGATCGCGCTGCGCGCGTGCGAGCTTGAAGCCGGTGAGCCAGTTCGGCGCCTCGTCGACCACCAAAGGCGCGAATGGGTTGTGGCGATCGGGCAGGCGCCACCAGGCCTGCTGCCAGCCGAGCGCGAGCAACGCGATGAGAGCCAGCAGCAACGCGAGCCGGAGGTGCTTCATGCCTGCGCAGGGGCAAACCGCAGGCCGCTCAGGTCAGTGCGCGTTCCGGGCTGCGGTAGTGGTAGCGGTAGGCGAAGACAAAGCCCAAGCGCACATACAGGCGTTTGGCGGCTTCGTTGTCGCTGCCCACCTGCAGATACGCCTGGCGCGCGCCTTGCGCATGGGCCCGCGTGAGCAAGGCGCGACACAGGCGGTCGGCATGGCCCTGGCGCGGCACCGCCGAGGCGATGTCGTAGAGGCCGACGATGTCAGCGTCGATGACCATCTGACCGCAGGCCAGCAGGGCGCCGGTGTCGTCATGCAGCGCAAAGCCATGGTAGGTGACTGGGGCGTTAGCGATGCGCTCGGCATGAGCGGCAATCGCGCCTTGAGAGGAGCCGCGCAGCGCGCCGACGGTGGCGGCGTAGGCAGTCGCGTCGAGGGCCTGGAGGGGCGCGGGTGCGGGCTCGGGCACGAGGGTGTCCAGCACCATGACATCAGCCGCGTCGAACGCGGCCCAGCCCTTGGCGGCCAGGCGTGCATCGAGGTCGGCGGGCTGGCTCCAGGGCGTCACGCGCACGGCCAGCGGCAGGCCGGCGGCGTCGTAGGCGCGCTGGCAGCGCGCCAGCAGCTCGTCCAGCGGCAGCGTGCCCTCGCGCAGCGCGTTGATGCAGCGCGAGCGCTTGGCCTTGCCCGGCGACAGGCGGATCAGCCAGCCGTCGATGTCGGCCTGCTGGGGCGGGGCGCTGGCATCCAGGCCGGCCAGTTCGGCGCGCAGGGCGAGGGCCTGGAGGTCCGATTCAGTCATGGGCGAGCAGCACGGCGGGGTCGCGCCAGATGCAGCGCCATTCGGGCAGGCAGACGCCACCGAAGGGCGGGGTCATGCCCGGGTCGATGAACTCGGCGCCCATGCGGGCATAGAAGCGCTTGGCGGCTTCGTTCTGATCCAGCACCCACAGGTGCAGCGGCTGGGTGTGCGCCGGCCCCAGTTCTCGGACGACGGCCTGCAGCAACCGGCGGCCGATGCCGCCGCCCTTGAGGTCGGGGTGGACATGCAGGTTGTCGACCAGCGTGCCGCAGACGGGGTCATGGCCGGGCAGCACATAGGCGAAGCCGACCATCTGGCCGGCGGCGTCCTCGGCCACGATGCCGAATGCCGGCGCGGTGGCTGGTCCTTGCAGGCGTTCGCGCCAGACGGCCCGGCGCTCGGCGAAGACCTCTTGGTCGAGAAAGGCGTCCGGCACGATCCCGCGGTAGGCGCTGCGCCAGCTGGTGGCGTGCAATGCGGCGACGTCGTCGGCGTCGCTGTCGAGCAGCAGCCGCAGCGTCACCCCGCTCACCGCATCGTCTCGATGCGCCTCACCATCTCCTTGGCGAACTCGACAAACGCCTGCGCGCCCTTGGAGCTGGGGTCGAACACCACGCCCGGCAGCCCATAGCTTGGCGCCTCGGCCAGCCGCACATTGCGTGGGATGACGGTGTCGAAGACCTTGTTGCCGAAGTGAGTCTTGAGCTGGTCGCTGACCTGCTGCTGCAGCGTGATGCGGGGGTCGAACATGACGCGCAGCAGGCCGATGATCTGCAGGTCGGGATTCAGGTTGGCGTGTATCTGCTTGATGGTGTTGACCAGGTCGGTCAGGCCCTCCAGTGCGAAGTACTCGCACTGCATGGGCACGATGACGCCATGGGCGCTGCACAGGCCGTTGAGCGTCAGCATCGAGAGCGACGGCGGGCAGTCGATGAGGATGAAGTCGTAGTCGGCCGTGACCTCGGCGATCGCCGTCTTGATGCGCTTCTCGCGGCGCTCCAGGGCCACCAGGTCCACCTCGGCGCCGGCCAGCTCACGATTGGCGCCGAGCACGTCGTAGCCGGACTTTTCGGCCTTGACGCGCGCCTCGGCGATGGAGGCGGACTCCAGCAGCACGTCATAGACGGTCAGCTCCAGCTTGCGCTTGTCGATGCCCGAACCCATGGTCGCGTTGCCCTGCGGGTCCAGGTCGACGACCAGCACACGCTGGCCGATCTGGGCCAGGCCGGCGGCGAGATTGACGGTGGTGGTGGTCTTGCCGACGCCGCCCTTCTGGTTGGCGATGCAGAAAATCTTGGCCATGAGTGAGGGTTCCCGGGACTGCCGGCATCGTACCGGGGAGAGGGCGGGCCGCACCTCGGGCACGACCCGTGAAGTGACCTCAGCGGGGTCGCATCCAGACGATGCAGCGCTGAGCATTTAGCCCGGGAACGGCCAGTTGTTCCACGTGAAACACGTCCACGTCAGCGGGCAGGGCGGCGATTTCGTCGGCGGGGTGCTGTCCCTTCATGGCCATCCACACCGCGCCCTCCGCCAAATGCTGCCGGGTCAAGTTGGTGAAGTCGACCAGTGAGGCAAAGGCGCGGGAAGTGATGACACCGAAGGGTTCGGTCTTCAGGGCCTCCACGCGGCTGTGCACGCCGCGCAGGTTGGGCAGCTTCAACTCAGCGGCGACCTGCTGGATGAAAGTCGCCTTCTTGGCAACGGCGTCCACGCAGCTGACGTCGGTTCCCGGGCAGCAGATCGAGATGACGACACCCGGCAGGCCCCCACCAGCGCCGACGTCCAGCAGCCGGGCCGGCGCGCCGTGGCGCTGCAGCGGCGCAATGACCGACAGGCTGTCCAACAGGTGATGGGTCAGCATCTGTGCCGGGTCGCGCACGGCGGTCAGGTTGTAGACCTTGTTCCACTTCTGCAGCAGGGCCAGATAGGCCAGCAGCTGGTCGATCTGCGCGTCGCTGAGGTCCAGGCCAAGTTCGCGGGCGGCGCTTTCCAGCGTGTCCTTCATGCCGCTTCCGCCTCAGCGGTGAAGCCCTTGAACTTGCCCTTCTTCAGGTGCACCAGCAGCAGCGAGATCGCCGCCGGCGTGATGCCGGAGATCCGCGAGGCCTGGCCCAGCGTCTCGGGGCGGTGGGTGTTCAGCTTCTGGCGCGCCTCGAAGGAGAGCGCGTGGACGAGGCCGTAGTCCAGCTCGTCGGGCAGCTTCAGGTGCTCGAAGTGCGCGGCTCGGGCGACGTCGTCGACCTGCTTGTCGATATAGCCGGCGTACTTGGTGCTGATCTCGACCTGCTCGGTGACCAGAGCCGCCAGCTCGGCGCCCAACTCGGTGTTCAATGTTTCACGTGAAACGCCCGCTTCGGGGCGTGCAATCGCGGCCACCTCGGCGACGGTGTCGAACACGACACCCGGCCGGCGCAGCAGGTCGATCAGCGTGTACTCCCGCTCCAGCGCCTTGCCGACGAGGCGCTCCGCATCCGCCGCTGGCAGGATGCCCGCGTGGACCCAGGTGCTCTTCAGTTTCTCTGTTTCACGTGAAACAGCATCGCGCTTGCGGTTGAAGGCTGCCCAGCGCTCGTCGTCCACCAGGCCCAGCTGCCGGCCGGTCTCGGTCAGGCGTGCGTCGGCGTTGTCCTCGCGCAGTTGCAGTCGGAACTCGGCCCGGCTGGTGAACATGCGGTAGGGCTCGGTCACGCCCTTGGTGATGAGGTCGTCCACCAGCACGCCCAGGTAGGCCTGGTCGCGCGCCGGCGTCCAGGGCGCGTCACCACGCACCTGCAGCGCGGCGTTCAGCCCGGCAAACAGACCCTGTGCCGCCGCTTCCTCGTAGCCGGTCGTGCCATTGATCTGGCCGGCGAAGAACAGGCCCAGGATGACCTTGGTCTCGAAGCGGGCCTTCAGCCCGCGCGGGTCGAAGTAGTCGTACTCGCTGGCGTAGCCAGGCCGCAGGATGTCGGCGTTCTCCAGCCCGGGGATGCTGCGCACGGCGGCCAGCTGGATGTCGAAGGGCAGGGAGGTGGAGATGCCGTTCGGGTAGAACTCATGCGTCGTCAGGCCTTCGGGCTCCAGAAAGATCTGGTGCGAGTCCTTGTCGGCGAAGCGGTTGACCTTGTCCTCGATGCTGGGGCAGTAGCGCGGCCCCACGCCCTCGATGACGCCGGTGAACATGGGGCTGCGATCGAAGCCGCTGCGGATGATCGCGTGGGTCTTCGGATTCGTGTGCGTGATCCAGCACGGTACCTGCTGCGGGTGCATGGCCGTGTTGCCCATGAAGCTGAACACCGGCGCCGGATCCAGATCGCCGGGTTGGGCCTCGCACTTGCTGAAGTCGATGCTGCGGCCATCCAGGCGCGGCGGCGTGCCGGTCTTGAGGCGCCCCTGCGGCAGCTTCAGCTCCTTGAGGCGTGCCGACAGCGACACAGCCGGCGGGTCGCCCGCGCGGCCGGCGGCGTAGTTCTGCAGGCCCACGTGGATGCGGCCGTCCAGGAAGGTGCCCGCCGTCAGCACGACGGCGCGTGCGCGGAACTGGATGCCGGCCTGGGTGACGGCACCGACCACGCGGTCGCCTTCCACCATCAGGTCGTCCACCGCCTGCTGGAACAGCATCAGATTCGGCTGGTTCTCCAGCCGTTGCCGGATGGCGGCCTTGTAGAGGATGCGGTCGGCCTGGGCGCGGGTGGCGCGCACGGCCGGGCCCTTGCTGCCATTCAGGATTCGGAACTGGATGCCCGCCTCATCGGTGGCCAGCGCCATCGCGCCGCCCAGCGCGTCGACCTCCTTGACGAGGTGGCCCTTGCCGATGCCGCCGATGCTGGGGTTGCAGCTCATCTGGCCCAGGGTCTCGATGTTGTGGGTCAGCAGCAGCGTGGCCGCGCCCGTGCGGGCGGCGGCGAGTGCAGCCTCGGTGCCGGCATGGCCGCCGCCGACGACGATGACGTCGAATTCCTTGGGGTACAGCATGGGATCAGACCTCGATCAGTTGTGTCGGCAAGCCGAAGGCCTTGGCGGCGGCGGCTTGCCGGCGGTCGGCAGTGACGAACAAATCTACCCGTGCCATCGCCGCGCCCGCCACGTGCAGCGCGTCCATCGCGCGCAGTGGCGCGACCTCCAGCGCGCGGATGGCCAGGCGTTCCAGCGACGGCGTCAGTGGCAGCACTTCCACCTCCTGCATGCTGCTGTCGATCTCACCGCAGAGGCTTTGCCAGCCCGCGACCTCCAGCCGGCCTTCCCAGCGCAGGCGCATCGCGGCCGACAGCAACTCCAGCCGGCAGTGCGGCGCCACGAGCAGGCTGTCCGCCTGCGCGATCACGGCCTCGACAGCCTCCTGGCCCGCCTCGTTGACGAAGCGCTTGAACAACGCCGAGGTGTCCACCAGCAGCTTCATCACCACGGGGCCGACTCGCGTTCTTCAACGATCATCTGTGCCGCCGTCTTCCCGTTCATGTTGACGCAGGTCACCGGCGTGACCGGCCGCTTCCAGCTCGGCACATGTTGCGCCTCAGCGGCTTTCTCCACCACCGGCACCAGCTCCGCCACCGGCTTGCCATGGCGCAGGATGCGTACGGTCTCGCCCTGTTCCACCAGGTCGAGCATGGCGGACACATTGGCGCGGAATTCGCTCAAGGGCAGGCTGTGCATGTGATTTGTACAAATCTATGGATTTGCACATTTTATGGCCGGCGCGACAATTCCGCCAATGGACTGCCGCCCAATGACCTGCCGACCGCATTGCGCCGCCTGCTGCATCGCTCCGTCGATCAGCTCGCCCATTCCTGGCCACCCGAACGGCAAGCCGGCCGGCGTGCGCTGCGTGCAGCTGGACGATGACCTGCGCTGCAAGGTATTCGGCCAGGCCGAGCGGCCGGCGGTCTGCGGCTCGCTGCCGCCGCACGAGGAGATGTGCGGCGACAGCCGCGAGCAGGCGATGCGCTGGCTGGGCTGGATGGAGCGCGAGACCGCGCCGGCTCAACCGACCTCGTCGTAGTGGAAGACCTTGGCGACGATCTGCCAGCGGCCATCGGCCCGAATCAACGTCAGGAAGTCCACATAGTCCTTGCCGAAGAAGCGGCAGCGCAGCTTGACCATCGCCGTCGTCGGCCCCGCGATGTCGATGGACAGGATCTGCTCCAGGCGCGGCGCCCGAGTGCGCGCCGGTGGGTCGCGCTGCGCGACGACGGGCAGGTACTCCGCCAGCCGCAGCAGCAGCGGCCGCGGACCGGCGGCGGTGGCGTAGAGCGCCAGCGGGTGGAAGACGGCCGCCAGCCGCTGCGTGTCGCAGTGGTAGAGGCCGTCCAGGTAGGTTCGCACCAGCGCGGTGATCTCCTCAACGGCGGTATGGGTCATCGCCCCGCCCCGGCCGCGGTGCGGGCGCGCAGGCGGGTGACGGTCTCGCCGGCCACCCCCCAATTGTCGGTATCCACCTCCTCGATGACGACGAAGGTGGCCGCCGGGTCCTTGCCCAGCACCTGAACCAGCAGGTCGGTGGTTTGCCGGATCAGCGTGGCTTTCTGTTCGGCGGTCACGCCTTCTCGGGTGACCTGGATGAGCACGTAGGGCATGGCCGCTCCTTCAGTGCAGCAGGCCTTCGGCCTTCATGGCGGCCTGCACCGCCGGGCGGTCGGCCACGCGGGCCTGGAAGTCGTTCAGCCGGGCCAGGTCCGAGATGTCCAGCTGCACCGGCGGGCACCAGCCCAGCAGCACGAACAGGTAGGCATCGGCCACGGTGAAGGCGTCGCCGGTGAGATGGCGCTTGTCCGCCAGCTGCTCGTCCAGGAAGGCCAGCTTCTTCTTCAGCAGGCCGCGGAGCGTCTGTGCGGCAGTGCCATCCACATGGCCGTGGAAAAGCGGCGTGAAGGACTTGTGGATTTCCGAGGTCAGGTGGTTGCACCACTCCAATACGCGCAGCCTTGCCAGCGTGCCGGGCGGCGGCAGCAGCTCGTGGGCGCCCCCGGTGTCAGCGATGTACTGCATGACGACCGGGCCTTCGGAGATGCGCGTGCCGTCGGCCAGTTCCAGCAGCGGCACCTGGCCCTTCGCGGTCAAGGCGTAGAAGTCCCTGCCATCGTCTTCCACGCGGTGGCGTGCGAGGTTCACGCGCGTCAGCGTGAAGGGGGCTGAGGTTTCACGCAGCACGATGTGCGAGGCCAGCGAGCAGGCGCCGGGGGCGTAGTAGAGCTTCATAGCAGTCCGGGAGGTCAAGGAAAGCTCATGCTATTGATAGCCGACAGGTCCACAAACCAGCCTAGACTCAAATCACTTTAGGCCTGGATGTCCACAATGAACCGGCAATTCGAAGGCGTGCAACTGGGCGGCATCGAGCTGTTCTGCCTGGTGGCCCAGCACGAGGGCTTCACCGCCGCAGCGCGGGCGGTCGGGCTGACGACGGCGGGCGTCAGTCGCTCGGTCAACCGGCTGGAAGCCCGGCTCGGCGTGCGGCTGCTGGCGCGCACCACACGGCGCGTGCGCCTGACGCCGGAGGGCCAGCGCTTCTACGAGCAATGCCGCGAGGCGCTGCACCAACTGGCCGCGGCCGAACGCGAGGTCACCGGCCTGCAGGCGCTGGCCTCGGGGCTGGTGCGCGTCAGTCTGCCCACGTCCTATGGCCACCTGCGGGTGCTGCCGGTGCTGTCCGAGTTCTTGGCCCGGCACCCCGGCGTGCAGCTGGAGCTGCAGCTGAGCAACCGCAACGTCAACTTCGCCGAGGAGGGCTTCGATCTCGCCATCCGCGGACGTCATCCGCCCGACTCCGGGCTGGTCGCGCGCAAGCTGGAGGACGCCGCCCTCGTCGTCGTGGGCACGCCGGCCTATCTGCAGCGCCACGGCCGGCCGCAGTCGCTGCAGGAGCTGGACGCGCACGAGTGCATCCAGTTCCTGTTGCCCAGCACGGGCGCGCCGGTGCCCTGGATGTTCATGGCGGGCGGGCAGCTCGTCGAGCACCCCACGCGCGGCCGGCTGCGCTGTGCCGACGACATCCTCGGCCCCGTCACGCTCGCGCGCTCCGGCGCGGGCCTGGCGCAGACCTACCGCTTCCTCGTCGAAAGCGAGCTGCGCGACGGACAGCTGCAGGAAGTGCTGACCGAGCACGCTGGCGCCTCGCGGCCGTTCTCGCTGCTCTACCCGGCCCACCGCCACCTGCCGCTGCGTGTGCGCGTGCTGCTGGACTTCCTCGTCCAGCGTTTCACCGCGACGGCCGGGCCTGCTGGACGGCCTGCGTTGAAGGCTCAGCCGGCCGGCTGAGCCGCGCGGCGGGCACCATGCCAGCGTGCCCGGAACGCCGCCGCGCGCGGATGGTCCCAGTATTTGTCGAAGAAGTAGTGCAGCACCGTGTTCGCCAGCGGTTCGATGAAGGTGACCGCGCCGGCGATGGCGACGCTGCCGGTCAGCGCGTATGTGATGCCGAAAGAAGTGCCGAGGTGCAGGATGCCGAAGCTGGCAGTTTTGGCCATGGTCTCTATCGCCGATCTGATTTGAATAGCCAAATGCTAATGATTCTCAGCTTCGGGAGCCAATCAGTTCCGGCTATCCCGCTCATCGGCATTTACGCTCCGGCGCCATGACGCCGACCGACCCCCCGCTCCCACCCGACAGCCTGCTCGCGCGTCTCGCCAGGCAGCGCAGCGCCTTTGCCGATGCCTACACGCTGGTGATCGGCTGGCCGTCTGGCGCCACGCGGCAGGCGGCGGGGCACGCATGGGCTGGGTCTTCCACGCCCTGCTTGGCTTTCACCGCCGCTATTCGCGCGCGCTGCTGGCGGCCGCCGCGCGACGGCTCTAGGGCTGAATGCCCTTGCCGGGGACCTTGTCCGTCACCGGCTGCCGGCTCGCCAGATCTTCGATCCAGGCCTCGCAAGCCTCGGCCGCAATGCGGCCAGCCACACGGTAGGCCTTGCCGGCCTCCGGCGTGAAGGCGACGTCGCCCTGCACCTGGCAGGTCGGGTTGGTCAGCGCGAGGACGGGCGCGGCGTATTGCGTCGTCGCCTGCAGCCGCACACGGACGGGGCGCAGCGGCAGCTCGTTCGTCAGGGCAACCGGCGCCACCGCAAAGCCGCGGCCCTGGCTGGCACGCACGGTGGCCATGCTGGTGGTTGCCAGGCGCCGCCCGTCCACCTGCGTCATCTCGAACACATGCAGCCGCTGGTCGCTGACCTGCACCGCCTGGTCGGCCACGTTGGCCGTCGGGCCGGTGTAGTCGGGCGGCGTGGCCGGCTCCAAACTCGCGCAGCCGGCCAGCGCCAGCCCTGCCAGGGCAGCGCCGGCCCTCATCGGGCGACCGCGGCACGCATGGACCGCGCCACGTAGAACAACGCCACGACCGTCAGCGCCAGACCGATGACGACGCCCGGCATCACCTGGGCCCAACGCAGCGTCTCGCCCTTCAGCACGGCCAGCATCAGCGTGTTCTGCGCAAGGCCTGGCACCCAGAGATACCACGGCGCATCGCCGCCCGGGTTGAGCAGGCCGACCATCGGCGCCAGGCTGACGGCCGTGATGACCAGGGTGCTGCTGGCCTGCGCTTCCTTGAAGGTCTTGGAGCGGATGGCCAGGGCCATCAGCACCGCCGACAGGCCGGCGGCCAGCGGGATCTGCAGCAGCCAGAAGGCCGCCACCTCGCCCAGGCCGAACTGGAACATGGCCTGCAGGCTGTCGCTCCTGAGCAGCCACTGCGCCGGCACGAAGCTCAAGGAAGCAAGCAGTGCCACTGCCATTCCCAGCAGCGCGACGGCGCCCCACTTGCCCGCCACGATGGCGCCGTGCGGTGCGGGGTTCATCAACAGCGGCTCCAGCGAGCCGCGCTCGCGCTCACCCGCCGTGCTGTCCAGCGCCGCCGTTAGCGCGCCGTAGAGCACGGCCATGATGATGAACATCGGGATGATGCTGGTCAGGCGAGCCGCGCGGGCCTGCACGCTGGCGAGGTCGCGGTCCTCAATGTCCACCGGCTCCAGCAGCTCGGTGGACACGCCGCGGATCGCCAGGGTCAGCGACGCGCGCTCGCGGTTGAAGCCCCAGAGCAGGCCCTTGATGGCGCCCACGCCGCCGCTGGCACGCTGGTTGGCGCTGTCGCTGACCACCTCCACCGTCGGCGCCTCGCCGGCCAGCAGCTTGGCCTCGAAGTCCGCCGGCACCACCATCACCGGCTCCAGCAGCGTGGTGGCACGCAGCTGGGCTTCGTAGTCGGCCGGCGCGGTCTTGACCGTGTAGGTCTGGCGTTCGATGAAGTTCTTCAGCGTCGGCGCATGCTCGATGCCCACGGCCATCAGCTCGCGCCGCTCGGCGCGCTCCTCGAACGAGGCGATCAGGCCCGACAGCGCCATCAGCAGCAGCGGGCCCATCAGCAGGGCGGGGAGAAGCAGGCGCAGCAGCGTGCGCCGGTCGCGCAACGCGTCGCCGAGCTCCTTGATGAAAACGATCCAGCCCTTGTTCATGCGGCCACCTCTTCGGGAAATGCGAGCGTGACGAAGGCGTCCTCGAAGCGCGGTTCACCCGCCTGTTCGAGCAGCTCCGGCACGCTGCCGCGCGCCACGCTGCGCCCATGGGAGACGATCACCACCTCGTCGCAGAGCAGCTCCACCTCCTGCATGATGTGCGTCGACAAGACGATGCATTTGCCGCCGCCCTCGGCGCTGCGCAGCCAGCGCAGGGCCTCGCGCAGCGCGCGGGTGGCCAGCACGTCCAGGCCGTTGGTCGGCTCGTCCAGCACGATGTTGGCGGGGTCGTGCACCAGGGCGCGGGCCAGCGCCGTCTTCATGCGCTCGCCCTGGCTGAAGCCATCGGCGCGGCGGTCCAGGATGGCCTGCATGTCCAGCAGCCGGGCCAGCTCCTCGGCCCGCGCGTTGGCAGTCTCGGGCGCCATGCCCTGCAGGCGGCCGAAGTAGGCGATGTTCTCGCGGGCACTCAGGCGTGGGTACAGGCCGTGGGCGTCACCCAGGATGCCCATGCGCGCCAGGGCTCTCAGCGGTGCGTCCTGCACGGTGATGCCGTCGCAGCCGATATGACCTGCGTCGGGCTTGATCAGGCCGGCCAGCATGCGCAGCGTGGTTGTCTTGCCCGCGCCGTTGGCGCCCAGCAGGCCGGTGATGCGGCCATTCGCAGCGCTCACGCTGACGCCTTGCACGGCATGCACGATGCGCTTCTTGCCTCGCTTGAACAGGCCGCCGCCGGTCTGGGCGACGAAGTGCTTGTGAACGTCTTGGATCTCGATCATTTCGGCGCCTTTGCTTGAACCGGCTGGACGGGCTGTACGGGCTGGATGGCCGGCGGCCGCGGGACGCGTGTTGCGCAGGCGGCGTCCTTCAGGAAGCCCTCGGGCAGCGCAGCCTCGTCGGTCTTGGCGTCGATGAAGCGGAACATGACATCGCGCACGCAGCCCACGGCCATGACGCCATGGCCGGCTTCTGGCACGACGAGATGCTGCACGCGCGCCGGGTTGCCGGCGGAGAGCAGCCGGGCCACGCGCTCGCCGTGGCGTGCCGGCGTGGCGGGATCGGCGCCGCCACTCATGAGCAGCACGGGGCTGGGCGCGGGCGGGATCTTGTAGAAGTCCGCCGGCACCTCGCCGCGGGGCCAGGTCTTGCAGACGCGGGCATACATGTCGGCGTCGACACGGCCGAAGTCCGCCGCCGGGGCGTCGCTCGCCTGCGCCAGGCGCGGCACATCCTCGGCGCAGATGACCGAGAAGTGCATGCCCATTGCCAGCTTCATGCCCTTGCCCGTGCCGAAGGCAGTCGTGAGGCCGAACAGGCCCTCGAAGCGGCCATCGGCTGCGGCTGCATGGAGGGCAGCGGGCAGGGCCGCGGCCAGCGCGGGCTGGTAGAGCGGCGGCCGCACGGCGCGCAGCAGCAGCTCGCGGTCGACCGTGAATCGCTCGGGCACGCCGGTCAGCGGGTGAGCGACGCTGACCTGGCGCGGCAGCGAGTCCAGCAGCTTGTGCCAGTCAGCGCGCAGCCCGGGGTGGGTCTTGATGTGGGCGTCGATGAGCTTGTCCAGCGCCGCCTGGGTGTCAGGCGAGAAGCTGGCCGGCAGCACCATGTCGGGCGGCGCCACGCCATCGAGGATGGTGCGGCGCACCTTGGCCGGGAACTGGCGCAGGTACTCCAGCGCGGCGCGCGTGCCGTAGCTGCCGCCGATGAGGTTCCATTGCGGCACGCTCAAGTGCTCGCGCACGGCGTCCATGTCCTGCATGGCGATGGTCGTCGTGAAGAAGCGCAAATCCCCATGCGGGAGCTTCTCCAGCGCCGCGCGGCATGCGTCCAGGCGGCGCATCTGCGCGGCCGTGTCGAGTTGCTCGGTGATCGGCAGCTTGCTGTCGTCCGGGCAGTCGAGCGGCGCCGACCTGCCGGTGCCGCGCTGGTCGATGAAGACCAGGTCGCGCCGGTTGTTCAGCCGCCCGAGCCGCTGCAGCACCCGGGGCGCCACGTTGATCGCGCTCTGGCCGGGCCCGCCGGCCAGCATCAACACGGCGTCGGGCTGCTTGTTGCGCGCCATCGCCGGCACGACGAGATAGTGGATGTCCACCTTTGCGCCGTCCGGCCGCGCCGGGTCGAGCGGGCGTTGCAGGCTGCCACACAGCAGCTCGTTGGGAATGCCGTCGATGCGGCAGGGCTTGAGCGCCGCAGCCGCGTGGGCCAGCGACGGGCCGAGCAGCAGGGCTGGGACGAGAGCGGCGAGCGCACAGGCGCGCCGGGCGGGCAGGGGCATGACAGGGCTTTCGGGGACGGGTTGGCCGCGAGTATCCAGGCCCCCGCGTGGGTGGGCGCCGGGTCAGCGTCGGCCGGCGGCCGGGTCGGTTGAATGGTCCCGGATGCGTGATGAATGGCAGGCCTGTGCTACTTTTGCGCTGCGCGTGGCGCCGCTGCAAGCGCCTGCCCACCTCAACATACCGACAGCGGCCCCGCCGCGAAGAAAGGCAGTGCGTGCAGACACTCGACGAGATGCGTGATCGTTGCCTGCTGACCCGCGAGCAGCATGCCGAGATTGGTGCCTGGGTCAGCCAGGCGCGCACCCCCGAGGCCATCATGGCCATGCCCGAGGGCCTGTGGCGCACGCTGGAACTGGCCAGCGTGCTGATGGACGTGGACGCCGACCTGCGGCGCGAGCCGCTGCTGTCGGACGGCTGATTCAGGCCTTGGGCTTCATCAAGCCCTGGCAGGCCGACCTGGCCTTGGCATCGGCCGCATCCAGCTTGCCGCAGACACCGTCCAGCTGCGCCTTGAGGCGGCCCACGGCGGCGGCCTGTGTCGGGCTTTGGTTCCAGCTCCCCAGCAGGCTGGCGACGCGCTTGAGCGACCGTTCGCTACGCTCGTGGAAGGCGCCGGGGTCCTTCTCGGCCTCGGCGAACAGCTGGGCGGCGGCCTTCTCGATGCGCGGCGTGTCCTCGGGCGATAGCTCCACCAGTGCGGCCAGGTAGCCCGAGCCCCACTGCAGCCGCGTCGCCGGGCCCTCGCTCTTGTTGAAGGCCTCTTCGTACCAGCGCAGCGCGTCCAGCTTGCGGCCCTGCTTCTTGGCGTTGCCGCCCAGCTGGCTCATCAGGTAGTAGGGCGAGTGGCTGCGCGCCAGGGCCGACTTCAACAGCTCGTCGCTCTCCTTCCACAGGCCGGCGCGGCCCAGCAGGTGGGCCGCTTGGGTGATGACGGCCTGGCGCTCGAAACCGTCGGTGATCTCGCGGTTGGCACGGCTGGTCTGCTCGCGGGCCTCGGCCAGCAGCGCGGCGGGGATGCCCTTCGGATTCGGCTCGTCCTTGGCCGTGTCGATGCGGGCCAGGTCGATGCGGGCCTGCAGCGCGTTCAGCCGGTCGGCGCGCGACAGCGTCGAGTCTTCGTTGAGGCGCTTCAGCGCGGTGTCGAACGCGGCGACGAGGGCCGTGCGCGACTCGCCCACGGTCGGCGCCAGCGCCTTGACGAGGTCTGGCGCCTCATTGCCCAGCACGTCCATCTGCGCGCGCGCCTGCGCCGGGTCGGCCAGCACGCCGCGCAACCGTGGCAGCTGGGCGGGGTCGGCCGCCTTGCCCTCAGCCAATGCGCCGATGGATTTCAGCCACAGCCGCGTCGTCGTCTCCGCATCCCCATGGTTGGCGCACTCGCTGGCCTTGGCCACCTGGGCCAGCGTCGCCGGTCGCTCGGCCACGGGCAGCAGCTGCTGCTCGTCCGTCTCCCAGCCATAGAAACCCAGCAGCCGCCATTCATTGGCTGACAGCTTCCTGCCCGCCCGGGCATCGGCCAGCACGGCCTTGACCGGCCGGCCGCTGGACAGGCCCAGCTGCAGCACCTTCATGACCTGGGCCGCGTCGGCCTCGCCGGGCAGGCGCGTGACCTCGCTGCCGTTGGCGTTGAACAGGATCAGCGTCGGGTAGCCACGCACCTTGAAGCGCGTGCCCAGCTTTTGCGCGCCGGGCGCGTCGCCGTCGATGCCGACCGCGACGAAGGCCTTGCTCTGCTCGATGAAGTCGGCGCGGTTGAACAGCGTGGCCTTGAGCTGGTTGCAGGGCGGGCACCACTTGGCGCCCCAGTACAGCAGCACCGGCTTCTTCTCGGCCTTGGCCTGCACGAAGTAGCGGTCGATGTCGGCATCGGCCGCGGCGGCCTGCCAGGACACGCCCGGGCCGGTGGCGGCGCGGGCGGCCGGGGTGGCGGCCAACAAGAAGGCGGTAGCCAGGGCGGCGAAACAGGGGTTGAGCTTCATCGGGCCTGTGGTGTCGATCGTGTCGAAGCCGGGATTGTCCGCCTCGTCCGGCGCCGCAGAATCCGCGCATGCCGAATAAGCGCAATCTTCAGTTGGATAACGCGCTGGCCGCGTTGCGCGGGCAGGCCCGCCCGGAGGCGCTCGATGCCATGGCCCGGTTCGGCCTGACTGGCGAGGCTCGCCTGGGACTGGCCGTGCCGACGCTGCGCGCGCTGGCCCGCGAGTTCAAGCGCGACCACGAACTGGCGCTGGCGCTGTGGGATACCGGCATCCCCGACGCCCAGATCCTGGCCAGCATGGTGGCCGAGCCCGCGAAGCTGACGGTCGAGCAGATGGACCACTGGGTGGCGGGCATGCGCGCCTGGGACGTCTGCGACCAGGCCTGCACCAACGCCTTCGTCAAGAGCCCGCTGGCCTGGGATGCCATCCCGCGCTGGGCGGCGCGCGAGGCGGAATTCGAGAGGCGCGCCAGTTTCGCGCTGCTGGCCGTGGCCGCCGTGCACCACAAGACCCGGCCGGATGCCGACTTCCTCGCCCGCCTGCCCTTGATCGAAGCCGCAGCCGGCGACGAGCGCCATTTCGTCAAGAAGGCCGTGAACTGGGCGCTGCGCCAGATCGGCAAGCGCAGCGGTGGTTTGCGTGAGCCCGCGCTCGCCGTGGCGCAGCGGCTGTGTGGCGTTAGCGAGAAGTCGGCGCGCTGGATCGGGGCGGATGCCCGCCGCGAGCTGAGCCGGGACGGCGGCTAGCGGCTCGGCGGATCACCGAAGAGCGCGTCCAAGTGCGGGGATCAAGCGATAAGGAACCTGACCCTATTTTTAATCCCCCTTTTGGGTGAGTTGGGGGGGAGGCCTCTCCAGCCCTCCCCCGTCGTTCCACCTTCCGGGTGATGGCCGGCGGAAGGGCTGGCGCCGATGCTGATGGTGTGACGTTCTCCACCGCGTCCAACCCTCAAGCCCGGGAGCCCAACATGCAATTCTTCAGCTCTTCGCAACAAGCCTGGTCCACCGCCAAGCTGCCGATGACTCAGGTACAGCGGCCCCGCGCAAACGGTGGCAACGGCGTCAACGCCAAGGCGGAGGTCGGCGGCTGGTTCGACTCCAGCTTCGACCTGGCCACCGGCCTGGAAGTCTCGGAGCAGGACAACGACACCCTCTACCAACTCTGGGAACTCTCCCAGCGCTGAGCCGCTCAGAGCGCGCAGGCCAGTTTGGTGCCCTGCAGGATGGCTCGCTTGGCATCCAGCTCGCCGGCCTCCAGCGCACCGCCGATCAGGTGGACCTTGACGCCGGCCGCCCTCAACGGCGCCTCCAGCTCGCGCAGCGGCTCCTGACCGGCGCACAGCACGATGGTGTCGGCCTCGATCAGCTGCGCGTCTGCCCGCTTCTCGCCATAGCTGACCCACAGCCCCTCGGGTGTGATCTGCTCGTAGTTGACGCCCGCCAGCATGTCGACGTGCTTCATCTTCAGCGCCGCGCGGTGGATCCAGCCGGTCGTCTTGCCCAGGCCCGCGCCGGGCTTGCCGGCCTTGCGCTGCAGCAGCGTGATCTGCCGCGCGGGCGCCTCGGGTGCGGGCCGCAGCAGGCCGGCACGCACCTGCTCGGGGTCGCCCACGCCCCAGTGCCTGCGCCAGGCTGCCGGGTCCAGCGTCAGCGAGTGGCCGGCCTCCAGCAGGTACTCGGCCACGTCGAAGCCGATACCGCCCGCACCGACGATGGCCACGCGGCCGCCGACCGGTTTCTCGTGCCTGAGCACGTCGATGTAGCTCAGCACCTGGCCGCGCGCCTGGCCTTCGGCCTGGCCGTTGATGCGTGGATCGCGGGCGCTGACGCCGGTGGCCAGCAGCACCTCGTCGAAGCCCTTGAGGTCTTCTGCCGAGACGCGGCAGTTGAGCTTCAGCTCCACGCCGGTGATCTCGATGCGGCGGCGGAAATAGCGCAGCGTCTCGCTGAACTCCTCCTTGCCCGGGATGCGCCTGGCCATGTTGAACTGGCCGCCGATCTCCGCCGCGCCGTCGAACAGCGTCACCGCATGGCCGCGCTCGGCCAGCGTCGTCGCCGCGGCGAGACCCGCCGGGCCGGCGCCGACGACGGCGACGCGCTTCTTCCTGCCCTGCACGGGCTTCAGCACGATCTCCTGCTCGTAGGCCGCCCGCGGGTTGACCAGGCAGGTCGAGATCTTCTGCGCGAAGGTGTGGTCCAGGCAGGCCTGGTTGCAGGCGATGCAGGTGTTGATCTCGTCGGCCCGGCCCTGGCGGGCCTTCTTGACGAACTCCGAGTCGGCCAGGAAAGGCCGCGCCATCGACACCATGTCCGCACTGCCATCGGCCAGCACGCCTTCGGCCACCTCGGGCATGTTGATGCGGTTGCTGGTGATCAGCGGCGTGGTGATGCCCTCGGCGCGCAGCTGGGCGCGCACTTTGGCCGTCACCCAGGCAAAGCCGGCACGCGGCACGCTGGTCGCGATGGTCGGGATGCGTGCCTCGTGCCAGCCGATGCCGGTGTTGATGAGGGTTGCGCCGCCGCGCGCCACGCGCCGCGCCAGCTCCAGCACCTCGTCCCAGCTGCTGCCATTGGGGATCAGGTCCAGCATGGACAGCCGGTAGATGATGATGAAGTCCGGCCCGACCGCCTCGCGCATGCGCGCCAGGATCTCCAGCGGCAGGCGCATGCGGTTCTCGTACGACCCGCCCCAGTCGTCCGTGCGCTGGTTGGTGTGGGTGACGAGGAACTGGTTGATGAAGTAACCCTCGCTGCCCATCACCTCCACGCCGTCATAGCCGGCCTCGCGCGCCAGCTTAGCGCAGCGGATGAAGGCGCGGATCTGCCGCTCGATGCCACGTGCCGACAGCTCGCGCGGCGTGAACGGCGTGATCGGGCTCTGGATGCGCGACGGCGCCACACACAGCGGCGAGTAGCCATAGCGGCCGGTGTGCAGGATCTGCAGCGCGATCTTGCCGCCCTCGGCATGCACGGCGTCCGTGATGATCTTGTGGCGCCGCGCCGCGCCCGAAGTCGCCAGCGTGCCGGCAAACGGCTTGGCCCAGCCCTCGATGTTGGGCGCGAAGCCGCCCGTGACGATCAGGCCCACCTCGCCGCGCGCGCGCTCCGCGAAGAACACGGCCATGCGTTCGAAGTGCTTGCGCCCGTCCTCCAGCCCGGTGTGCATGCTGCCCATCAGCACGCGGTTCTTCAGCGTCGTGAAGCCGAGGTCCAGGGGGGCGAAGAGGTGGGGGTAGTTCATGCGGCGCATGCTAACGACGCGCCCACGCCGGAATTGGAGTGCTCTCCTCACCCCGGCGCCGCGCGGCTCAGGGTCTGTCCTTGGCAACAGTTCTTCACCGGCTGCTAGCGCGTGGAAATCGTGACATCCTCGGCATGAGTTCTAATCGCGAGTCCGCATTGCAGGGATAGGCCCGGCGGTTTGGTTTTTTCGGAGAGTTCTCGATGCGATTCACCCCCTGGGCCACCCGGCTGGTCTTGACGCTGAGCCTGTCGGCCACTGCCTTCCTGACCGCCTGCGGCGGCGGAGGCAAGGACGGCGACAGCAACACGCAAGTGCGCCTGCTCAACGCCACGCGTTCCTACAACTCGCTCGATCTTGAGGTCGACTCGAAGAAGATCAACACTGCGGTGGCCTACGCCAGCGTCGGTGACTACGGCAGCGTGAACACTGGCGCCACGGCCAGCAAGGTCACCACCAACCCCGTCGGCACCAGCATTTCGGCGACCACGCCGACGCTGACCGGCGGCACGAACTACACCTACATCACCTACGGTTTTGCCGGTGCCATCCGCACGACGCTGCTGCAGGAATCGGAAACAGTCCCTGCCGCCAACAAGGCCAAGCTGCTGGTTCTGAACCTGGCGCCCGACGCGGGCGCCCTGGATGTTTACGTCACGGGTGCTACGGATCCGCTCGACTCGGCCACTCCCCACACCACCAACCTGCAAGGTGGCTCCGGCAGCGGCTACGGTGAAATCAACTCGGGCACCTTCCGGGTGCGCGTGACCGGCTACAACAAGCGCAGCGACCTGCGCCTGGACATCCCGGCCATCACGCTGGACTCGGCCAGCGTCAATACGCTGATCCTGACCGCCACCGATGGCGGCGTGCTGGTCAACGGCATCACCTTGGTCCAGAAGGGCGTCGCCAAGAACTTTGCCAACACGCAAAGCCGCGTGCGTACCGTCGCTGCGCTCAGCGCTGCCGGTGCCGTGACCTCGTCGCTCAACGGCCAGACGATGTTCAACGGCGCCATCAGCCCGCTGATCAGCGACTACGTCACCACGGCCTCGGGCGCGAGTACGCTCAACGTCGCCGTCAATGGCGTCAACCGGGCTTTCGCGGCACCGACGCTCGGCGTCGGCAAGGATGCGACGTTGCTGGTCTGGGGCGACCCCGCCAATCCGCAGCTGACCGTGCTGGACGACGACAACCGCCTGCCCACCGTGTCGGGTGAAGTCAAGATCCGCCTGGTCAACGCCCTGCCCACCTCGGGCGCTGGCCTGAACGTTGCATTCGGCTCGATTGCCTCCAACGTGGCGGCCGGCAGCGCTTCGACCTTCGGTACCACGTCGTCTTCGGCGACCGGCGTGCAGGTTGACCTGACCGTACCGGCCGGCACCATCTACACGAATAGCGCGCTGGTCTTCCCGGCCAACAGCGTGTGGACCTTCTTCGCGGTGCCGACCACGTCGGGCGTCACGACGACGGCTCCCATCGCCGGCCTCGCTGCGCTGCCCAAGCGCGAACGCCCGTAAGCCTCACGCCCATCAGCAAGGCCCCCGTGCCCACCGGCCCGGGGGCCTTGTCCTTTTCTGGCGGCAAGATGTTGCCTGTGTCCCCGCCCACCCGCTTGCACCTGCAGCGCCTGCGCCAACTCTGGCGCAGCGCCGGCTGGCCCTGTCAGGATCTCGTCGAGGTCGAGCTGCTGGCGGCCGGCTGGATCGAGCGCCTGCGGGAGGCCGATGGCCGCGAGCGCCTGCGAGTGACGGACGCCGGTGTCGCCCTCATCGCCGCCTCGCTGAGCCGCAACCGTGCCGCGAGGGATAGCCACGAAGCGCTGGTCGAGCGCGTCGCCACCGAGATGCAGCGCGCCGGCCGCATCGCCTGGCGCGGCCTGGCACTGCGCGCCGGCCTGCCGCAGGAGGACGGCAGGACTCTCTGGGTCAATGCCATGCCCGACGTCTATTCCATCCGCCACAGCACCGTCGAGGACTACCTCGAACCGGCCGTCCATGAGATCAAGGTCAGCCGTGCCGACCTGCTCGGCGAACTGCGCCGCCCGCACAAGTCCGCCGCCTACCGCGCGCTGTGCGGCCAGTGCTGGTTCGTCATCAAGGCGGGCATCGCCGATCCAGACGAGATTCCCGGCGAGTACGGCGTGCTCATAGGCCACGCCACCCACCTCGAACTCGCCCGCCCGGCGCCCAAGCGCGCCTGCAAGCCCGACTTGGCCACCTGGATGGCGCTGGCCCGCGCCACGCCACTGCTGCCGCCGGACGACGATCCACAATGGCCACTCTGAACGGAGCCCGCCATGGCCACAGCCAACAAGACCGTGCCGACCGACGCTGATGTCGCCGCCTTCTTCGCCGCCCAACCCGAGGCCCGCGCCGCCGACTGCCGGGCGCTGGCCGCGCTGATGCACCGCGCGAGCGGCCATCCGCCGCGCCTGTGGGGAAAGATGGTCGGTTTCGGTGACCACCACTATGTCTACGGAAGCGGCCGTGAGGGCCACACCTTCGAGATCGGCTTCGCCAGCGGCGCCGGCGGCAAGGGCGACATCAGCCTCTATCTGGCCTGCGACGCCAGCGTCCATGCCGCCTTGCTCGCCCGGCTCGGCAAACACCGCGCCGGCAAGGGCTGCGTCTACATCAAGCGCATGGCCGACGTGGACGAGGGCGTGCTGGCTGAGCTGTGCGAGGCCGCGCTCAACGAAGTGCGCCGATGAGCGACGCCCTGCCGGCCGCCACCTGCCCGCGCTGCGGCGGCGGCTTCGCCTGCGGCGCGGCATCAGGTCCAGCCGCCCATTGCGACTGCTTCGGCATCCGCTTGAGCGACGCGCAGCGCGCCGCGATCGCTGGCCAATGGCCCGGGCGCTGCCTTTGCATGAACTGCCTGCGCGATCTTGGGGCGACGCCGGTGCTGACGTCCCCATCGAGCGGCGTGCGGGCATGATGGCCGCCTGATGCCAGTCACGACCACCCTCGACCGCCTCGCGCCGCCCCTGTTCATCTTCATCTGGGCCACCGGCTACATCGTCGCCAAGCTGGCGGCGCCCTATGCCGACCCGCTGACCTTCCTGGCCTGGCGCTATGCCGGCGTGGTCTTGCTGATGCTGGGCCTGGCCCTGGCCGCTCGTGCGGCCTGGCCGTCGCGGCGCGACATGCTGCACCTGGCCGTGGCCGGCATCGGCATCCAGGCGCTCTATCTGGGCGGTGTCTGGGTCGCCATCCGCCAGGGCCTGCCGGCCGGCACGGCGGCACTCATCGTCAACCTGCAGCCGGTGCTGGTGGCCGCACTGGCGCCGCTGATCGGTGAACGCGTGACGCCGCGCCAATGGCTGGGCGTCGCATTCGGGCTGACCGGCGTGGTGCTCGTCATCGGGCACAAGCTCAACATTGGCGGCAGCTATGGCGCGCCGCTGCTGCTCTGCGTGATGGCGCTGCTGGCCATCACCGGCGGCACGCTGTACCAGAAGCGCTTCGTGCCGCAGTTCGACCTGCGTACCGGCCAGGTGGTGCAGTTCTTGGCGGCGCTGGCCGTCACGCTGCCGCTGGCCTGGTGGCTGGAGCCGATGCGCATCGAGTGGAATGCGCCGGTGCTGGTCGCCATGGCCTGGAGCATTCTGGTGCTGACGGCCGGCGGTATCAGCCTGATGTTCTACATGCTGCGCCATGGCCGCGTGACCGCCGTGTCCAGCACCATGTATCTGGTGCCCTCTGTCACCTCGGTGATGGCGTGGTTGCTGTTCGGCGAGACACTCGGCGCACAAGCCATCGCCGGCATGGTGGTGACGCTGCTCGGCGTCTACCTTGTCGTCGGGCAGAGAAGGCCGGAGACGATGCCATGACCCCCCGAGCACACCACAAGTTCTGGCCGGCCCGCCTGCCGCACGCCATCGAGCCACCGGCCACGGCCCTGCCCGACAACCTGTTGGTCAGCGCGCGCCGGTTCCCGCACCGGCCGGCCCTGGTCTACCTGGGCCACACGACGACCTATGCCGAGCTGGCCGCACAGGTCGAGCGCCTGGCCGCCTGGCTGGCCGAGCGCGGCGTGGGCAAGGGCGAGCGCGTGCTGGTCGGCCTGCAGAACTGTCCCCAGCTCGTCATCGCCCACTACGCCATCCTGAGCGCCAACGCCGTCGTGGTGCCGGTCAACCCGATGAACAAGGCGGCCGAACTCAAGCACCTCATCGAGGACAGCGGCGCCGTGCTGGCCATCACCAGCGCCGACCTCAGCGCCGAGTGGCTGGCCGCCGGCATGGCGGCGGCTGACCTGCTGATCACACGGCTTGCAGAGGTGCTGCCCGGTGGCCAGACCGATGGCGCCGGTCTGCCGGCAGGCTGGGCCGACTGGCTCAACGCCGACATCGCCTTGCCCGCCGGCGCCACCGCCTGGGTCGACGCGCTGGCCTGCACCGCCTTGCCGCCCGCCACCACCGTCGGTGCCAACGACCTCGCGCTGCTGCCCTACACCAGCGGCACCACCGGTCACCCCAAGGGCTGCATGCACCGCCACCGCAGCCTGCAGCACAACGTCTTCGCGGGCGCGCTGTGGGGAGGTGTCAGCCATGAGGACGTGGTGCTCGGCGTCGTGCCGATGTTCCACATCACCGGCATGGTCGTCGTCATGCACGGCACGCTGGCCGCAGGCGCCGCCCTGGTGCTGATGCCGCGCTGGCAGCGCGAATACGCCGCCCGCTTGATCAAGGACCACCGCGTCACGCGCTGGACCAACATCCCCACCATGGTCATCGACCTGCTCGCCAGCCCGCAGGTCGACAGCTTCGACCTCGGCAGCCTGGTCACCATTGGCGGCGGCGGCGCGGCCATGCCCCAGGCCGTGGCCGAGCGCTTGTGGCAGCGCTGGGGCCTGCGCTACATGGAAGGCTATGGCCTGACCGAGACCGCCGCGCCCAGCCACACCAACCCCTACGACGCACCCAAGCAGCAGTGCCTGGGCGTGCCCTACCTGAGCTGCGATGCCCGCGTGGTCGACCCCGACACGCTGCGCGAACTGCCGGTGGGTGAGGCCGGCGAGATCATCGTCAACGGCCCCATGGTGTTCGACGGCTACTGGCGCCAGCCCGAGGCGACCCGGGGGGTCTTCGTCGAACTCGAGGGCCGGCCCTTCTTCCGCACCGGCGACATCGGCTATGTCGATGCCGACGGCTATTTCTTCATGACCGACCGGCTCAAGCGCATGATCAACGCGAGCGGTTTCAAGGTCTGGCCGAGCGAGGTCGAGAACCTCATGCACGCCCATCCCGGCGTTGCCGAGGCCTGCGTCATCGCGGCCCCCGACACCTACCGCGGCGAGACGGTCAAGGCCGTGGTCGTCAGGCGCGCCGGGCATGAGGCGCTGACGGAGGAACAGCTGCGCGACTGGTGCCGCGCCAACATGGCCGCCTACAAGGTGCCAGCGCGCATCGAGTTCGCCGACAAGCTGCCCAAGAGCGGCACGGGCAAGGTGATGTGGCGGGCGCTGCAGGAGCGCGAGCGCGGCAGGTGAGTGACGTCTCACGCGTAACCGCGCTCGTGCGGAATACACCGTGGTTCATGGCCGCGCTGCGGGCGGGGCGTGACCTGGGCTTGGCGCGCTGGTGCATCGGGGCGGGTGCGCTGCGCAACCTCGTATGGGATGCGCTCCACGACCAGCCTAGATCGGCGCTGGCCGATGTGGATCTGGCCTACTTCTGCACGCAGGACCTCAGCGCCGCGCGTGACGCCGCGCTGCAACTTCACCTCGCGGAAGTGCTCCCCGATCTGCCCTGGGAAGTCACCAACCAGGCTGGCGTGCACTTATGGTTTGAGCGGCATTTCGGTCATGCCGTCCAGCCATTGCAGTCGCTGGAGGATGCCGTCGCGACCTGGCCAGAAACCGCCACGGCGGTCGGCGTGTGGCTCGACGGTGCCGATGCGCTGCACGTCATCGCGCCGCATGGGCTGGCTGACCTGCTGGGCATGCGCATTCGCCGCAATCCTGTGCGCGTCAGCATCGACATCTACCGCCAACGCTGCGCCACCAAGCGCTACGCGGAACGCTGGCCCCGCGTTGTTGTGGAGCCGACGTGAGCCGGCCGAGTGGACCAATGCGGTTGCCGGGCCAACTCCGCCGCAGTGGCCTCGTCAGCGGTCACTGCGAATTCGTTGCTGCTACGTTCCACGAAATAGGCCGAGCGATAGCGCTGCAGCAGCCCGCCGAGTGCTCTGCGGGCTTCGCCCGGCAGGCCGTTGAAGGTCAGGGTCAGCGTGGTCATGGGCGGATGGTCCTTCCAAAGTCTGATGGGCTGGTGCCATCGGCCCTTTCTTGAACGCCAGTGCGCCGCTGTGGTTGACGGCGGGGTTGATACGTTGTGTGAACGTCAAGCGCGTCCCGGCATCGCTTGCTGAGCAACCGCCTCGTCCAGACGCTGATGTGCCGCGCCGTCCGGGATGACGGGCAGCTGGTGCTTCGCCTGCAGGTAGTGATGCGTGAAGACGCCCAGGTAGGCCCGGAGCGTGTTGCCGGCGGCCGCGTCGCCCGCAAGGTCCAGGCACCACGCGGCCACCTCGCTGGTGCAGAAATGCTCGCCGCAGCGTGAGCGGCGCAGCCGGTACTGCGAGGCGCCGGTGGGCGTCAGGCTGAGCACCGGCATGTGGTTGAGGTAGGGGCTGCGGCTGAACATCTTGCGCGCCTCGGACCAGGTGCCGTCCAGCAGGATGAACAGCGGCCGCCTGGGCGCGCCGTCCTGGCGCGCGGCGCACGGCCGAATGGCTTGAACCACCCGTTCAGGCGCCGCGTACTCGCCTGGGAACACGACGTAGCAATCCCAGGCCGGATCGCTCAACAGCGCGATGAGCGCGGGATCGACTTCGGTTCGCGACCAGCCGAAAGCAAAGGTGTCGGCGACCAGGTCCGCGATCAGCCAGCCGGTGTTGGTCGGCTTCAGCGGCTCGATGTCGGCCATCAGAAGACATACCGCCGCACGCGTGTTCACCGATGGCCGCAAGGCGCACATGCAATGCGAGGCGACCAGCCGGCAGCCCTCGCAGCGTTCGCGCTTGAAGCCGCCGCGGGCCGTGAACGGCTTGGTGGCGCTTGCCAGGCGCGCCGCGCGCAGCAGGGATACCGCATGGGACATGCCCCATTGTCGGAGCCTCAGTGGCCGGCAGCAGCCGAAGCCGGCGTGAACTTGCTGCGGCCGGATGGGCTGAGCAGCAGATACAGCATGGGCCCGAAGGAGCCCGCCGTCACGGTGACCAGCGCATAGGGCCAGAACTTGCGCCCATTCTGGCGCGCGTCCCGCGCCACGTAGCCGAGCAGCAGGACGGACGTGATGACGAAGTCCACCAACAGCTGCCAGGCGCCGACGCTGGCCATGCCGGCCTGCCAGATGCCGAAGTAGCCGACCTGCCACATCGCATACAGCGAGAAGGCGCCGAAGGCCGCGAAGACGAGGAAGAGGAAGGGGCGCATGGTGATCTCCGTTGGGTTGAGGTGGCGCCATCGTCGGTAGCGGCCCGCAGCGCCGCAATGACCTCGGAGGTCATCGCCGGTTTGACCGGCGGCGCCTATGGTCGCGCTCATGAAGCACATCGTTGCCGCCACCCTGTTGCTCGTCGCGCTGCTGCATGCGCTGCCCCTGGCCGGCGTGCTCGGCGCGGCGCGCTTGACCGGCCTCTACGGCATCGACGTCGATGAGCCCAATCTGGCGCTGCTGCTGCGTCACCGCGCCGTGCTCTTTGGCCTGCTGGCCGCCTTGCTGGCCACGGCGGCACTGCGGCCGGCGCTGCATGGTGCGGGCCTGCTGGCGGGCCTGACGAGCGTGGGCGCCTTCCTGCTGCTGGCGCTGCTGGAAGGCCCGCTCAATGCCGCCCTCGTCACCGTCGTGCGCCTGGACATCGCGGCGCTGATACTGCTGCTCGCCGCCGGCATCGTTCATCTCGTGCAACCCGCCGCCCCATGACCGCCACCTTCGCCGCCCTGCGCAAATCGCGCCGCGTCAGCCAGCTCGAGCTGTCGCTGCGCACCGGCGTCTCACAACGCCACCTCAGCTGCATAGAGACCGGCCGCGCCCGTGCCGGCCGCGAGACCCTCATCGCCCTGCTCGACGCCCTCGGCGCGTCGCTGGAGGAGCGCAATCAGGCGCTGCTGGCCGCCGGCTTTGCGCCGGCGCACGCCGAGCGCGCGCTCGACGCGCCCGAGATGGCGCCGGTGCGCGCCGCGCTGGAGCAACTGATCCACGCCAGCGGCGCGGCCCCGGCCCTGGTGCTGGACGGCGATTACAACGTCGTCATGGCCAACGCCGGACTGGCCCGCGTCATCGAACTGCTGGGCCTCCCGGCCGAAGCCATGCTCAGCCAGCCGCTGAACCTGCTGCGCGCCGTCTTTGCGCCGGGCGGCCTGCGGTCGCTGTGCGAGGACGAGGCGTGGCTGTGCAACGAGATGTGGGCGCGCGCCACCCGCGAAGCCGAGCACCTGCCGCGCCTGCGCGCGCTGCTGGACGAGCTGCGCCCCACGCTGCAGCCGTGGACGGCGGCCGAGGCCAGCAGCCACCTGCCCGTGCTGGCCTTCCGGCTGCGCGCCGCGGACGGGCGCATCCTGAGCTTCTTCTCCACCATCACCAGCTTCGGCACGCCGCTGGACATCACGCTGGCCTCGCTGAAGGTCGAGCATCTGTTCCCGACGGACGAGGTGACGCGGCGGGCGTTGGCGGGTGCGGCTCAAGCCTGAAGCGGCGGCTCCTCGTCATCGGATTCGCGCGCCATTGCCGCGCTCATTTCACCCGTTCCCACATGGCGCCGCTGCCGATCCTCCTGTTTGCCAAGCGCTGATTCGAGTGCGTTTGTCAGCTTGTCAGCCGCCCCCTCGACCGCCAGGTGGATGCTTTCGGCGTGGTGCTTGACCGCGATGTTCTTCAGCCCGGACACACGCGCCTCCAGCATGCAGCGCATGTCGTCGGCGCCCGACTTCTCGCTGCTGTTGGCGTCGGCCAGATGCGCCGCGACGTGTGTGACCTGGCCCGCGTAGCGGTCCACCGCGTCACGGACCACGCCCTCGACGTGCTCGACCAGCTTCTCGCGGCCCTCGACATGGTTGTCGGTCTCGACTTGTACCTGCATGGCAATCCTTTCGGCGCGGACATCGCGCGCATGCCAGCTCTGGAGCAAGCGGCGTGCCGGCCAGGCCGTGGCGGCGACCTGGCTGGCGACAAGATCGAGGCCGTTCCGCGGCCTCGGCTGCTGGCTTTGGCCTAGGGCGAGACCCGCACCACCCGCCCATTGAGCGGCTGGACGGGGCGCGCGTTGGCGGCATAAAGCGCGCGGAACCGGCGGATCGCTGCCGGCGATACGGTGACGGGTTGCTTCAGCACCAGCCAGTGCACGTGCTCGGAGCAGGGCGGCGTGGTGAGCGAGCCGTCGAAGTCGTAGTAGCCGCGGTCGGCCGGCAGCAGCGCGGCCAGGTCGAGCGCCAGGCCGTCGACCGTGAGCGTTTCGCCGGCGTGCGCCGGCATGTGCGCGAGCACCGATTCGAAGCCGGGGTTGGCCTGGCCCGGCTGGATCAGTGCGGCCACCACCGCCAGCTGCCCTTCGGCGTCGCGGTGTACGAAGTGCGCCACCATCGCAGCCGATTTGCCCTGGATGCGCTCCTCGCTGGGCGTGTGGAAGTGGAACTGCAGCAGCTCGTAGCGGTGGCCGTCGAGCGTCAGCGCGTTGCCGGCGGGCAGGTTGACCTGCACCGTGTGCCCGTTGTTGACGATGGCGGGCGGCACGCTGCCGTACGAGAACTGCAGTGCTGGCAGCGGCGTGACCAGCGCATCGCGGATGTCGATGGGCGACTGCTGCGCGCCCTTGGCGCAAGTTTCAAAGCCGCTGTCCAGCGCGGCCCAGTGGGCGGGGCCATGCGCGCCCCTGTACTCCCAATGCGGGCTGGCGGCAAAGGCGGTATGCGGGCCCACGACCGCGAGCAGGGCGGCGCAGGCGACGGCAAGACGAAGCTTCATGAAATCCCGTTCAGGGTGGTTGCGACGGGGCCATTCCAAGGCGCCAGGCTGAAGCCAAACTGAAGGGCCCACCCGCGCCGCGGGAACACCGGCAGCGCACACGGCGCTATCGTTGCGCGCCGCAACACCCCGCTGCCCCATGCCCCGCTATGTCGCCCTGCTCCGCGGCGTGAGCCCGATGAACTGCCAGATGCCCGTGCTCAGGCGCTGCCTGGAGGACGCCGGTTTCACCGATGTGAAGACGCTGCTGAGCAGCGGCAATGTCGCCTTCTCCACGCCCCGCGCGGCATCGGTGGTGGCCCTGCAGAGGCGCGTCGAGAATGCCATGCACGACGGCGCGGGCTACGGCTTCATGACCATCGTGCGCCCGACCGCCCACCTGCAGCAGTTGCTGGCAGCCGACCCGTTCGCCGCTTTCAAGCTGCGCGCCGGTGCCAAGCGGGTCGTCACCTTTTTGCGCGAGCCGCTGGCGGCCAGCCCCGTCGAGCTGCCGCTGAAGTATGGCGAGGCCTGCATCCTGGGACTCGACGGCGGCGAGGTCTTGTGCAGCTACGTGCCCGGCGCCAAGGGCCCCGTCTTCATGCGCCTGCTGGAGAAGACCTTCGGCAAGACCATCACGACGCGGACCTGGGACACCGTCGCCAGGTGCGCCGCCGCCTGACGCAAGCCGTCTTGGCGGCGCTTCGATCGATGTGCGCACCTTGGCGCCTAACGGCACAACTCGACGCGACGGCCGCGATGCGAAGTCGTAAGCGGCTTGTCCTCCTACAGGACTTGGCCCGGTGCGGCCTAAGGTTGCTGACGTGGCGGCGCAATGGGTGCTCCGCCCGCAACCTGAACCAAGGAAGTGCCATGCCTAAACAAGGTCAATCCAGCGACAAGCAGCAACCCAAGAGTGGCGAGAACATCCAGCAGGGTGGTCACGACCGTGATGACAGCCCCGGTCAGCAGCAGCAGTCCGGCTCGGGCAGCAAGGGCTCGCAGCAGGGCGGCGGTTCTGCCGGCCGCGAGAGCTCCGAGCGCCAGCAGGGCGGCAAGGGCTCGCAGGGTTCCAAGAGCCGCTGAGGGTGGCCGCACCGCCGCGCCCGTCGACCAACGGGCGCGGCCTTCACGCCTGATCGAACAGGTGGCCCAGGTCGTGGTGGCCCATCGACTCGGCCTTGGTGCGCAGGTATTTCTCGTTGTTCGGCCCCGGCTCGGTCAGCGACGCCTCGCGCTCGGCGATCTCGATGCCGAACTCGGCCAGCGCCGCCATCTTCAGCGGGTTGTTTGTCATCAGCTTGATGCGGTGCACGCCCAGCGCACGCAGCATGCAGGCGGCGGCGTCATAGCGGCGCGAGTCGATGGGCAGGCCGAGCTGGGCGTTGGCCTGGATGGTGTCGGCGCCCGCGTCCTGCTCGGCATAGGCGCGCAGCTTCTGCACCAGGCCGATGCCGCGCCCCTCGTGGCCGCGCATGTAGACGATGGCGCCGCGGCCAACCGCGGCGATGCGCTTCATGGCGCCTTCCAGTTGCGGCCGGCAATCGCAGCGCAGCGAGCCGAAGACCTCGCCCGTCATGCATTCGGAATGAACGCGCACCAGCGGTGGGTCCTCGCCTGTCAGGTCGCCCAGGCTCAGCACCACATGCTCCTGGCCGCTGTCGCTCTCGCGGAAGCCGTGGATGGCGAAGTCGCCGTAGGGCGTCGGCAGGCGGGTTGAAACGATGCGTTCGATCTTCATGGCAGGAGGCGTCAAGGGGGCATTCTCGCTGCCGTGGCGAAAGCCCTTGTCACCCAGGTTAGGCTTTTGCCCTCAGCCGGTTTTCAGGAGATTCCGATGGCCCAGACCCTGCAGTTCCAGCGCCCCGATGGCACCACCGTGTCCGGCTACCTGGCCGAGGCGGCCAATCCGCTTGGCGCCGTTGTCGTCATCCAGGAGTGGTGGGGCCTGAATGACCAGATCCGCGGCGTGGCCGAGCGCTTCGCGCGGGCCGGCTTCACCGCGCTGGTGCCCGACCTGTACCGCGGCAGGAGCACCGTCGAGGCCGAGGAAGCCAGCCACCTGATGGGCGAGCTGAACTTCGGCGACGCTGCCGCGCAGGATGTGCGCGGCGCGGTGCAGCACCTCAAGGGCTTGAACATCGGCAGTGGCAAGGTCGGCGTGACCGGGTACTGCATGGGCGGCGCGTTGACGGTACTGGCCGCCGCCGCTGTGCCCGAGGCCGACGCTGCCGTCGTCTGGTACGGCATGCCGCCGCTGCAGTACGTGGACGCCAGCAAGATCAAGCTGCCGCTGCAGGCCCACTGGGCCACGCAGGACGAATCCTTCCCGATTGCCGGCGTGGACGATCTGGAGGCCAAGTTCGCCGAGGCCGGCGTGCGCTACGAAGGCCACCGCTATCTGGCCCACCATGCCTTTGCCAACGAGACCGCCCAGGGACCGGGGCGCATCGCCAAGACGCAGTACGACGCCACCTGGGCGCAGCAGGCCTGGGATCGGGCGATGCGGTTTTTTGGGCTGTATCTGGGTTGACGCGCATCGTTTGCGAGTTGACATCTCATAGCACGCGCGGCCCATTAAGACCGACGCGGCCGCGCTGCATGGCCACAAGGCAGCTGGTGAAGCCTGGCGTCAAGACGGCATGTCTGAGGTTTCTTTCTGCTCCGGCGTCGCGGCGAATATCGTCAGCTTTAGTTCGCTGTCATCGCTGAGTTGGTACTCCGGGCGTTTGCCCGAAAGACGTTCGCTCGTCTCCAGGACGATGGACACGCCTTCGCCTCGCCTGTCCATGATGTGCTGTCGGTGAGCTGCCAGGGTGTCGTCGGCGATGGGACAACGCGCCAGCAGGCTGGTCAGCGCCTCGTTACGGGCCGCCTGCCTGAAGGGCAGGCTTTCGGGCGTCATCGTGTTGGGCAACATGCCAGGTGAGTACAACTCCAGTCGATCGTCGAACAAGCGCAAGCGAACCTTTGCGCCTGCCATCGAGTAGTCCCGGTGCGCCACCGCGTTGGTCACTGCCTCGAACACCGCCAACATATCGAATTGGGGAAGGTCCTCACGTCCACCTTGCGCAAGCTTCCTCGCCGCGACTTGCATGTTCTTGCGCACGAACGCGCAGGCGTAGAGGATCTGCTGATCGAGCGGCCCGATGAGGTCCTGAGCATCACGCTGGTACACCGCCTCGCCGGTGGGCACGACATCCTTGCCTTGATAGGCCACAGCCTGGATGAACGCGCCAGGCAGGAATTGCTGGGCAACGTAACTGCCCAGAAGGAGGCCGGCGACAGTGGGGCGCCATTCGCCTTGCTCGTCACGGGCAGCCATTGCCAACTTGCTCAGCAGCACTTCGGGTGCATCAGCGCTTCGCGCAGGCGCGAACCGCCTCCACAGCTCTTCGTTCAAGTCGCCCAACGTGGCCCGGGGCACAGGCGTTTCGTCGAAACGAATCAAGCGGGACTGGCTGCGCTGTTGGAACAGCCTCGCCAGCTGATCCGGTGCAATCGGGCGCTTGGATGAACCGACCCGGTGCAGGTAGCCACCCGGGCTTTGATGCACAAAGAGGCTGCGCTCAATCGCCAGTCGAATGACGGGTTGCTCAACACCACCACCATCAGGCAAGGTCATGCGTTCAATGATGGGCGCCAGCGGCGGCTTGATGGACTGCTCACACGCTTGGCGGACCAGTTGTTCCACATCATCGAGCTTATCTATCGGAATGCCCAGCACCTCCCGGCTCGTGTCCTCCACGCCTAGCATCAGCACACCGCCCGAACTGTTGGCAAACGCTGCCAACTCGTCTGCCAGTCCGTCCTGCGACGGACCCCTGACTTTCCCCCCCGCGAACTTCACCTCTTTGAGTTCAAGGAAGGTGTCTTCGCCAAGTCTGATCTTTTCCAGCAGTTCACTGCGTGTTGCAAACATTTCAAACCTCCCGGCCTAGCCGCTTCCAGCGGCGTTCGAAGGCATCGCGGCCTCCCTCCATCACGCGACAGACCTCTTCGCGCACCGCCTTGTCTTGCAGAGCACCGCTTTGCTGCACAAAGCATTGCCCTCGGCCGAACTCCATGACGTGCACCAACTCGGCGTCCCCGTTCACCACCACATTAGGGTTATGGGTCACAACGATGAGCTGACGTCGCAGCTTGTTTTCCCTGATTTGTTGGACGATAAGTTCATAGATCAGATGGTTGTCCAAGTCGTCCTCGGGCTGGTCCAGCACGATGGGCTCTTCGCCGAAGGCCAGCAGGAAGGCCAACAGCGCAGCCGAGCGCTGCCCTTGTGATCCCTGGCTGATCGCCGTCCAACGGCCGTCGCGCTGATACTCGATTCGCAAATCGTCCTCAGGTGACCAGGTCGATATGCGATCAGCAAACTCTGGCTTTTCATGCTGCCGCTGCAGATAGTTGCGCAAGCGGCCGCCGAGGTCGGCATGGGTCGTCAGCAAGCGCTGGCGGACCGTTTCGACCATTTGAGGCCGGGCTCCGTCATCGGCCTGCGCCAGTTCGAAGGCCATGCCACCGGATGCGTCCTCGTTCAGGATGTCATCGGCAAACCGGTCATCGGTGGCGTCGATCAGCTCTCGCAGCTCACGTTCTAGCTGTTTGGCTTCGAAGCCGAATGGGACGACGGATATCCGAACGTATGGGTTGCGGTCCAGCTTTTGTTGGACAAAGGCCCCTCGGGCCCGCGTCACGGCACGCCGCTTCTCGTCGAACAATGCGCGTTGTGCATCGATCTGCGTCATCAAGACTTGGCGGTCGCCCTGCATCTGCTGCAGCGCCTTGCGTTGCGCTTCTAGTTGCTGGCGCTCTTGAGTCAAGCGGGCAAAGGCCTGAGGGTCGCTGACGCCTTGCGCCACAAGCTGCTGTTGAAGGGCTGCGTGCGCTTGCTGCGCCGTCTGCGCACGCTCCCGCCACTGCACATACCGCTCATCTGTCTGCGCAGACTCGACCACCGCGGCAAGCTTGCGCGCGCGCTCCAGCAACTCAATGCGAACCTGTTCAAGCTCCGCATCAAGCCCCTGGCGCCAGGACAACAGATCTGCATCTTGCTCGGTGAAGTACTGGCTCGCCCAGTCATCCAATACCAGCTGCTCCGGCAATTCGGCAATGCGCTTGGTCGCGGCAAGCAGTTGTTCGAGCACGCCCTTCACTTCGCGAGCCTGATGTTGGGCCTGCGCGTATGCGCGAAGAACGGTGGCGTGATCAGCCTGTGAAAGTGCGGCCAATTTCCGTCCCGACTCCTCCAACTTCCGATCCACCTCGGCCAGCCCCGCCAGCTTGCCGTCCATCTCCCGCAAACGCGCGCGTTGGGTGAAGTAGGTGCGCCGAGCTTCCTCGACCGCTTGACTCAACGGCTCGATCTGGGCTGCTTCGTCGATGATGCCCAGCAAGCTCTGCCGCCCACCGCCGGCCAAGGCTGCAATCTGTCCCTGAGAAAAGATGCGCAGTGGGAACCGCGCTGCATTGACGCTCTGGCTCGGTGAGGGCTCCCAGCGACCACCACGCCACTCCTCCACCACTGCGCCTTGACCATCGGCCCGCCACAGCAGCCGTAGGCGATCCGCATCGTGCTGCCATTCGACGCGAATCACTGTGTTGGCACGAACGGCCCCCTTGTCGTCGCGGCCATTGGCCACTTTCCGGAACGCCTCAAACTGGGTACGCGGTTCGCTGCCTGCCTGCAATGCGGCCAACTCCTGATCTCGACGCGCGGCTAGACGCAGCGCATGGACCACCGTGGATTTGCCCGTGCCGCGGCCACCCACTACGGCGTTGAAGAATGGAGAGCATGCCAAACGTGCCGATGCCCCGTTGCCCATGAAGCGTGCGTGCTCGATTTCGATGGCCGTGACCAGATGTGCCGGCACGCGAAACGGGTCGAAAGCGCCCTCATCACTGCGGTGGATGGATACGCCATTGCCGTCAAGTAGCGCCAGTCGCAGGCCTTCGAGCTTGGGGCTCGCCATCTTGACCCAGGTGTAGCGGCTTCCAGGGACCCCGGGACCCTGGAAGGTGTGGCAATCACTGCCCAGGACCCGGGCCAGCTTGTCGACTTGCACCTGCACACAAGTGGGCGGGGTTCGTGCCAAGTCTTCCCACTCGACCGCTAGCAGCTGAGCGCTGTCGAAGATGCCCCGCAGCGTGTTCGCATCCAAGCGGCTTGCGTTGCCGTCGCTGCGCCGTGCCAAAAGCCCCTTGCCGCCGTCGTCGGGGCGGTCCGCGTGTGCCGCGATCGGAATCCCGCCCGCCGCCATGACCGCCAGGAAGACACCCTCTGGCCCTTCTCGCGTCACGCCGTCGCTGTCTCCATCCGTGCCTTGGTAGCGAACAGCAGCCAGCAGGTCGGTAATGGTGCGCGTTGTCTGAGTGGGGTCGAAAATGGCCAGCAGGTGAAATCCACCGCTGACTGAAATCTCCACGCCGGGGAACAACGTCAGCTCACGAAAGCCGGCCGGCGCTTGCCCGCTGTCAGCCAGCGCCTTCATCTGTGCGTATGCTGCTTTCAGCGGGTCGATCCAAGCGCCGCTGTTGTGGTCGGTCACCGCCACGCAGTCGATGCACGCCGCCATGTACTTCAGCAGCCAATCCTGCGGCGTCAACGCCAACCCGTTGCGATGCCACGGCGTGTCTGTGGAGGCCGGCGTATGGGTGTGAAAGTCGAACTTCCACCAGCGTGAACCGGGATATGACCAAGCGGTCTTTGGCATAGCGACGGTTCCTTCAGACATCACTGTGGAGGCGTGTCATTAATTTCGTGTGGGAGGCATAACGAAGTGGGCCTGCATGCTACGCAAGTGCGCAAGCACCGGCCGTCGTCGATGGCGATTCATGCCAACGTACCGCCGGTCGCGAGACCCTAGGCATGGGGCTCTTCAGAAGCTCGGGTAGTTTCGCCCTCAAAACGCCAACGCATTGGTCGACTTCACCTCCTCCATCACCGCATAGGTCCGCGTCTCCCGCACGCCGGGCAGCGTCCAGATCACGCTGCCGATGAACTCCCGGTAGGCGCCCATGTCGCGCACGCGGGTCTTGAGCAGATAGTCGAAGCCGCCCGCCACCAGGTGGCATTCCAGGATCTCGGGCCGGGCCTGGACGGCGGCCTTGAAGTTGTCCATCACGTCCTGCACCGTGCGGTCCAGCAGCACCTCGATGAAGACCAGCATGGCCGCGCCGAGCTTGGCCGGGTTCAGCCGCGCCTCGTAGCCGAGGATGAAGCCGTCGCGCGTCAGGCGCTTGACGCGCTCCAGCACGGCGGTCGGCGACAGGTGCACCGTCTCGGCCAGCTTGAGGTTGGAGATGCGCCCATCGGCCTGCAGCACCCGCAGGATGCGGGCGTCGATCTTGTCGAGATTGCTGGCGTCGTCATTCATCTGGATTTTTCTCGGCGGTTCTGGCGATCCTTGGAATTTAATTCAAGAAGCACGTCGATACATTGCTGTATCTCACCAGGAGCCCCGCCATGTCCACGCCCTTCGTCGCCCCGCCCGAACAGCCCCGCCTGCCCGACGCCTATCGCGCCGAGCACGGCGTCGTGCAGGCCCTGGCCGAGCGCGTTGGCGGCGCGCTGGACTGGCCGGGCGTCATCGCCATGGCCGCCCCCTGGGTGGAGCAGGTGCGCAAGAACCCGGCGCCCTTCTGGGCGATGGAGTCGCTGCTGCGCGAATACCCCATCACGAGCGCCGAGGGCCTGGCGCTGATGCGGCTGGCCGAAGCCCTGCTGCGCGTGCCCGATGCGCCCACGGCCATCGCACTGACCGCCGACCAGCTCGGCCGCGCCGATTTCGATGGGGCAAGTGCGGGCAGCCCGCACAAGATGCTGGCCGCGCTGTCGGCCTCGGCCATCTCGATGTCCAAGCGTTTCCTGCCGGGCGCCGAGGATGACGGCGGGCTGTTCAAGCGCCTGGGTGCGCAGACCGTGGTGGCGGCCACGGTGCGCGCCATCCAGCTGCTGGGCCGGCAGTTCGTGCTCGGCCGCAACATCGGCGAGGCGATGAGTGAGGCCGACGGCGCGCGCAAGGCACAGAAGAACCTGCGCTTCAGCTACGACATGCTCGGCGAAGGCGCCCGCACCGAAGACGATGCCCGCCGCTACCAGGCGGCCTATGTCGGCGCCATCAAGGCGATTGCGGCCGGTCAGCGTGCCGACGCACCCGAAGCCTCCGACGGCATCTCCATCAAGCTCAGCGCGCTGTTCAGCCGCTACGAGGTGCTGCAGCGCGAGCGCGTCTTCGCCGAGCTGCTGCCGCGCGTGTGGGAGCTGATCGAGCTGGCTGCCAACGCCAACATCAACCTGACCATCGATGCCGAGGAAGTCGACCGCCTGGAGCTGTCGCTGGACGTGCTGGACACGCTGGCGGCCCGGATCGCGCTGGTCTACCCGCAGTGGCGCGGCTTCGGCCTGGCCGTGCAGGCCTATCAGACGCGGGCGCTCGCCGTCATTGACGAAGTGGGATCAATAGCGCGCAAGCACGGCCTGCGCTTCATGGTGCGGCTGGTCAAGGGCGCCTACTGGGACGGCGAGATCAAGCGCGCCCAGGAGCTGGGCCTCGCCGCCTACCCGGTGTTCACGCACAAGCAGCACACCGATGTCAGCTATCTGGCCTGCGCCCGCGCGCTGATCCTGCATGCCGATGTCATCTACCCGCAGTTCGCCAGCCACAACGCCGGCACCATCGCGGCCATCGTGCAGATGGCGCGTTCGGCCAATGCAGCTTTTGAAGTGCAAAGGCTTCACGGCATGGGCGAGGGTGTCTACCGCGAAGTGTTGAAGGACGGCAGCATTCCCTGCCGCGTCTACGCGCCGGTGGGCGAGCACCGCGACCTGCTGGCCTACCTGGTGCGCCGCCTGCTGGAGAACGGCGCCAACTCCTCGTTCGTGCACCAGCTGGCCGACCCGAGCGTGCAGGTGCCCGAGCTGCTCGGTTCGCCGCTGGCCGAGGTGCGCGAGAACAGCGCGCTGCCGCTGCCGCCGGCCCTCTACCTGGACGAACAAGGTCGCGGCCGCGCCAACTCCACCGGCGCCGACCTGACCGCGCCGGATCAGCGCCAGGCGCTGCAAGCCGCCCTGGAAGCGACGCCCGTGCACGCCGTGCCCGAAGCCAGCGTTACGGAGGTCGACGCCGCCATGCAGCGCCTGCATGCCGGCTTTGGCGCCTGGAACAGCACGCCTGTCGCCCAACGCGCCGCCATCCTGCGCCGCGCCGCCGACGCCCTCGATGCCCGCCTGGCCGAGTTCTGCGCCCTGCTGGTCAAGGAAGCCTTCAAGACCCAGGCCGACTGCGTGGCCGAAGTGCGTGAAGCCGTGGACTTCCTGCGCTACTACGCCGACCAGGCCGAGGCCGAGCGGGACCTGATGCAAGGGCGCGGTGTGTTCGTCTGCATCAGCCCGTGGAACTTTCCGCTCGCCATCTTTGCGGGCCAGGTCGTCGCGGCGCTTGTGGCCGGCAACACGGTTGCGGCCAAGCCCGCCGAGCAGACGCCTTATGTCGCGCTGAAATTCGCCGAGCTGCTCACCGACGCTGGCGTACCCGCCGATGCGCTGGTGCTGCTGCACGGCCCCGGCGAGACCGTCGGCGCCGGCCTCGTCGCCCATGCCCACACGGCCGGCGTCTGCTTCACCGGCTCCACCGCCGTGGCGCAGATCATCAACAAGGCGCTGGCCGCAAAACCTAACTCGCCGATTCCGCTCATCGCCGAGACAGGCGGCCTCAACGCGATGGTGGTGGACTCCACCGCCCTGCCCGAGCAGGTCATCGACGCCGTCGTGCAATCGGCCTTCCGCTCCGCCGGCCAGCGCTGCTCGGCGCTGCGCCTGCTGTGCGTGCAGTCCAGCATCGCCGACGGCGTCATCGAGATGCTCAGCGGGGCGCTTTCGCAGCTGCACGTCGGCCAGCCGGCCCATCTCGCCACCGACGTCGGCCCCGTCATCGACGACGAAGCCCACGCCGGCGTCAGCAGGCATGTCGAGCGCCTCAAGCGCGAGGCCCGCCTGATCGCCGAGGCGCCCATCGCCGAAGCCATGCCGCGCCAGATCCGCCCGGTCGCCTTCGAGCTGCCGCGCATCGCCGCGCTGGGCGAGGAAATCTTCGGCCCGGTGCTGCATGTCGTGCGCTTCGACGGCTCGGTCGACGACACCGTCCAGGAGATCAACGCGCTGGGCTACGGCCTGACGCTGGGCATCCAGACGCGCATCGACAGCCGCGCCCAGCGCCTGGCCGACGCCGCGCGCATCGGCAATGTCTACGTCAACCGCAACATCATCGGCGCGGTGGTGGGCGTGCAGCCCTTTGGCGGTGAGGGCCTGTCCGGTACCGGCCCCAAGGCGGGCGGGCCGGACTACCTGCGCCGTTTCTGCGCCGAGCCCCACCTCGACGCGCCGGCCCCGCCGCTGACGCTGGACGGCCCCGCCGACGCGCTGGCCGTCGCTGCCGACGTGACCTGGCGCGACACGCCACTGGCCGAGCGTATCGCCACGCTGCGCCGCGCCGCCGACA
>NZ_JBQVNP010000034.1:0-42219 GCF_052436255.1 Roseateles sp. | reverse complement strand
GCCGCCAGGGGCGCCATCGTGTCGGGTCCGTCGGGGGCAAGGCCGCTGTCCGGCAGCAGCAGAAACAGCAGGTCAGGTGTTGTTGCAACTAGGGGCTGGCTCATGCCCGGATTGTCGACCGTGACGGCTATTCTGGTGCGCTGTTTCCCCGACCCCGACCGCTCGCGATGGATCTGAAAGTAAACGGCCAGGTCATGACCTTGCCCGAGCTGGCGCGCGACCCGGCCATGCCGCTGCTGTGGGTGCTGCGGGACGGCCTCGACCTGACCGGCACCAAGTTCGGCTGCGGCATTGCGGCCTGCGGCGCCTGCACGGTGCATGTGGATGGTCAGGCGGTGCGGGCCTGCGTGACGCCGCTGAGCGCCGTCGCCGGCAAGGCCGTCACGACCATTGAAGGGCTGGCCGCGCCGGGTCGGCCGCATGCGGTGCAACTGGCCTGGCTGGCCGAGCAGGTGCCGCAATGCGGCTATTGCCAGAGCGGCATGCTGATGGCGGCCGCAGCGCTGCTGGCGCGCATCGGCAAGCCCAGCGATGCCGACATCGACGCGGCCATGACCAATCTCTGCCGCTGTGGCACCTACCCGCGGGTTCGAGCGGCCATCAGGACCGCCGCCGCGATGAAGAAGCAATGAAGCGGCGCACCGTGCTGCTCAGCGGGCTTGGCGCGGCCGGCGCACTGATCGTCGGCTGGGGCCTGCTGCCACCGCGCTCGCGGCTGGGCGATGCGCGCACGCTGGCGCCGGTCGACGGCGAGGTGGGCCTGAACGGCTGGATCAAGATCGCCGCCGACGGCCGCGTGCTGCTGGCCATGCCGCGCAGCGAGATGGGCCAGGGCGTGCACACGGCGCTGGCCCAGCTCGTCGCCGAGGAGCTGGACGTGCCGCTGGCCACCGTGCGCCTGACGGCAGCCGGGCATGACGCCATCTACGGCAATGTCGCGGCATTCACGGGCAGCCTGCCCTTCGGCCCGCGCGACCACGAACGGGGCGCCTTCAAGCTGTCGGCCTGGGTCACGGCCAAGCTGGCGCGCGAGCTGGGCCTGAACCTGACCGGTGGCTCCTCGACGACGGCCGATGCCTGGGGCCCGCTGCGCCTGGCGGCCGCGACGGCGCGTGCGCAACTGCTCGGCGCCGCGGGGCTCAAGCACAAGCTGCCGGTGGCCGAGCTGACGGTCGAGGACGGCGTCATCCACCACGCCAGCGGGGCGCTCGACCACTACGGCAGCCTGGCCGCTCAGGCCGCGCTGACGCCGCCGGGCGACGTCGTGCTGAAGGCTCGCGCGCGGTGGACGCAGATCGGCCAGCCCCTGCCGCGCATCGACCTCGCCGCCAAGGTCGATGGCAGCGCGCGTTACGGCCTGGACGTGCGCGAGCCGGGCCAGGTCTTCGCGGCCATCCGCCACTGCCCGATGCTGGGCGGCGGCCTGGGCCCGGCCAATGTCGACGCGGTGCGTGCACGGCCCGGTGTGCTGCGTGTGGTGGCGTTAGGGCCCATTGCGGGCTCGACGGCGGCCTATGCGGTCGTCGCGCGCACCACCTGGCATGCGAGCGAGGCGGCCAAGGCGCTGGAGGTGGCCTGGCAGGCGCCCCCGGGTGGGCGAGTCGATTCCAGGGCCATCCTCGCGGCGTTGGAGAGTCAGGCGCGCCGTGCCCACGAGGCGGAAGAAGGCTTCGCCTTCCTGGCGCAGGGTGACCCCAAGGCCGCTCTGGCGGGCGCCGCATCGCGGCTGGAGGCGGTCTACAGCGCGCCCTATCTGGCCCACGCAGTGCTGGAGCCGATGAACTGCACGGCCCAGGTGCGCGAGGGGCATGTCACCGTCTGGGCGCCGACCCAGGTGCCAGGTCTTGCCCGCGATGTCGCCGCGCGCGCGGCCGGCGTGGCGCGCGCGGAGGTGACGGTGCGTGTGACCTATCTCGGCGGCGGCTTCGGCCGGCGGCTGGACGTGGACTTCATCGGCCAGGCGGTGCGCGTCGCAGTCGAGATGGGCGGCCTGCCAGTGCAGCTCGTCTGGTCGCGCGAGGAGGACATGACGCACGACTTCTACCGCCCCGCCGAGGTGGCCGTGCTGCAGGGCGGGCTGGACGCGGCGGGCCGGCCGGTGGCGCTGGCCATCACCAACGCGGCGGACGCCGTGCTGCCGCGCTGGGCCGAGCGCGTGATGCCGGGGCTGGCGCCGGCGCTGGACGTGCTGAACCGCAATGCCTTCCCCGATGGGCGTGCGATGGCGGCCCTGTCCATGCGCGGCGACGCGCCGGACAAGACGGCGTCGGAGGGGCTGTTCGACCTCGGTTATGCGATCCCGCACATGCGCATCGCGCACCAGCCCACGCGCAGCGGTGTGCCCATCGGCATGTGGCGCTCGGTCGGTCATTCCCATCACGCCTTCTTCAAGGAAGGTTTCATCGACGAGCTGGCGCATGCCGCCAACGCCGACCCGGTGGCGTTCCGCCTGGCGCTGCTGGACGGTTTGCCGCGCCACCAGGCCGTGCTGCAGCGCGCGGCCGACGCCGCCGGCTGGGGTCGGCCGCCTGCGGCCGGCGTGGCGCGTGGCGTGGCCTTGCACGAGAGCTACGGCAGCATCGTGGCCCAGGTGGTGGAGGTGGTGAGGGAGCGCGGCCAGCCGCGCCTGCGCCGCGTCGTCTGCGCGATGGACTGCGGTACCGTCGTCAACCCCGGCATCGTCGTGCGCCAGGTCGAGAGTGGCATCGTCTTCGGCCTGACAGCGGCGCTCTGGGGCCGCATCGACATCGTCGGCAGCGAGGTGCAGCAAAAGAATTTCCCGGACCAGCCGCTGCTGACGCTGGCCCAGTGCCCCGCCATCGAGACGCATCTGCTGCCCAGCGAGGGCCCGCCGACGGGCGTCGGCGAGCCGGCCACGCCGCCGGTCGCACCGGCGCTGGCCAACGCGTGGTTCGCGCTGACGGGTGAGCGCAAACGCCGCTTGCCGTTGAGCGCCTGAACGAAAAAGCCAGCGCTCGCTCAGCAGGCGCCGGCTCGTCAGGCCTGGTTTGCAGGCAGCAGGCCAGGCCGCCGCAGCAGGGACCGGGCAGCAAAGGCGGCGGCCGAGGCCGACAGCAGGGTCACCGCCACAGCGTCAAACCTTGATTGAGAAGGGGTTGAAGCTGGTACTGCGGTCAAAGTGGTCCACGCCCTCCGCGCGCTTGAGGAAGCGAACGACGCTCGCCGTGACGGGGTACATGACGGCCTCCCAGATGGTTTTGAACAGGTACTGCGCGACGATGACGGCCAGCAGCTGTTCGGTGGCCCAGACGCCGTAGAAGGCGATGAAGAAGAACACGCCGGTGTCGACGGCCTGGCCGACGACGGTGGAGCCGACGACGCGCGCCCACAGCCAGCGGCCGCGGGTGGCGATCTTCATCTTGGCCAGCACGTAGCTGTTGACGAAGCTGCCGCAGGCGAAGGCGATCATCGAGCCGGCGACGATGCGCCAGGTGTTGCCGAACACGGCTTCCAGCTGAGGCTGATAGACGGCCATGAAGGGCGTATCGGCCGGCGGCTGGTGCACGACGACGTAGGCCATGAAGGCCGAGAACAGCAGGGCGCCGAAGCCGGCCCAGACGACGCGGCGGTCGTACTTGTAGCCGTAGACCTCGGTCAGTATGTCGCCGAAGATGTAGCTGATCGGGAAGAAGAACAGGTCGGCTCCATAGGTGACGGTGCCGAAGAAGGGCAGTGTCAGTTGCGCCTGCTTGGCTGCGCCGATGAGGTTGGAGCACAGCAGCACGGAGACGAAGGCCGCCATGATCAAGTCGTAGTACTTGAAGCTGCGGGGCGCGAGCGTGTTCATGGGCCGTCCTCAGTCCGTATTGAAAGGGCCGCGCAGCGTGCCCGCCCCTCCAGCGGCTCCCGCAGAGCCGGCTTCGCCGGGCTGCTGGGAGCGCCCCCTTGAGGGAGCCGGCGAAGCCGGTAGGGGGTGGGTCAGCCTAAGCAGGGTCTGGTGCAGCTTGGGCGTGTCGATGGGCTTGGTCAGGAAGTCGTTCATGCCTGCCGCGAAGGCATCGTCGCGCTCCGAGACCAGGGCGGCCGCGGTCAGCGCGACGATGGGCAGCTCGTCGACGGCGAAATGCTTGCGCAGCTCGCGCGTCGCGTCATGCCCGCCCATGACGGGCATCTGTACATCCATCAGCACGATGTCGAAGGGCTTGCCGACGCTGGCCGCGGCCAGCACGGCCTCGATGGCCTGGCGGCCGTCGCTGGCCTGGGCGACCTCCATGCCCCATTGCTCCAGCTGCGCCACCGCGATCAGCATGTTGACCGGGTGGTCCTCGGCGATCAGCACGCGGCGGCCGTGCAGGGCCTCGTGGCCGGCGCCGTGCGCGCGCGTCTCGCGGGGCTGATGGGTCATCGGCGCCGGCGCGGCCGGCAGGGGCAGTTCGGCCCAGAAGGCCGAGCCGTCGCCGGGCCTGCTGTCCATGCCGACATCGCCGCCCATCAGCGTGGCCAGCTCGCGGCAGATGGACAGGCCCAGGCCGGTGCCGCCGAAGCGCCGCGTGGTTGATTCGTCGGCCTGCGTGAAGGGCTGGAAGAGGCGGCCCTGCTGCTCGGGCGCGATGCCCGGGCCGGTGTCGCGTACCTCGATGTGCACCCACTCCCCGGCGCTGCCGCGGGCGTTGACGGGCAGGGCGCGCACGCTGACGGTGATGCCGCCTTCGGACGTGAACTTCAACGCATTGGTCAGGTAGTTGGACAGGATCTGGCGGGTGCGCAGCGGGTCGCCGAACACCCAGCCGGGCAGGGCCGGATCGATCTGGATGGCGAAGGTCAGGCCGCGCGCCTGCGCCAGCGTCAGATAGGCCAGGCGGATGGAGGCGAGCAGCTCGCGCAGCGAGAAGGGCTGCGTCTCCAGCGTCAGGCGGCCCGCTTCGATCTTGGACAGGTCGAGGATGTCGGAGATCAGGCCCGACAGGCTTTCGGCGCTGTCCATCATCTGGTTGAGGTAGTCGCGCCGCTGGACCTCGGAGATGTCGGGCTGCTGGGCCAGCCGCCCCAGGCCGAGCAGGCCGTTGAGGGGCGTGCGGATCTCGTGGCTGGTATTGGCCAGGAAGGCGCTCTTGGCGCGACTGGCGGCCTGGGCCTCGTCCTTGGCGTGGGCGAGCTGGTCCTCGACGCGGCGGCGCTCGGTGACGTCCTCGATGATCCAGATGGTGCCGCCGCGGCTGGGGTGGGCCGGGTCGACGACCTGGGCCAGCAGGCGGGCCAGAAAGTTGGAGCCGTCGCGGCGGCGCATGGTGCGCTCTGCCTCGACCTGCTCACCGCTGGCCAGGCGGGGGCCGAGGTCGCGGCCGACGGCCTGCCAGTCCTCGACGCTGGGCCACACGACGCTGCCATGCTGGCCGAGCAACGCGCCGCGCTCCCAGCCGAACATGGCTTCGACGCGGGGGTTGGCCAATACGAACTGCTGCTCGCGCGTCAGCGCGATGCCGATGGAGGCGTTTTCGAGGATGGCGCCGTGCACGAGACGGGTGCGCTCGCTCTCGGACACGTCGCGCGCGTACAGCACCAGGTAGTTCTGGCCGTCCATTTCGAAGGGCGCCACCGACACCAGCATTGCGATCGTGCTGCCGTCCTTGCGCCGGAAGCTGACCGGCACGTTGTTGGCGATGCCGTCGCGGCGGATCGCTTCGCGGATGGCCGTGCGGTCGGCAGGGTTGTGCCAGATGCCGATCTCGTCGGCGGTGCGGCCCAGCACCTCGGTGCTGCTCCAGCCGGCGAGGCCTTCGAAGGCCTTGTTCACCATCGCGTAGCGGCCGCTCTCCGCCTCGGTCAGCGTGATGACGTCGGGGCTGGTAGCCACCAGGTGCGACAGCAGGCCCTCGCTGCGCCGCAGTGCGTCCTGGGCGCGGCTCTGCTCGGTCTGGTCGGTGAAGAAGGTCAGGGTGGCCGGCCCCGAGGCGGTCTCGACGCGCACGCTGGTGGCCTGCACCAGGCGGCGCCGGCGCGACAGGGTGCGCAGCCGGTACTCGGCCATGGGCTGCATCGCGCCGGGCGCCAGGCCTTCCATGCGTGCGGCCTGCTGGCGGGCGGTCTCGTCATCGCCGGGCTCGTAGTGGCTGAACAGGTCCTGCCCGATCATGCTGGAGCGCTGGGCATAGCCGAACATGGCCATGGCCGCCGGGTTGGCGTCAACGACGCGGCCCCAGCGGTGCAGCACCAGCGGGCTGGGCGAGCGGCGAAACAACTCGCGGTAGCGCGTTTCGGTCGCCTGCACGGTTTGCTCGGCGGCGACCTCGTGGGTGACGTCGCGGCCGACGCCCCAGTAGCCGCGGAAGCTGCCCTGGGCATCGAAGCGCGGCTCGCCGCTGATGGACACCCAGCGCGTACTGCCGTCCAGGCCGGTGCGGCGCGCCACCATGCCGTGGAAGGGGCGGTGGGATTCAAGATCGGCGCGGTGGGCGTCGAGTTCGTCGTCGGACAGGCCCAGGCCGTCGACATCCCACGGCGTCTTGCCCAGCCGGCATTGAAGGTCGAGGCCGGAGCTGCCGGACCGCTCCTCGGCGACGTGGGTGAAGCGGAACTCGCGGTCCATCTCCCAGTACCAGTCGACCGCCATGCCGAGCAGGCCGCGAAAGCGTGCGGTGCGCTCCTCCGCCTCGGCCAGCGAGCGCTCGACCATCTTCAGCAACCCCAGGCCCGCAACCAGCCCCGAGAGCAGCAGCCCGGCCTGCACGCCGACGCGCAGGCCCAGATCCGAAGGCGCGGACGGACGGGTGGCCCAGCCCAGGTGCTCGGCCACGCCCAGCCCGCACAGCGACGCCAAGCCCAGGGCCGTCAGCAGCAGCCCCGCACGCAAGCCCAGCAGGCCGGTGGCGAAGGCGATGATCAGGCTCATCAGTGGCAGGCTGACGGACCACAGGCCCAGATCGCGCGAAATGGCCGCCGCCACCGGGAGCAGCAACACCAGCGCCAGCAGCACACAGGTCACCGCCGGGTGCTCCTCCTTGCGCGGCGCGCGCTGCAACATCGCCAGGCGCGTGATTGCCAGTACGGCGATCACCAGCGACAGTGCCGGCGGCGCCCAGCCGTCCAGCCACTCGCCCGCCTGGCGCGTTGCCCACAGCAGCACGGCCGCGGTCAGGAAGATCGGCCCGCTGCTGATCAGGAAGACCCGGCTGGCCTGCCAGCGCATGCTGCGGTGCAGGCGCTCGCGTTGCTCCTCCGGCGGGGCGGCGTGCCCGACGAGGCTGCTGAGGTCTTCGTCGGCGCGGCCCATGTTCAGCGCAGGCTGGTGCGGGTGGCCTCGGCCACGGCGCGAGCGCGCTCGGCAAAGTCGGCGCCGCTGCCGGCATAGAGGATGGCGCGCGAGGAGTTGACAACCAGCGGCGCCTGGCGGCCCGCGGCCTGCACGACGGCGGCGGCATCACCGCCTTGCGCCCCCACGCCGGGCACCAGCAGCGGCAGCGTCGGCGCCAGCTCGCGCACGCGGGCGATCTCGGCCGGGTAGGTGGCGCCGACGACGAGGCCGAGCTGGTCGTTGCGGTTCCACTGCGACTCGGCCAGGTGCGCGAGGTGTTCGAACAGGCGCGGCTGGCCGGGCACGTCGGCCAGCCGCTGCATCTGCCAGTCGTCGCCGCCCTTGTTGGAGGTGCGGCACAGCACGATGGCGCCCTTGCCCTCGTAGGCCAGGTAGGGCTCGATGCTGTCGAAGCCCATGAAGGGCGACAGGGTCACCGCGTCGGCCCGGTAGCGCTGAAAGGCCTCGCGGGCGTACTGCTCGGCGGTCGAGCCGATGTCGCCGCGCTTGGCGTCGAGGATGACGGGCACGCCCGGGGCGACGTCGTGGATGTGCGCGATGAGCCGTTCGAGCTGGGCCTCTGCGCCGTGGGCCGCGAAGTAGGCGATCTGCGGCTTGAACGCGCAGACGAGGTCATGCGTCGCATCGACTATTGATCTGCAGAAGTCGTAGATCCTGGAGGCATCGCCCGCCCAGGCGCCCGGCAGCCTGCCCGGCTCGGGGTCGAGGCCGACGCACAGGCGCGAATGCGGGGTCAGGGCTTGAAGTTGGGCAAGGAAGTTCATGCGCGGGATTGTCCAGGGTGGCGTGCAGATTGGCTCGCACCCGCTCAGAGCACGCTGGCCAGCACGCGGCTTTGGACGAAGGCCTCGAAGGCCTGGGCCGGCAGCGGCCGGCTGAACAGATAGCCCTGCACGGCCTGGCAGCCCTGGCGGCGCAGGAAGGCCAGCTGGCCTTCGGTCTCGACGCCCTCGGCCAGGGTCTGCAGGCCTAACGCACCCGCCATGCGGATGACGGCGTCGACAATGGCGCGGTCCTCGGCGTCGTCGGTCAGGTCACGAATGAAGGACTGGTCGATCTTGAGCTTGCTGACGCGGAACTTCTTCAGATAGCTCAGCGACGAATAGCCGGTGCCGAAGTCGTCGATGGACAGGCGAACGCCGCGCGCGTGCAGCTCGTTCATGACGGTGATGGCCACGGCCGGGTTGTCCATGGCGGCGCCCTCGGTCAGCTCCAGCTCCAGGCGCTCGGCCGCCATGCCGACGTCCTCGAGCACGCGCCCGACCAGTTCAGGCAGGTCGTCATGGCGGAATTGCACGGCCGACAGGTTGACCGCCATCGTCAGCTCGGTCAGGCCAGCGGCGTCCCAGCGGCCGAGCTGGCTCAAGGCCTCGCGCAGCACCCACTCGCCAATGGGCAGGATCAGGCCGGATGCCTCGGCCACCGGGATGAACTCCGCGGGTGACACGCTGCCCAGCTCGGGGTGGTGCCAGCGCAGCAGGGCCTCGGCACCGACGATGCGGGTTTCGTCACCGTCATCCAGCGCGAACTGCGGCTGGTAGTGCAGGCTGAGCTGCTTGCGCTCCAGCGCGCGGCGCAGCGCGTTTTCCAGCTGCAGTGCGCGGGCCGACTGCGCCTGCATCTCGCTGGTGAAAAAGCGGTAGGCATTGCGGCCATCGCGCTTGGCGCGGTACATCGCCGCGTCGGCGCATTTGCACAGTGTGTCGAAGTCGTCGCCGTCGGTCGGGAACATCGCGATGCCCATCGACGGCGTGACGGTCAGCTCCTGCTGCTCGACCTGGAAGGGCGCGCTCGCCAGCGCCATCAGCTTGGTAGCCAGGTGGGCCGCGCCGGCGACGTCCGTCAGCGGCAGCACCAGCACGAACTCGTCGCCGCCCATGCGGGCCACGGTGTCCTGCTCGCGCACCGCGCCGCGCAGGCGGGCCGCGAGCTGGGCCAGCAGGCTGTCGCCGACACGGTGGCCAAGGGAGTCGTTGACGTTCTTGAAGTGGTCCAGGTCCAGGAAGAGCACGGCCAGCGGCTCGTCGCCGCGGCGCGCGATGTCGATGGCCTGGCTCGCGCGGTCGGCGAGCAGATGGCGATTGGGCAGGCCAGTCAGGCCGTCGAACAGCGCCAGGCGCTCGGCGCGCGCTTCGGCAGCCTGCTGCTCGGCGACCTTGAGCTCCAGTGCCGCCACCGTCTGGCTGAGCTGCTCGGTGCGCTGCTGCACCAGGGCCTCGAGCTGGGACTTGGCCTGCACCAGTTCCAGCTCGGCCTGCTTGCGGGCGGTGATGTCCTGCGTGATCCAGATGGAGCCACGCGACAGATCGCTGGGGTCGATGGCCTTGCTGCGCACCTCGCAGTAGAGGGCGCTGCCGTCCTTGCGGGCCAGCAGCATCTCGGCGTGGAAGGAGTCGCCGCGCGACAAGGGCTCGTAGCAGAGGTCGCCGGCGGTCTTCCAGTCCTCGTCGCTGAGGTACCAGGCGCGCGACAGCTGGCCGTCGAGCTCGCCGGGCCCGTAGCCGAACAATTGCTCGAAGGCGCGGTTGCAGCGGGTCACGCGGCGGCCGCGCAGGAAGACGATGCCGACCATGGCGTGGTCGAGGATGAGCTGTTGCTCGGCATGCAGGTCGGCCAGCGCGGCGTCGGCCAGCTTGCGCTCGTGGATGTCGTCGACGATCCAGATCGAGCCATCGGCCGGCTGCTCGGCGTTGATGAGGCGGCCGGTCAGGTGGGCCCAGAACAGCTCGCCGTTCTGGCGCCGCATCAGCTGCTCGCTGCGGAAGGTCTCGCCGGCCGAAAGCACCGGGTAGGCGCGGGCGCCGAGGCCGCGGGCATCCTGTTCGGTCTCGTAGAGTTCGACGCTGCTGCGGCCGATGGCGCCTTCCACGCCGTCGAAGCCGTAGATCTCGGCATAGCGCTGGTTGCAGCGCACGAGGGTGCGCGCTTTCACGAAGACGATGCCGACGCCGGCATTGGCCAGGATGACGTCCAGTTCACGCAAAGCCTGGCTGAGCGCGGGGTTGTCGCTGGAGTCGGGCGCGAGGCTCATGAAGCGTCTGTGCGGCGTCTGTGATCGGTTAGGCGGGCAAGGGACCGGAGCATGACCGGTTATTGTCTGGCTGCATGCACATCCTCGACACCGAACGCCTGGCGCTGCGTGAATTCACACCGCAAGACGCGCCCTTCCTGCTTCGCCTCGTCAACGAGCCGGGCTGGATCCGCAACATCAACGACCCGGGCGTGCGCAGCGTCGAAGCGGCGCTGAGCTGGGCCGAGGGGAGGCTCTTCAAGGCCTATCGCGAGCTCGGCCATGGCTTCTGGGGCGTCGAGCGGCGCGAGGATGGCGAACTTGTCGGCATGTGCGGCCTGTTCAAGCGCCCGACCCTGCCCGAGCCCGACCTGGGCTATGCGCTGCTGGCGGAGCACGAGGGCCGCGGCTATGCGCTGGAAGCGGCGCGGGCCTGTGTCGCGCATGCGCGAGACGTGATGGGCTGGCCGGTGCTGATGGCCATCACGGCACTGGACAACGCGTCGAGCGTGTCCCTGCTCGCCAGGCTGGGATTTGTCGAGCAGCCGCAGCAACAGATCGAGGGCTACAGCGAGCCCTCGAGAGTGTTCAAGCTGCAGCTCTGATGCGTCAGACGCGCCGTGCCAGGTCTTGCGCCAGCCCGGTGTAGCTGCCCGGGCTCATCTTCAGCAGGCGTGCCTTCTCGGCCTTGGGCAGGTCCAGCCCTTCGATGAAGGCCTGGATCGACTCGCGCGTGATGGCCTTGCCGCGGGTCAGCTCCTTGAGCTGCTCATAGGGGTTGGGCAGGCCGTAGCGGCGCATGACCGTCTGGATGGGCTCGGCCAGTACTTCCCAGGCGGCGTCGAGGTCGTCGGCCAGCGCGGCTTCGTTGACCTCTAGCTTGCCCAGGCCCTTGGCGAGCGAGTCATAGCCCAACAGCGCATAGCCCAGGCCCACGCCCATGTTGCGCAGCACGGTGGAGTCGGTCAGGTCGCGCTGCCAACGGCTCACCGGCAGCTTCTGCGACAGGTGCGTCAACACCGCGCTGGCCAGGCCGAAATTGCCTTCCGCGTTCTCGAAGTCGATCGGGTTGACCTTGTGCGGCATCGTCGAGCTGCCGATCTCGCCCGCCTTGGTGCGCTGCTTGAAGTAGCCCAAGGAGATGTAGCCCCAGACGTCGCGCGACCAGTCGATCAGGATGGTGTTGGCGCGGGTGAAGGCGTCAAACAGCTCGGCCATGTAATCGTGCGGCTCGATCTGGATGGTGTACGGGTTGAACGTGAGCTTGAGCTGCTTCTCGATGACCGTCTTGCTGAACGCTTCCCAGTCGTGCCTGGGCCAGGCCGACAGGTGGGCGTTGAAGTTGCCCACCGCGCCGTTCATCTTGGCCAGCGGCTTGACCGCTGCGATGCGTGCCCGCGCCGTCACCAGGCGCGCCACGACGTTGGCGATCTCCTTGCCCACCGTCGTCGGGCTGGCCGTCTGGCCGTGTGTGCGCGAGAGCATCGGCACGGCCGCGAACTGGTGGGCCATCTTGCGCAGCGTGGCGACGATGCCGTCGAGCGCCGGCAGCATGACCTCGTCGCGCGCGGCCTTCAGCATCAGCGCATGGCTGGTGTTGTTGATGTCCTCGCTGGTGCAGGCGAAGTGCACGAACTCGGCTGCCGCCAGCAACTCGCTGTGCACGGATGTATCGCCCTCGAAGCTGCGCTTGATCCAGTACTCGACCGCCTTGACGTCGTGGTTGGTCGTGCGCTCGATGGACTTGATCTCCTCGGCATCGGCCTCGCTGAACTTCTTCACCAAGCGGCGCAGGCGCGAGCGCGCGGCGCTTGAGAGCGGCTTGAACTCCTTGAAGCCGGCGTCCGACAGCGCGATGAACCACTCCACCTCGACCTGCACTCGGCGATGCATCAGCCCGTACTCGGACAGCAGCGGGCGCAGCGCGGCGACCTTGGCGGCATAGCGGCCGTCCAGCGGCGACAGGGCGCTGATGGCGGAGTAGTCGGAGGGCGTCATGGCGGGCCGGCAGGTCGTGGAAAACCCGCAATTCTAGAAGTGCCCGCGGCGCATGGCCTTCGCGGCTGCGCGTTGCTGCCGCTGCGGACCGTGAAGCGGATTTGGAGGACAGCGCGGCGCGCGCCGCTACAGCTCGGCGGTCCCGGCCGGCCGCATGGCGCGAAGTGGCTGGCATCGGCCGAGCCCGCGCCGTCGAGGGCCGGCGGACACTTTGGACGCGCCCTGCGCTGCTGGCAACCCCCGCCTGAGGTGGCTGTCGGCCCCATCCGACAGGACTTTTTCACCGCCGGAGGCGCAAGGGGCGCTCGCTAGAATCGTTTCGACCTGTGACCCCCTTGTTGTCCTATGACCATGAAGCTGATCGGATCTCTCACCAGCCCTTATGTGCGCAAGGTGCGCATCGTGATGGCCGAGAAGAAGCTCGATTACCAGCTGGTGCTGGAAGATGTCTGGGGCAGCGACGCCATCCTGAAGATGAATCCGCTGGGCAAGGTGCCCTGCCTGGTGATGGAAGGGCAAGACTCCATCACCGGCGCCGTCTTCGACTCGCGCGTCATCGTCGAGTACGTGGACACGTTGTCGCCCGTCGGCAAGCTCATCCCCGAGCGCGGCCGCGAGCGCTGCGAGGTACGCACGTGGGAGGCACTCGCCGACGGCATCGTCGACGCCGCCATCCTCGTGCGCCTGGAGCGCACCTGGGCGCAGCGCACGCCGGAACAGCGCAGCCCCGCCTGGATCGCACGCCATCTGGGCAAGGTCAATGCCGCACTGGCAGCCATGAGCCAGGGCCTGGGCGAGAAGCCCTGGTGCTCGGGCAGCCATTTCTCGCTGGCCGACATCTCGCTCGGCTGCGCGCTGGGCTGGCTGGAGTTCCGCTTCCCGGAAATCAACTGGCGTGAGGACTATCCCAATCTGGCGCGCCACATGGACAAGCTCTCGCAGCGCCAGAGCTTTGCGGACACCGTGCCGGTCTAGGCAATCAGCAGCTCGCGCGAGCGGACGTGCAGCAGGCGCACCAGGCGCCAGATGCGGCGTTCGATCTCGGCGACTTCCAGCTTCCACAGCGTCGCAATCTCGGCCAGCAGCAGGCCTTGCGCCAGCAGCGTCAGCAGGTGGCGGCTGGCCTGTTCGATCTGGCGCCCCGCCGGTGTCGCATCCAGCGGGGCTGAAGGCTGGCGGGCCGTGACGATGGGACTGCGCTCGATGCCGAAGGCCGCCAGCGCCTGGCGGGCAAGCTGCGGATTCAGCATGGCGCGGCGCTCATGCAGGCGCGTCAACGCGGCGACCAGGCCGGTCCCGCTGCCATCGTCCACGTGATAGGCGTTGGCGCCCGCACTCAGGGCGGCGAACAGCTGCAGGTCGTCGGCCGTCGGCGTCAGCAGCAGGAGCTGCGGTCGCACGGGCAGGCGGCCGAGTTCGTGGGCCACGCGCATCGCATGACTGTCCATCAGCCGCAGGTCGCTGGCGACGATGTCGGGCGCCAGCGCCGCGATCTCCTGCAGCGCATCGTTCAGATGACTCGCGCTGCCCGCCAGTTCCACGCCCCGCGCCTGCAGCAGCAGCGACCGGGTGCGTTGCAACGTGGTGTCGCTGAGACGGAGGAGAAAAACGGTAGGCATGGGGTGGTGTGACAACGTTCCGCATTGTGCGCGTTTCAGGCGTCCTCCCCCTAACTTGGAACCGTCCTCCCCCGCGTCCAGGCGGTAGGCGCGAGCCTGATTCATGCCCCCGGTTCAGGGGTTGATGCAGATCACTGCATACGCGCAATGGCGCCTTGAGGCGCAAAACTGTGGGCGCTGGCCAGCGGCCAGTAGATCTTGAAGGTGTTGTGCGGCATCTCGCCACGCAGCACGCAGCCGGGCTCGACGAAAGGCAGCAGGTTGGCCAGCAGCCTCACCTCGTGCTTGTCCAGGCGGTGCACGATGTGCTGGGCCGTGATCTCCTGCGGATGGCACAGGCCGGCGGCTTCGACGAGTTCCTTCAGCGCCTTGAGGGTGTTCTGGTGGAAGTTGGCGACGCGCTGCGCCTTGTCGGGCACGTTGATGGCGCGCTGGCGCAGGGCGTCCTGCGTGGTCACGCCGGTCGGGCAATGGCCGGTGTGGCAAGCCTGGGCCTGGATGCAGCCCAGGGCGAACATGAAGCCGCGCCCCGCGTTGCACCAGTCGGCGCCGAGGGCCATCAGGCGCACGATGTCGAAGGCCGAAGTCACCTTGCCGGCGCAGCCGAGCTTGATCTTGTCGCGCAGGTTCAGGCCGACCAGGGCGTTGTGCACCAGCAGCAGCCCTTCCTGCACCGGGGCACCGACGTGGTTGGTGAACTCCAGCGGCGCCGCGCCCGTGCCGCCCTCGGCGCCGTCGACGACGATGAAGTCGGGCGTGATGCCGGTCTCCAGCATGGCCTTGCAGAGGGCGAACCATTCCCAGGGGTGGCCGATGCAGAGCTTGAAGCCGGTGGGCTTGCCGCCCGACAGCTCGCGCAGCTGCTCGATGAACCGCATCATTTCGACCGGCGTGGAGAAGGCGCTGTGGCGGGCGGGCGAGATGCAGTCGACGCCCACCGGCACGCCGCGCGCGGCGGCGATCTCCTCGCTGACCTTGGGGCCAGGCAGCACGCCGCCGTGGCCTGGCTTGGCGCCCTGGCTGAGCTTGAGCTCGATCATCTTGACCTGCGGGTCGCGCGCATTGGCCGCGAAGCGCTCGGCGCTGAAGCTGCCATCGTCGTTGCGGCAGCCGAAATAACCCGAGCCGATCTCCCAGATCAGGTCGCCACCATGCTGCCGGTGATGCACGCTGATCGAGCCCTCGCCGGTGTCATGGGCAAAGCCGCCGATCTTGGCGCCCTTGTTCAGCGCCAGGATGGCGTTGGCGCTGAGCGCGCCGAAGCTCATCGCCGAGATGTTGAAGACGCTGCACGAATAGGGCTGGGCACGCTCGGCGCCGATGGTGATGCGGAAGTCGTGGCTGGTGAGATGAGTCGGCGCCAGCGAATGGTTGATCCACTCGTAGCCGCGCGCGCTGGTGTCGAGCTGGGTGCCGAAGGGGCGCTGGTCGGCCGCGCCCTTGGCGCGCTGGTAGACGATGGAACGCTGCGCGCGCGAGAAGGGCGCGGCGTCGTTGTCGCCCTCCAGGAAGTACTGGCGGATCTCGGGTCGGATGAACTCCAGCAGGAAGCGCAGATGGCCGATCACGGGATAGTTGCGCAGGATGGAGTGGCGCTGCTGCCGCGCGTCGCGCAGGCCCAGCAAGGCCAGTGCCAGGAAGATGACGACGAGCACCCCGCCGGTCAGGCCGGCCGTCCAGCTGACGGCGAAGAACAGCGCGAGCAGCCCGCACAGCATCCAGGTCAGGTAGCGCAGCGGGAAGTGATCGTTGATGCGTCTCGTCCAGCCGGGCCAGGCAAGCATGTGGTTTCCTCACAAAACGTGACGAACGGAGCTTAAGGGCCGCCGGCCGCCACAATGGACCGCATCAACCCTCAAGGCTTTGTCGATGAAGTCCGTGTTCTCCGCGATCGGCTGGTTTTTTTCCAAGGCCTGGTGGCTGCTCGACGGCACGCGCCGGGCGCTGATGAATCTCTTCGTGCTGCTGCTCATCGTCGTCATCGTCACGGCGCTGTTGACGCGCGGCCCCAAGCCGCTGGCCGACAAGACCACGCTCGTTCTCAAGCTCGACGGCAACCTCGTCGAGCAGTTCTCTGGCAGCCCGCGCGAGCAGGTGATGGCCCAGGCGCAGGGCCGCAGCACGCCGCGCCAGACGCGGCTGCGCGATGTGCTGGCCGTGCTGGACCATGCCGCCACCGACGACAAGATCGGCGCGTTGTTGCTGGATGTCGAGGCGCTGCAGGGCGCCGGTTTCGCCGGTCTGCACGAAGTCGCCGGCGCGCTGCAGCGCTTCAAGAAGAGCGGCAAGCCCGTCATGGCCTACGCCGACAGCTACAGCCAGCGCGGCTATTTCCTGGCCGCCCAGGCCGGCGAGGTCTATCTGCACCCCATGGGCATGGTGGGACTGGAAGGCTTCGGCCGCTACCGCACCTATTACAAGGACGCGCTGGACCGCCTCGGCGTGACGGCGCATGTCGTCAAGGCCGGCACCTACAAGGGCGCGGCCGAGACCTATACCGAGAACGGTCCCAGCCCGGCCACGCGGGAGTCCGTCGGCCTGGTCTATGGCGAGCTGTGGAGCGGCTTCACCGCCACCATCGAGGCGGCGCGCAAGCTGCCGGCCGGCAGCCTCGTCAAGGGTATCGAGGAACTCCCGCAGCGCCTGGTCGCCGTCCAGGGCGACACCGCCAGGCTGGCGCTGCAGGACAAGCTCGTCGACGGCCTGAAGACGCGCGACCAGATGCGCGACCTGCTGGTCGCCAAGGGTGCCAAGGACGAAGAGGGCAAGAGCTTCCGCCAGGTGTCGATGGGCCAGTACATGGCCTATGTGAAGGATGCCGGCACGCCGACAAAGCTGCAGCCGGGCATCGGCGTCGTCGTCGCCGAGGGCGAGATCAGTGACGGCGAGGCCGGTGCGGGCCGTATCGGCGGCGACTCGACCGCCCGCCTGATCCGCAAGGCGCGCGAGGACGACGCCATCAAGGCCATCGTGCTGCGCGTGAACTCGCCCGGCGGCAGCGCCTTCGCCTCCGAGATCGTGCGCCGCGAGCTGGAGCTGACGCGTGCCGCCGGCAAGCCCGTCGTCGTGTCGATGGGCGATGTGGCGGCCTCGGGCGGCTACTGGATTGCCATGGCCAGCGATGCCGTCATCGCCGATGCCGGCACCATCACCGGCAGCATCGGCGTCTACGGCATGCTGCCCACGGCCGAAGGCCTGATGGACAAGCTGTCGTTGCACACTGGCGGCATCACGACGACCTGGCTGGCGGGTGGCTATGACGCCCGCCGGCCGCTGGACCCTCGGCTGCAGGCGGCCTTGCAGGCCAGCATCGATCACACCTATGCGCGCTTCACCGGCCTGGCCGCCGACGCCCGCAAGAGCACGCCGGAGAAGATCGACGCCGTGGCGCAGGGCCGCATCTGGACCGGCGCCCAGGCCAAGGCGCGCGGCCTGGTGGACCGGCTCGGCAGCTTCGACGATGCGCTGCAGACGGCGGTGCAGCTGGCCAAGCTGGAGGTCAAGGCTGGCGGCAAGCCGCGCGTCGTCTATGTCGAGCGTGACCTGAGCCGCAGCGAGCGGCTGCTGGCCTCACTGGCCGATGTGATGGCGCCCTCGCTTGTGCAGGCCCTGGGCCTGGATGGGCTGCCGGCGCCGGTCGTGGAAGAGCTGTCGGCGTTGAAGGCACTGAGCCAGGTGGCGGCGCGCGGCCAGTGGGACAAGGCGGCCATCGCGCACTGCCTCTGCAGCGCTCCCTAGTCGAGCGTCTGCCGGTAGCGCAACAACGCGATGCCGCCCGCTGCGGCGAGGAATGCCAGCATCGGCCAGACCTCGGGCAGCAACTCCGCCGCGCCCGAGCCCTTGAGCATGACGCCGCGCACGATGCGCAGGAAGTGCGTCAGCGGCAGCACCTCGCCCAGGGTTTGCGCCCACTGCGGCATGCCGCGAAACGGGCACATGAAGCCCGACAGCAGCATGGACGGCAGGAAAAAGAAGAAGGTCAGCTGCAGGGCCTGCAGCTGGTTCCTGGCCAACGTCGAGAAGGTGAATCCGACGCCGAGGTTGGCCAGCATGAAGACACCGATCATGGCCAGCAGCAGCGTGGCACTGCCGACCATCGGGACGTCAAAGAGCAGGAAGGCCGCGCCGAGGATGACGCCGAGCTGAACGTAGCCGAGCACGACGTAGGGCAGGATCTTGCCGGCCATGACCTCGATGGGCCGCACCGGCGTTGCCAGCAGGTTCTCCATCGTGCCGCGCTCGCGTTCGCGCGTCATCGCCAGCGCCGTCAGCATGACCATCGTCATCGTCAGGATGGTGCCCACCAGGCCGGGCACGATGTTGTAGCGCGACAGGCCCTCGGGGTTGTAGCGGCGCTGGACGCGCACTTCGAACGGCGGAGCCTGCTGTGCCCGCGAGGCCAGTGCGCCGCGCAGGTCGCGATTCAGCGCGGTGGCGCCGAGCTGGCTCAATGCGGCGATGGCATTGCCACCGGCCGACGGGTCGGTCGCGTCTGCGGCGACCAGCAGGGCTGGCCTCTCGCCGCGCACGACGCGGGCGCCGAAGTCGTCCGGCACGATGACGAGGAACTGGATGTCGCCGCTTTGCAGCAAAGCGTCGCCGCGAGACTCGGCAATGCCGCTTTCGACAACGCGGAAATAGCCACTCGTCTGCAACGCCGCGACGATGCTGTGCGCCATCGGGCTGGTGTCCTGCGACACGATGGCCGTTGGCAGGCCCTTGGGGTCGGTGTTGATCGCATAGCCGAACAGCACCAGCTGCAGGATGGGCACGCCCACCGCCATCGCGAAGGTGAGTTTGTCGCGCAGCATCTGCTGCACTTCCTTGAGCGCGATGGCGAACATGCGGGCCAGGGCTTTCATATCCGTTTTCCATGGTGCTGCGTGCCGCCCGTAACGGATGAAACGGGTACGGAAATGCAACCACAGAGGCACAGAGGCACGGAGAAGCAGCCTCTGTATTTCCTCTGTATCTCTGTGCCTCTGTGGTTGCCTTTGAGTTTCATTTCAGGCGGCTGCGCTGAAGTTGTCGGTGGCCTGGGCGACGAGCTTGACGAAGGCATCCTCCAGGTCGGTCGCGCCGGCGTCCTGCACGATGGCAGCGGCCGCGCCGCGCGCCAGCACGCGGCCATAGGCGATGTAGACCAGCTCGTCGCAGCGCTCGGCCTCGTCCATGTAGTGCGTGGACACGAACACCGTGATGCCTTCGCTGGCGAGTTGGTGGATCTGGTCCCAGAACTCGCGCCTTGCCCTGGGATCGACGCCGGCCGTCGGCTCGTCCAGCAGCAGCAGGCGGGGCTGATGCAACAAGCAGGCGGCCAGCGCAAGGCGCTGCTTCCAGCCGCCCGACAGCGCGCCGGCGAGCTGCTTCTGGCGTGTCGCCAGCCCGAGCCGCTCCAGCGCACCGTCGACGGCTGTGCGCCGGTTCGGCATCGAGAACAGGCGCGCGACGAAGTCCAGGTTCTCGCGGATCGACAGGTCTTCGTAGAGGCCGAACCTTTGCGTCATGTAGCCGACCTGGCGCTTCACCTCGGCGGCCTGGCGGCGGAAGTCCAGCCCCAGCACGCGGCCCTCGCCGGCGTCGGGCGTCAGCAGGCCGCAGAGCATGCGCAGCGATGTCGTCTTGCCGCTGCCGTTGGGCCCGAGGAAACCGACGATGCGGCCGGCGTCGACCTGCATGTCGACGGCGTCGACGACCTTGCGGCCGCCGTAGGCCTTGGACAGCCCCTTCACGTCGATGGCGAGATCGCTCATTGCGTGACATCCAGCGGTTGTCCCGGGTGCAGCCGCTCGGCATCCCCGGCCTTGACCGGCCGCGCCTCGACGAGGAAGACCAGCTTGTCGCGTTGCTGGTTGGAATAGATGACCGGCGGCGTGTACTCGGGGCCGGCCGCGATGAAGCTGATGCGCGCGGGGATGGCGGCGCCGCAGCCGTCGCAGTGCAGATTCACCGGCGCGTCCAGCTTCAGTGCCCCCACCGCCGACTGCGGCACATAGAAGCGCGCCTTGCGGTTGGCTGGTGGCAGCAGCGCCAGCACCGGCTGGCCTGCCGCCACCCATTCGCCCGGGCGCATGAAGACGTCCTGCACGCGTGCTGGCATGGGCGCACTCTGGCGCTTTTGCTCAACGCGCCATGCCGTCTGCGCGCGGCCGCTCTGGGCTGCGTGTGCCAGCGCGCGGGCAGCGGCGCGTTCGTCCGCGCGGGCAGGCAGTCGGGACACGGCGAGTGCGGCTTCCAGTTCGGCGACGCGGGCCTGTGCCTGGGCCAGTGCCGCCGTTGCACCGTCCACCCGCGACATGGCGACGAAGCCCTGCGCCAGCAATTGCCGCTGGCGCGTCAGGTCGAGGTCGGCGAGGCGCTCGGCCGCGCGCGCCTGGTCGAGCTGCGCCCGCGTGACGGCCACCTCGGGCGCGCGCCGGCCCTTGTCGGCGTTGGCCGCTTGGGCCTGGGCGCTTTGCGCGCGCGCCTGCGCTTCGGCATCGGCGGCCAGTTCGGGCGTTGCATCCAGCTCGAACAGCGCCTGGCCCGCAGTGACGGCCTCGCCGGAGCGCACGGCCAGTGCCGTCAGCCGCCCCGCGACCGGTGACGCGATGTAGACCAGCTCGGCCTCGGCATAACCCGTCCATCCGGCGGGTGGCGTGTTGGTGCAAGCGGCCAGCAGGGCCGGCAACAGCAGCATGAGAATGCGCTTCATGGTGACTCCTCAGACGCCACTGGCCAGGCCGAGCAGCGCCCATTCGATGCGCCGCTGCAGGGCCGCGTCGGACATCACGTCGTCGTCCACCATGGCCTGCAGGGCCGCTGGCACCGCCTCGATGGACTTCATGCCGCCGACGAGGATGAGAGGCGCGACGACGGCACCCATCAGAAATGAAAAGCGCGTCAGCAGCGGCTGGACCGGCAACCGCTGCAGCGCTTCGGCCTCCTGCAGCATGGCCAGCAGCACGCCCAGGTGGCGCGGCGCGTTGGCGCGCAGGAAGTCCTGCGCAACGGCCTGGCCGCCTTGTGCGTCGGCCCAGACGCGCGCAATCAGCGGCCGGTGCTCGCGCACGAAGCGCGCCACGCCCAGCAGCGCCGCAGCGAGCCGTTCCATCACGTCCGCATCGCCCTGGCTGTTCAGCGACAGCGCCGTGAACATCTCCTCGTAGTGGCGCTGCAGCAGCGCGCGCAGGAAGCCGTCCTTGCTGCCGAAGTGGTAGTGCACCATGGCCGGGTTCACGCCGGCCGCCTCGGCCACACGGCGCACCGACAGGCCGGCGCAGCCCAGCTGCGGGTAGAGAACGGCGCCGGCGGCGAGCAAGGCTTGATCCTGATCCTGGCTGGGGCGGGGCATGCGCCGAATTATTGGTCAAGTGTTCAGTAACCGCAAGTTCGGGCAAAACGTCGCTTGCCAGCAGCCGAGGCTTGACTAGCATCGCCAGACCCCCCATCCGCCCCGAGCGGACCCAGAAAAGGAGACACCGCCATGGACCTCGCCACCTGGATGCGCAGCTTCACCATCCGCACCCGCATGCAGGGCGCCATCGCGATGGTGCTGCTGATGTTTGCCGCCCTGGGCCTGACCGGCCTGCTCGGCGGCCGCCAGCTGATGGCGCTCAATGCCGACGTGACCACCCATGCGATGCATGATCTTCAGCAGGTCAGCACCATCCGCCAGGCGCTGGCCGATGTGCGGCTGGAGGAGAAGCAGATGGTCATCGCCTATGAAGACCCGGACCAGGTCAAGCAGTACCGCCAGCGCTGGGACGCCGCCGCGCAGCGGCTGACGGTGGCGTTGCAGGGGCTGCAGCAGGGCAAGCAGGAGGAGAACAAGGCCGTCGGCCTGGAGGCGTTGAAGTTTCTGCAGGACTACCGCACCGGTGCCCAGCCGGTGCTCAGCCAGATCGAGGCCGGGGGCTTCGACACCGCCAAGGTGGCGGACCGCATGCTGAACCGGCCCAAGGCGGCGATGCGCGAGATCGAACAGCGCGTCGAGCGCATCGCCGGCCTCATCGACCAGCAGGCCAAGGCCAGCGAGACCGCGTTCGGCGCCGAGCTGCGCGGCATCGGCTGGCGCTCGGCGGCCGTGCTCATCGCCATCATGGTGCTGGTCGTGCCGTTGACGCTGATCAACTCGGCCACCATCACCAGCCCGATGCGCTATGCCGGCACGGTGGCCCAGTCCATCGCCAGCGGCGACCTGAACAACGACATCCGCATCGTCGGCCGCGACGAGGCGTCAGACCTGTTGCGCGCGCTGGACGCGATGCAGAGCAGCCTGCGCGACCTGGTGCGACAGGTGAAAACCTCGGCGCAGAGCATCGAGACGGCCAGCAGCGAGGTCGCTTCGGGCAACCAGGACCTGAGCCAGCGCACCGAGCAGGCGGCGTCCAGCCTGCAGCAGACGACCAGCTCGATGGAGGACCTCACCAGCGGCGTGCGGCATGGCGCCGACGCCGCCGGCAAGGCCCGCCAGCTCGCCGAAGGTGCAGCCGAGGTGGCGCGCCGCGGCGGCCAGGAGGTGGCCGAGGTGGTCGCCACGATGGACCAGATCAACACCAGCTCGCGCCGCATCGGCGACATCCTCGGGCTGATCGACAGCATCGCCTTCCAGACCAACATCCTGGCGCTGAACGCGGCCGTCGAGGCGGCGCGCGCGGGCGAGCAGGGCCGCGGCTTTGCGGTCGTCGCCAGCGAGGTGAGGCTGCTGGCCCAGCGCTCGGCCGAAGCCGCGCGCGAGATCAAGTCGCTGATCGCCGCCAGCCTGGAGCGCACCGAGGCCGGTTCGCGCCTCGTGCAGCACGCTGGCACGACGATGCGGGAGATCGTCAGCAATGTGCAGAAGGTCAGCGACATGATCGGCGAGGTGGCCGAAGGCGCTGCCGACCAGAGCGCGCGGATCGGCCAGATCAACGGCGCCGTCAACCAGCTTGACCACATGACGCAGCAGAACGCGGCGTTGGTGGAGGAGTCGGCGGCCGCGGCGGACAGCCTGCGTCAGCAGCTGCAGCTGCTGACGGGCGCGGTGGCGCAGTTCCGGCTCGACGGCCAGGGGTGACTAGAATCCCGCTCCATAGCGCCGATTTGTTCCGGATTGCGGGCGCTCAATAAATGCCGCTAAACAGGACTCCGACATCAAACCGGCGTCCGCAACAGTGGCGCCGGTTTTTTATTGACTCATCGCGCCTGAACGGCGCGAAAAGTCTGATCTTTGGAGTGAGGCCATGACGGGCCTGAGCGTTGGCGACGTGTCGCCGCAGAGTTTCCATTTCGACGAGCCGCTGCCGCTGCGCAGCGGCGCCAGCCTGCCGGCCTACGACCTGATGGTCGAGACCTATGGCCGGCTCAATGCCGAGCGCAGCAATGCGGTGCTGGTCTGCCATGCCCTCAACGCCAGCCACCATGTCGCCGGCAGCTATGCCGGCCAGCCCAAGAGCGAGGGCTGGTGGGACAACCTGATCGGCCCGGGCAAGGCGCTGGACACCGACAAGTTCTTCGTCATCGGCGTCAACAACATAGGCTCCTGCTTCGGCTCGACGGGGCCGATGCATGTCAACCCGGCCACCGGGCGCGCCTGGGGTGCGGACTTCCCTGTCGTGACGGTGCAGGACTGGGTGGATGCGCAGGCCCGCCTCGTCGAGCGTTTTGGCATCCTCAAGCTGGCGGCGGTGCTGGGCGGTTCACTGGGCGGCATGCAGGCGCTGGACTGGGCGCTGCGCTATCCCGAGCGCGTGGCGCACTGCATCGCCATCGCGACGGCGCCCAATCTGTCGGCGCAGAACATCGCCTTCAACGAGGTGGCGCGCCGCGCCATCGTGACCGACCCCGACTTCCACGGCGGCCACTTCTACGAGCATGGCGTGGTGCCCCAGCGCGGCCTGCGCGTGGCCCGCATGATCGGCCACATCACCTATCTCAGCGACGACGTGATGGCCGAGAAGTTCGGCCGGCAGCTGAAGAACGGCGTGCTCGGCTATTCGACGCAGGAGATCGAGTTCCAGATCGAGAGCTATCTCCGCTATCAGGGTGACAAGTTCAGCGACTACTTCGACGCCAACACCTATTTGCTGATCACGCGCGCGCTGGACTACTTCGACCCCGCCGCCGAGCATGGTGGAGACTTGACACGGGCCTTTGCCAGCGCGCGCGCCAAGTTCCTGATTGCCAGCTTTACGACCGACTGGCGTTTTTCGCCGGCGCGCTCTCGAGAAATAGTCAAGGCCCTGCTCGACAACCGGCTGGAGGTCAGCTACGCCGAGATTGACGCGCCCCATGGTCACGACGCCTTCCTGCTCGACGACCCGCGCTACCACGGCGTGCTGGGTGCCTATTTCGAGCGCATCGCCGGCGGGCTCTGTCCGGCGGCCCGGCCCGTGCGGAAGGGGGTGACTGCATGAGCTTCGACCCTGCCATCGCGGCACTCGTGCCGCCCGGCTCACGCGTGCTCGACCTCGGCTGCGGCACCGGCGAGCTGCTGGAGCACCTCATCAAGCACAAGGGCTGCAGCGGCTACGGCGTGGAGCTGGACGACGCCAACCTGCTGGCCTGCATGAAGCGCGGCGTCAACGTCATCCAGCGCAACCTGGAGGAAGGCCTGGCCATCTTCGAGGAGCAGAGCTTCGACGTCGTGCTGCAGCTGGAGACGCTGCAGAACCTGCGCAATGCCGAGGCCATGCTCAAGGAGACGGCCCGCGTCGGCAAGATGGGTATCGTCAGCTTCCCCAACTTCGCCCATTGGCCGAACCGGCTGCAGGTGCTGTTCGGCCGCATGCCGGTGACCAAGGCGCTGCCCTTCGAGTGGTACGACACGCCCAATATCCGTGTCGGCACCTTTGCCGACTTCGGCGTGCTGGCGCGCAAGAACCGGCTCAAGATCCTCGACAGCTTCGGTTTGCAGGATGGCCGCGTGGTGCGCAGGCGGCCCAACCTGATGGCCAGCGTGGCGGTGTTCAAGTTCGAGCGCGAATAGGCACTTCGGGCTGCCGGGTCGTCAGCGCGCGGGCAGGAAGCGCGGGCGTCGGCAAGCCTAAACTGGCAGGCCGCGCCACAAGCGCGAGCAAGGAGCCTGCCATGAACGCACGAGATCCCCACCTGCCCCTGCAAGCCGAAGAGGCGACCGCGCTGGGCGCCTTTGCCGAACGCGTCTGGGACGAGGAAATCGTCCCAGCGCTGGCCGACTACATCGCTGTTCCCGCCAAGAGCCCGATGTTCGACGCCGACTGGGCGGCCAATGGCCACATCGAGAGGGTGTTGACGCAGGCGGCCGCCTGGGTCGAGGGCAAGAAGGTGGCCGGCCTGAAGCTCGAGATCGTGCGCATCCCCGGTCGCACGCCGGTGATCTTCTTCGAGGTGCCTGCGACCAAGGCCGCCTCGACCGACACCATCCTGCTCTACGGCCACCTCGACAAGCAGCCCGAGTTCAACGGCTGGCGCAGCGACCTCGGGCCCTGGACGCCCAAGTACGAGAACGGCCTGCTCTACGGCCGCGGCGGCGCCGACGACGGTTATGCGGTCTATGCCTCGCTGACGGCCATCATGGCCCTGGACAGCCAAGGCATCCCGCGCCCGCGCTGCGTCGGCGTCATCGAGACCTGCGAGGAGAGCGGCAGCTTCGACCTGCCGGCCTACATCGACATCCTCAAGCCGCGCCTGGGCAATGTGTCGCTGGTCGTCTGCCTGGACTCGGGCGCCGGCAACTACGACCAGCTGTGGCTGACGACCTCGCTGCGCGGCATGGTCTCCGGTGTGCTGAAGGTGGAGGTGCTGACCGAGGGCATCCACAGCGGTGACGCCTCGGGCTGCGTGCCGTCATCCTTTCGCATCCTGCGCCAGGTGCTGGACCGCCTGGAGGACAGCAAGACCGGGCGCCTGCTGCCCGAAAGCTTCCACTGCGAGATCCCCGGCGCCCGCCTGGCGCAGGCGCAGGCCACCGCGGCCATCCTGAAGGACGAGGTCTACAAGCGCATGCCCTGGGCCTGCGGCGCGGACGGCGGCCCCGTGCTGCCGGTGACGAGCGACCCGGTCGAGGTGCTGCTGAATCGCACCTGGCGGCCGACGCTGTCGGTGGTTGGTGCCGATGGCTTTCCGGAGCTGAAGAACGCCGGCAATGTGCTGCGGCCCTACACGGCCTTCAAGCTGAGTCTGCGCCTGCCGCCCCTGGTGGATGCCAATGCCGCCGCGCTGCGTCTGCAGGCTTTGCTGCAGGACAACGCACCCTACAACGCCAAGGTCACCTTCACGCCCGACGGCCGTGCCGGCGCGCTCGGCGCCACCGGTTGGAACACGCCCGAGCTGTCGCCGTGGCTGAGCCAGGCGCTCAACGACGCCAGCCAGGCTCATTTCAAGGCGCCGGTCGGCTACATCGGCCAGGGCGGCACCATCCCGCTGATGAGCATGTTGCAGAAGGGCTTCCCGCAGGCGCAGATGATGGTCTGCGGCGTTCTCGGGCCCAAGAGCAATGCGCATGGGCCGAACGAGTTCCTGCATGTGCCCTATGGCAAGCGGCTGACGGCGGCGGTGGCCCAGGTCATGGCCGCTCACCCTTGAATCCCGCCGGATGGATCAACTCCGCGCCATCAAGGTCTTCGTCCGAGTCATCGACGAGGGGAGCTTTGCAGGCGCGGCGCGGGCGCTTGACCTGGCCCCGGCCGTCGTCACCCGCCTGATCGCCGAGCTGGAAGACCACCTCGGCACGCGGCTGCTGAACCGCACGACGCGGCGCCTGGCGCTGACCGAGATCGGCGAGGCCTACCTGGAACGGGCGCGGCGCATCCTGGCCGATGTCGATGAGGCGGCGGCGCTGGCCGCATCGGCAACGCAAGAGGTGCGCGGCCTGCTGCGTGTGCTGTGCCCGCCCGCCATCGCGGTGCACCAGCTCGCCAAGCACCTGCCCAAGTTCCACCGCGACTATCCGCTCGTGACGCTGGAGATCACGTCGCCCGGCGCGGTCGACACGGTGGACGACAGCTACGACCTGACCATCCTGCTGGCGCGGGACGCGCTCGACGGGGAGTTCGTCGCGCGGCGCCTGGCCCGCAGCGAATTCATCATGTGTGCCTCGCCGGACTATCTGGACCAGCGCGGCCGGCCGCAACATCCGAGCGATCTCAAGGAACACGACGCGCTATTGCCGCCCACCGCCATGCTGCTGCGCGGCCTGACGCTGCAGCGCGGCGACGGCGGCGAGGAGATCACCCTGCCCATCGTGCCCTCGCGCGCGGCCCTGTCGACGACGCACATGGACACCAACTACGCCGCCGCCCTGCACGGACTGGGCGTGGCCGGTCTGCCCAGCTTCATGGTCGAAGACGCGCTGCTGGAGCAGGCGCTGGAGCGCGTCATGCCGCAGTGGCGGCTGTTCAGCACGACGCTGTGGGCCGGCATGCCGACGCGCAAATACGTGCCGGCGCGCACGCGCGCCTTCCTGGACTTCCTGGTCGACATCTTCGGCGGCGAGGACAAGGACCCCTGGCTGGTTGCGGCGGGCTGCGCGACCTGCCCCTGAGCCTGACTCCCGCAGCCGCGGGGGAGACGGGGCCTCAAGCCTGCGCAATTGTTCACACGGCAAGGTCTGACCCCCTGGAGGCGCGGGGGAGGCAGACGGGGGTGATCAATGCAACATGCGTTCGTCGTCAACCCCTAATTCATAACTCCATGACCTTCGCCACCAAGCTCCTGGCCGCCGCGCTCACCACGGCCAGCCTGCTCGCCGCCAGTCTGCCCGCTTACGCAGGCCTGATCGGCGCCACCGCCGGCTCGCAGTACTACTTCAACGGCACCGCCTACAGCGGGGTTCAGACCTTCACGGTGGACGGCACCGTCCGCGGCAGCTCGATCGGCTACTTCGACATCCAGGTCACGGACACCCAAGTCATCTACGACTACATCAGCAGCGCCACCTGGAGCACCGGAGCCGGCTGGTCGAGCGGCAGCCTCTACATCGAGAACGGCAATCTGCTGAACTTCCTGGGCGCGCCCAGCATCACCAGCGTCACGCTGGACGCGGGCAGCAACATGGCCGGCTTCGATGCCAGCCGCATCACGTTCGACGCCGATTCCATCGCCGTCAACTGGGCGGGCCTCAACTTCAACGGCAACACCCGGGTCGTGCTCAACGTCAACGCTGGCGCCTTGCCGGAGCCGGCCAGCTACGCCCTGGTGGCAGTAGCCCTGGCGGGCGTTGGCCTGGCCAAGCGCCGCCGCAAGGTCTGATCCGGCTCCGCTCAGCACGGCGACTCCGCGGCCTCGGCCCCGGGGTCGTTTTTCTTGGGCTCAGCGCAGGCTGAATCCGAGTTCGAAAAACTCCGGAAAGCGTGCCTCCAGCGCGCGCTTCAGCGCGCCGAAGGCGACATAGCGGCTCGCCGTCTTGACGATCTGGGCCAGCAGCCGACGCTGCTCGGGGTGCCCCTGGCCCAGCAGCACGAGGTGCTGGCGCAGTGCGCTCCACTCGAACTGACGCCAGTATTCGCCGAAGTCGGCCGCCAGTTCCTCGTCGAGCAGGCCGTCGGCGCGGCAGGACTCCCAATGGCGCGCCGCCCAGTCAATTTCCTGGGCCTCGTCCCAGGCCAGCTCCGCCGGGCGCAGCAAGGCGGCGATGCCGTCGGTCACGGCGCCCCGGGGGGCGTCGTCGAGCAAGCGCTGCAGCACAGCGTCGAGGCCCGCCTCCGCGATACAGGCCAGCCCGCCACGCAGTGCAGTTGCGTCCGGCGGCGCGGGCGACACCGGTTGAGCGCGTAACTCCGCGCAGGCGGCGCGCATCAGACGGTCAGCGTCTTCGGGGTGGGCTTGCAGGGTCTGCATCAGGGCGGAGGTCGGCAGCGTCATCGGAAAGCCCTCGTGGATAATGAAATTCTAAGAACCGCCGGCCCCGGCATCCTCACCGACTCCGAGCCTCCTTGTCGTCCGTGCCGTCCGTGCCGCGCCCGCTCAGCCTACCCCACCCCGCCCTGCTGCCCACCCTGATCGCCCTGGCCCTGTGCGCCTGGGGTGAGGCGTCGGCACAGCAGGCCGAAGCGGACAACAACCTGCAGCTGCGTGGCAGCCGCGTGCTGGGCGCACCGTCCAAGGCGACGGGCACCAAGCCCGCGTTGGTCATCTCCGCCACCAAGCTCACAGCCCAGACGGACCAGCGGGCCGAGGGCACGGACGGCGTCGAGCTGCGTTATGGCGAACTGGTGCTGAACACCGACACGCTGAACTACCGCGTCGTCGACGACTTTGCCCGGGCCGAGGGCCATGTGCGCATCGATCACAACGGCAATGTCTTCACCGGGCCGCTGTTGCAGCTCTACGTCAACCGCTTCCAGGGTGAGTTCCTGACGCCGAGCTTCTTCCTCGCCGCCACGGGCGGTCGCGGCAAGGCCAAGGTGTTGAAGTTCCAGGACAGCGAGCACATGAGCGCGCTTGAAGGCAGCTACAGCAGCTGCCCGGCGGTGGAGAACCAGGAGCCGGACTGGCAGATCACGGCCAGGGAGCTGCGCATGGACCTGGCTGCCAACGAGGGCCAGGCCGACGGCGCGGTGCTGCGCTTCCTGGGCGTGCCCATCCTGGCTGCGCCGTCCCTGAGCTTCCCGCTCACGTCGGCGCGCAAGTCGGGCTGGCTGCCGCCCAGCATCTTCCTGGACAACCGCGGCGGCCTTGAGCTCGGCGTGCCCTACTACTGGAACATCGCACCGCAACGCGATGCGACTTTCTCGCCCTTCGTCATGACCAAGCGTGGCGTCGGCCTGGACAGTGAATTCCGCTACCTGGAACCCGGCCATGCGGGTCGCATCAACGTCGACCTGTTGCCCGGCGACCGGGTCTTCGGCCGCTCGCGCTGGGGTTTGAAGTTCAACAACGACGGCGTCCTCGGCGGCTGGCACTACCGGCTCAAGAGCGAGCGCGTGTCCGACGACGACTACTGGAAGGACATGTCGCGCCGCGTCGAGAGCCAGACCCCGCGCCTACTGGCCGGCGACTTCAGGCTGAACCGCCAGCGCGAGCTGAGCTGGGGCGTCATCGACACCTATGCCCGCATCCAGCGCTGGCAGACGCTGCAAGGCAGCGATGCGCTCACACAGTTCGACTCGCCCTACCAGCGCAGTCCCCAGTTCGGCATTCGCGTGACGACGGCGGCGGACGAGGCGGTGCTCGACAGCTTTCGCCCCTGGGGCCGCAAGGCGCGGCTGGAAGGTGGCCTGGAACTGGAATACAACCGCTTCGACCTGCCCAGCTCGGCGCTGCCCGGGCAGGCGCGCGGTGGCCAGCGCGTCCACGCGCTGGGCCACGTGAGCGCGCCGATGGGCGGTGAGGCATGGTGGTTGATTCCGCGCGCCGCTTTCAACGCCGCGGCCTACGACCTCGAGCGTCCCGGTCCCGATGGTCGCCGCCGCATGGGCCGCATCATCCCGACGCTGAGCGTCGACCACGGCTGGGTTTTTGAGCGCGACACCAAACTGTTCGGCCGCCCGATGCGCCAGAGCCTGGAGCCGCGCCTGCTCTACGTGAACACGCCTTTCCGCGACCAGAGCCACCTGCCCAACTTCGACGCGGCGGCCAAGGACTTCAACTTCGATTCCATCTACGCCGAGAACCCGTTCTCGGGCGTCGACCGGGTGTCCGACCTGCATGCGGTCAGCGTCGGGGCCACCAGCCGCTGGGTCAGCGCGTCCAAGGGCGAGGAGATCCTGCGCCTGGGTGCGGTGCAGCGCTTCCTGTTCCGCGACCAGCGCATCACGCCTGACCTCGAGCCGGTCACGCAGCGCTTCTCGGACCTGCTGCTCGCGGCTGCGGCCCAGTTGGAGGAGCGCTGGTGGGCCGACGGCACGTTGCAGTTCAATTCGGATGTCAGCCGTTCGGTGCGTTCGGTGCTGCGCCTGCGCTACTCACCCGGGCCCTTCAAGACCGTCAGCGTCGCCTACCGCCTGGCGCGGGCTCAGAGCGAGCAGGTCGAGCTGGCCTGGCAATGGCCCATCTACGGCCAGCCCGTCACCTCGCGCGGCGCCGACAGCAAGGCCTGCGGTGGTGCCTGGTACAGCGCCGGGCGCGTGCAGTATTCGCTGCGCGACCGGCGGCTGACGGATTCGGTGGTCGGCTTCGAGTACGACGCCGGCTGCTGGGTATGGCGAGTCGGTGTGGAGCGCCTGTCCACCGGCCGTGCCGAGACCAACACGCGGCTGATGCTGCAACTCGAACTTGTCGGCCTGTCACAGCTCGGTTCGAACGCCCTCAATGTCTTGAAGGACAATGTGCCCGGTTACCGAAGGCTGAGCTCCGATCGCTCACCGAGTTCAGATTCCCAACCATGATGCAACGCCTCGCTCCTCTTGTTCTGGCCCTGGCCGCTCTCCATGCCTCGGCCCAGACACCCGCGCTGCAGCCCGGGGACTACATCGCCGCCGTCGTCAATCAGGACGTCGTGGCAGCCAGCGAGGTCGTCCAGCGCACCGAGCGGCTGCGCCAGGAGGCGCGCCAGCGCGGCGAGGTCATGCCCGAGACGGCCGGCCTGCGCAAGCAGGCGCTGGAGGCGCTGATCGAGGACCGCGTCCTCGTCACCTATGCGCGTGAGAACGGCCAGCGTATCGACGAGGCCGAGCTGGACCGGGTCGTCGCCAATGTCGCCGCGCAGAACAAGCTCACCATGGCGCAGCTGCGCGAGCGCCTGCGGCTCGATGGCACCGACTACAAGAGCTTCCGCGAGAACCTGCGCGACCAGATGATGACCGAGCGCGTGCGTGAGCGCGAGGTGCAGGGCCGCATCCGCGTCACCGACGCCGAGATCGACGCCTATCTGGAAAAGAAGCGGGCCGAGCTGGCGCGCGGCGGCCAGATCAACTTGGCTCAAGTGCTGGTGACCGTGCCCGAGGGCGCCCCCGAAAGCGTGGTTGCCGAACGACGCGCCCGCGCTGAAAGCGCGTTGGCGCGCATCAAGGGCGGCGAGGACTTTGCCAAGGTCGCCCGCGAGGTTTCCGAAGACAGCAACAAGGCCAAGGGGGGTGAGATCGGCATGCGCGCGGCGGACCGCCTGCCCGACATCTTCGTCGCCGCCGTTCGTGACCTGAAGAGCGGCGCCGTCGCGCCGGAGCTGCTGCGCAGCGGCGCCGGCTTCCATATCCTGAAGGTCATCGAGCGCCAGGGCGATGCCTCGCTGACTCAAAGCGGGCAGACCCGCGCCCGCCACGTACTGCTGCGACCCTCGGCCCAGCTGAGCGCCGAGGTTGCCGCCCGCCGCCTGGCCGAATTCAAGCGCCAGATCGAAAGCGGCCAGGCCAAGTTCGAGGATGTCGCCAGGGCCAACTCCGAGGACGGCAGTGCCGAAGCTGGCGGTGAACTGGGCTGGATGGGTGCCGGCGGCTTCGTGCCGGAGTTCGAGGAAGCGATGAACGCGTTGCCGCTAGGCGGCATCTCCGGCCCGGTCGTGTCGCGTTTCGGCGTGCACCTGATCCAGGTGCTGGAGCGCCGCAGCGTCGAGGTCGAAATGAAGACGCTGCGCGACCAGGCGCGTGCCGCGCTGCGCGAGCAGAAATACGACGCGGCCTATCAGGACTGGGTCAAGGATCTGCGCACCAAGGCGTTCGTCGAAGTGCGGGAATGGCTCGACTGAGCGGCCAGCACATCCCGCGCAAGCGCTTCGGTCAGCACTTTCTGACCGACCGCATGCTGGTCGAGACCATCGTCGACCTGATCGCCCCGCAGGCCGGCGAGACGCTGGTGGAGATCGGGCCCGGCCTGGGCGCATTGACCCTGCCGCTGCTGGCCAGGCACCAGCCGCTGACGGTCATCGAGCTCGACCGTGACCTGGCCGCCAAGCTGCGCGCGCGCGACGACGTCGAGGTCATCGAAGGCGATGTGCTGAAGGTGGACTTCCGCGCGCTGGCCGCCGCCAAGGGCGCCAAGCTGCGCGTGGTTGGCAACCTGCCCTACAACATCTCGACCCCCATCCTCTTTCATCTGCTCGACGCGGTGGACGATGTCGTCGACCAGCATTTCATGCTGCAGAAGGAGGTCGTTGACCGCATGGCCGCCGCGCCGGGCGGCAAGGACTACGGGCGGCTGAGCGTGATGCTGCAGTGGCGCTACGACATCGAGTCGGTGCTGGACGTGCCGCCCGAGTCCTTCGACCCGCCGCCGCGCGTCGACTCCGCCATTGTGCGCATGCTGCCGCTGCAGGCGCCTCCAGGGCTGGACCCGGCGCTGCTCGGCGCCCTCGTCACCAGCGCTTTCTCGCAGCGCCGCAAGCTGTTGCGTCACAGCCTGGGTCGCTGGCTGGCCGAGCGCTGCTATCAGGGGCACTTCGACCTGCAGCGCCGCGCCGAGGAAGTGCCGGTCGCCGAGTTCATCGCACTGGCCCTCGAAGTGAAGGCCTAAAAATAGAAACGGGACCCGAGGGTCCCGTCTCGATCGAGAACAGCCGATTCAGGCTGCGTTCAGCCACATGGACGTGTCGAAGGCGCTACACATCATCGGCATGTTCATGCCGAAGTTGGGGTTGCCAATCGCCGCCTTCGCACTTTTCGGTGCGGGCTTCTCAATAACCGGGGCCACCTCAGTAGCCCGCTCCCATGACCCATTTTCTTGGGAGCGGGCTACTGAAAAGAATAGAAGCATCGGAAGGCTATCTTTCGGTCGGCCCAGTAGTCGGCCGTGTCTCGGAAGACATCGAGCAACTGCTCGCGCGCCTCGCGGTCAAAGCGGACGTTGTCAGGCAACTGCTCCAGCACCACGACAAAGCCCGGCTGGCTGCCTGCCTTGTGAACGAGGTCGGTCATGCAGTCATGCAGGGCGTCCAGGTTCTTGCCGAAATGCGCTGGGAACAGGAACGCCTGCGCGATGCCATCGAGCACATCCTGCTTGGACTGTGCCTCCGACAGATTGGCATACAAGAAATGCTGGCCCGCCTCTTGAGCGGCCTGCATCAAGTCCTCGACTCGGTAGGCCCGGATGGCCTGCACGATATTGGGACGGACGGTCTGCAAAAGCATGGTCGCGTTCCTCCTTTCAAATCACAAAACTGCCGACCACCAACCTTCACCGGGCCGCTTGGGCGCGGATGCGCTTGAAGCTGGCATAGTGATCGTCGGTGTAAAAACAAACCTCTGGCGCGGTCGGGGGTATGCCGCCGCAAACGAGGCGACGAGCGCCCCGGTTGCGCGCACCAGGAGTCTTGACCGTGTATTCGCGATAGAAGCCGCGGGCCTTGCGGGGCAGCAGACGCTCGCGATTGCCGAACACCGCGCCGTCTTTGCTATAGGGAAACGGGCCGCCAGCGTGGACGAGCCGGTGTGTTTCCTGAGCCTGGACGGGCAGCTCGCGCAGCTGAATTTCAGCCAGCGCAGGCATTGCGGTGGAGATCCCATTGCTGGGGGCTTCCTTGGCTTGCGCGCCGCCGGCGAGGCCGGTCAGCAGCAGGGCGGTGGCGACCGCCGAGGCGCCGGAGCGCGCCAGCCAAGAGAGCGAAAACACGGGTTTACCCTGTTCTGAAAACCAACATGGTACCGAAGCGCCCCTAAAAGCTCAAGCCAGCTCATGGTGGTGAAGCCTTGAATGGGGGTATGTGAGCCTGCGCTTACATATCGATTACTTGGTGTTTCTTCTCGGCTTGTGACGAATTCATGACGCCAAATCTGACGTAAAAACTTATGTCAATTGGGGGAGTCCGGCTCGTTCGACCAGTCTTCCCACCGTACTGCGACGGCACTCATGCCCGGGCGGCGTTGGCGTCGGCGACGGTCAAGGCCGTCATGTTGACGATGCGCCGCACGGTGGCGGACGGCGTCAGGATATGCACGGGCTTGGCCGCACCCAGCAGCACCGGGCCGATGGCAATGCCGCCGCCGGCCGCCGTCTTGAGGAGGTTGTAGGAGATGTTGGCGGCGTCGATATTGGGCAGGACCAGCAGGTTGGCCTCGCCGGTCAGCGGGCTGTGCGGCATCAGCTGCTTGCGGTAGCCGGCGTCCAGCGCCGTGTCGCCATGCATCTCGCCGTCGACCTCCAACCAGGGTGCCAGTTGCTGGATCAGCGCCAGCGTGTCGCGCATCTTCACCGCCGAGGGCTTGTCGCTGGTGCCGAAATTGCTGTGCGACAGCAGCGCGGCCTTCGGGCTCAGGCCGAAGCGGCACATCTCCTGTGCGGCCAGGATGGTGATCTCCGCCAGTTGCTCGGCGTTGGGGTCGTAGTTGACGTGGGTGTCGACCAGCATGACCTGGCGGCCCGGCAGGATCAGCCCGTTCATGCAGGCGTACGTCTTCACGCCGGCGCGCTTGCCGATGACCTGGTCGATGTAGGCCAGGTGGGTGGCCGTCGTGCCCCAGGTGCCGCAGAGCATGCCGTCGACCTCGCCCTTGTGCAGCAGCATGGCGCTGATCAGCGTCAGGCGGCGGCGCATCTCGATCTTGGCGAGTTGCTGGGTCACGCCCTTGCGTTCCGTCATGCGCAGATAGGTCTGCCAGTAGTCACGGTAGCGGTCGTCGTGCTCGACGTTGACGATGTCGTAGTCGCGCCCCTGCTGCAGGCGCAGGCCGAAGCGTTCGCAGCGCTCGGCGATGACTTCGGGCCGGCCGATCAGAGTCGGGCGGGCCAGGTTCTCGTCGACGACGACCTGGGCCGCGCGCAGCACGCGCTCCTCCTCACCCTCGGCATAGGCGACGCGCTTGTTGGGCGCGCGCTTGGCCGCGCTGAAGATGGGCTTCATCGTGTTGCCCGAGGCGTAGACGAAGCTCTGCAGCTTTTCGCGGTAGGCGTCCCAGTCCGTGATCGGGCGGGCGGCCACGCCGGATTCCGCTGCGGCCTTGGCAACGGCCGGCGCGATGCGCATCATCAGCCGCGGGTCGAAAGGCTTGGGGATCAGGTACTCGGGGCCGAAGCTCAGCGTCGCGCCCACGTAGGCGGCTGCGACGACCTCGCTCTGCTCGGCCTGCGCCAGGTCGGCAATCGCGTGGACGGCGGCGATCTCCATCTCGACATTGATCGTCGTCGCGCCGGAGTCCAGCGCACCGCGGAAGATGTAGGGGAAGCACAGGACGTTGTTGACCTGGTTGGGGTAGTCCGTGCGGCCGGTGGCCATGATGGCGTCGCTGCGCACGGCCAGCACTTCCTCCGGCAGGATCTCGGGTGTCGGGTTGGCCAGGGCAAAGATCAGTGGCTGCGCGGCCATGGTGGCCACCATGTCGGCCTTCAGCACGCCGCCGGCGGACAGGCCCAGGAAGACGTCGGCGCCGGCAATTGCCTCGCGCAGGCTGCGCTGGGACGTTGGCTGCGCGAACGCGGCCTTGTCCGGGTCCATCAGTTCGGTGCGGCCCTCAAAGACGACGCCGGCCAGGTCGGTCACCCAGATGTTCTCGCGCGGCAAGCCCAGCTTGACGAGCAGGCCCAGGCAGGCGAGCGCGGCCGCACCCGCCCCCGAAGTGACCAGCTTGACCTGCTTGATGTCCTTGCCGACGACCTTGAGCCCGTTGAGGAAGGCAGCGCCGACAACGATGGCCGTGCCGTGCTGGTCATCATGGAAGACGGGAATCTTCATGCGCTCGCGCAACTTGCGCTCGACGTAGAAGCAGTCCGGCGCCTTGATGTCCTCGAGGTTGATGCCGCCAAAAGTCGGCTCCAGCGCGGCGATGCAGTCGACCAGCTTGTCGAGGTCGTTCTCGGCCACTTCGAGGTCGAAGACGTCGATGCCGGCGAATTTCTTGAACAGAACCGCCTTGCCCTCCATGACCGGCTTGGACGCCAGCGGCCCGATGTTGCCCAAACCCAGCACCGCCGTACCGTTGGAGACCACGGCGACGAGGTTGCCGCGCGAGGTGTAGCGGAAGGCATTGGCCGGGTCGGCGACGATCTCCTCGCAGGCAGCGGCCACGCCGGGCGAATAGGCCAGCGCCAGGTCGCGCTGGTTGACCAGCGATTTGGTCGCTGCGATGGCGATCTTGCCCGGCGTCGGGAACTCGTGATATTCGAGGGCGGCCTGGCGGAGCTGGGCGCGTTTTTCTTCTGAGCTGGGCATGGCGAGGACGAGCAAGGGCCGGCGGCGGGGTTGGAATCATGCCATCTCAGTCCGCCTTGCAGCGCTGCGGCTATCCACACGGAGACAATCGCCGGCATGGGCGAATTTGATCTGATCCGGCGCTACTTCCAGCGCCCGGCAACTGCGGGCGTGGACGTTGGCGTCGGCGACGACTGTGCCGTGCTCGTGCCCACGCCGGGCGCACGCTGGCTGGTCTCCAGCGACATGCTGGTCGAGGGCCGGCACTTTCTATCGACGGTCGATCCCGCGCGGCTGGGCCACAAGGCGCTGGCGGTCAACCTCAGTGACCTGGCGGCCTGTGGCGCCACACCGCGAGGCTTCACATTGGCCCTGGCCCTGCCGCGGGTTGACGAAGCCTGGCTAGCCAGCTTTGCGCGTGGCCTGTGGGCCCTGGCCGACGCCAGTGCCTGCCCCCTGATCGGTGGCGACACGACGCAGGGGCCGCTCAACATCTGCATCACCGTCTTTGGTGAGGCACCGCCCGGGCAGGCCTTGCTACGCAGCGGCGCGCGCGTGGGCGACGAGATCTGGGTGTCGGGGCGACTGGGCGATGCGCGGCTCGCGCTGGAGGTGTTCCGAGGCACGGTGGCGCTGGATGGCGCCGCTTTCGACGGTGCCCGCGTCGCGATGGAATGCCCGATGCCACGGCTGGCCCTGGGGCAGGCCCTGCGCGGCATCGCGACGGCGGCCGTCGACGTGTCCGACGGGGTGCTGGGCGACCTCGGCCACATCCTCGAAGCGTCGAGAGTCGGTGCGCGGCTGGACGTGGACGCACTGCCGCGCAGTGCCGTGCTGGCCGCGCAGCCGGCGGTCGTGCAGCGCGAATGCCTGCTCGCCGGTGGCGACGACTACGAGATCATCTTCACCGCGCCCGTCGGCGCGCGCCTGCCCGATACCGGCGTGGCGCTGACGCGCATCGGCGTCATCGAGGCCCACCCCGGCCTGCGCGTCGTCGATGCGCACGGCGCCGCCGTCGACCATGGCCTGCGCAGCTTCGACCACTTCAAGTCATGACCAGCGGCGCGCCTGTCCGCCCGACGCTGGCCTTCATGGCACGCCACCCGGCGCGCTGGATTGCTCTGGGCTTCGGCAGCGGCCTCGCGCCCAGGGCGCCCGGCACCGTCGGCACGCTGTGGGCCTGGGCGGCTTTCGCCGTCATCGCGCCCTGGATGGACGACCTGCGCTGGGCGCTGCTGATCGGTGGTGGCACCTTGGTCGGCTGGTGGGCCTGCACACGCTGCGCCCAGCACATGAACACGCCCGACCCGGCATCCATCGTCTGGGACGAGGTGCTGGCCTTCTGGCTCATCCTGTGGCTGATCGCCCCGGCGGGCATGACGGCTCAGCTCATGGCTTTCGGTCTGTTCCGCTTCTTCGACGCCGCCAAGCCGGGGCCGGTGGGGTGGGCCGACCGGCTGTTCAAGGGCGAGCGCGGCGGCCGCGTCGGTTGGGCCCAGGGCTGGGGCATCCTGTTCGACGATTTCGTCGCTGCCGGCTGTACCCTCGCCGTCATCGCGCTATACCGTTTCATCATGGGGTGATGGCATGACCCACGACATTGAGCTGATCGACCGCATCGCCGTGGCGTTGATGCAGCGCCGCGAGCGCATCGGCACGGCGGAGAGCTGCACCGGCGGCCTCATCGCTGCGGCCTGCACCAGCCTGGCCGGCTCCAGCCAATGGTTCGAGCGCGGCGTCGTCAGCTACAGCAACGAGGCCAAAGCCGAGTTGCTGGGTGTTCCGAAGGGCTTGGTGGCGCTGCACGGCGCCGTCAGCGCCGAAGTGGCCGAGCACATGGCGCGCGGGATGCTGGCCCATGCACCCATCGACTGGGCGTTGTCCGTCACCGGCATCGCCGGCCCCACGGGGGGCAGCGAGGCCAAGCCGGTCGGCACGGTCTGGCTGGCCCTGGTGCACGCGGGCCGGCCGGCCCAGGTCTGGCGCGAGCACTTCAGCGGCGACCGCCAGGCCGTGCGCGCGCAGACGGTGACAGCGGGGCTGAGGGCGCTGTGCGAGGCGCTGGAAGATCGCGACAGCTAGCCGAGCTTGGCCAGCACGCTTTCCGCATTCAGCGCCGATGTCTCGGGCGGCTGCCAGCTCTTGGCCCAGGCGACGAACTGCTCCTGCGGCATGGGCTTGCAGATGTAGTAGCCCTGGCCCTCGTCACAGCCCAGGCGCGACAGCATGGCCCAGGCCTTGAGGGTTTCCACGCCTTCGGCGACGACGGTCAGGCCCAGGTTGTGGGCCAGCTCGATGGTCGAGCGCACGATGCGCGCATCGTCCAGGTCACGCTCCATCGCCATGACGAAGCTCTTGTCGATCTTGAGTTCGTCCACCGGCAGGCGCTTCAGGTAGGCCAGCGACGAGTAGCCGGTCCCGAAGTCGTCGATGGACAGCTTGAAGCCCATCGCGTGCAGGTGCTCCAGCGTCGACAGCGCCCGCTCGGGGTCGTCCATGATGGCGCTTTCGGTGATCTCCAGGCACAGCGAGGCGGGCGGCACATTGCGCGGCGTGATCAGCGCCTCGATCTTGGCGGGCAGGTCCTGGTCCATCAGGTCGCGCGTGGACAGGTTGACCGACAGCCGGAGCGACAGCCCAGCGTCCAGCGCTTCGCGTGCGAACTTGGCCGCGCCGGACAGCACCCAGGCGCTGAGCATGCGGATGAAGCCGGTCTGCTCCGCGAATGGGATGAACTGCATGGGCGGCACCAGGCCCCGTGTCGGGTGCTGCCAGCGCACCAGCGCCTCGGCGCCGATGACGCGACCGCTCAGCAGGTCGATCTTGGGCTGCAGGAAGAGTCGCAGCTCGTCGCTCTCGACGGCGCGGCGCAGCTCGGACAGCAGCGACAGCGACTCCTGGCTGCCGGCGTCCAACTGGGCGTGGTAGATCAGGCTGCCGCACTGCTTGGCCTTGGCCGCGTACATGGCCAGCTCGGCGCGGCCCAGCAGCAGGTTGACATCCGCCCCATGCTCGGGGAACAGGGCGATGCCGATGCCCGCGCTCAAGTCGACGGTCTCGTTGTCGAGCTGCAGCGGGCGTTCGAAATCCTTCAGGATGGCCAGCGCCGCCTCGCTGGCGGCATGGGCCTCCGTGTGGGCCAGCAGCACGGCGAACTCATCACCCGACAGCCGCGCAAGCACCGAATGCGCCGGTGCGCACAAGGCCTGCAGGCGCTCGGCCACGCTTTGCAGCAGGCGGTCACCCACGTCGTGGCCCAGCACGTCGTTGACATGCTTGAAGCGGTCCAGGTCCAGCATCAACACGGCGCCCGGTGTGTCACTGTGCAGCAGGTGGTGCTGCATGAACTCGGCAAAGCGCGCCCGGTTGGGCAGCAGGGTCAGCGGGTCGACATAGGCCAGGTTGTTGACCAGGGCGTCGCGGCGGCGGATGCCCTCGCGCATGCTCTCCAGCGCGAGCGCCAGCTTGTGCACCTCGTCCAGGCGCGAGGTCGACGGCACCGGCGTGTCGTAGTCGCCGCGCTCCAGCCGCCGCGCCGAGGCCGACAGCGCAGTGATGGGCCCGCTGATGCCACGCGCCAGCAGCACGCTGACAAGGGCGAAGACCGCCACGCCGAGCAGGGTCAGGCCAAGCAGCATGAGCTGCAGTTGCCGGTAGGGCGCCAGCGCCGCATCCAGCGAGCGCAGCAGCAGCACGCCCAGCGGCTGTTCGCCACCGATCAGCGGCACGAAGCGGGCGCGCATGCGTTCGCCGGCCAGCTCGACGCTGCCGTCCGCCGGCGCTGCCTGGCCCAGGCTGGCGCGCAGCGCCGTGGCGGCGTTGTCGTCGAGGTTGTCGACGACGCCGAGCCACTGCCTGGCCGGCGTCTGCAGCAGCACGACGCTCTGCAGCTCCGACAGCGCCTTGAGGTCGTCCAGCACTTCGCGGTCCAGCGCAAAGCCCATCAGCACCCAGCCCACCGGTGCGGGGATGCGCACTTCCACGGCGACGACCTGGTAGACCCGGTCGCCCTGCACGGCCAGCGCCGCGCCGTCATTGCTCTGGATCAGAGCGCGCAGCGCCGTGCCGAAGGCCGCCGCGCCATCACGCGTTGCGGCGATGAGCTGCTGCTGGTCGTCGAAGTAGGCGACGACGGAGGCGCCGACGCGTTCGCCCTGGTTGACGAGGGCGTCCTTGATGGTCTCGACCGTGCCGGCCTCGGCCAATGACAGGCCCACGGTGCTGCGGAACCCGTAGTCCTTGGCCAGCAGCTCGGCCGCGTCGTGCAACTTGCCGGCACGCTGCGCCAGCAGCCGGCCCAGCACGCGCTCGCCCGTCTGCAGCTCGGCGGCCAGCGATGCCTCGGCGTTGTGCGTGATGCTGGCGCGGATGGCAAAGAAGCTCATCAGCTGCACGGCCAGCAGCAGCGCCAGGAACAGCGCGACGATGCGCCCCTCCAGGCGGCGCAGATTCAGCCAGGCTGGCCAGCGCATGGGCGGGTCAGTCCGCGAGCGTCAGCACGCGGGTGCCGCCGGCCGCCGGGACGTCGAGCGTGAGGCTTTGCAGCATGGGCGACTTCTGGCCCGGGCGCCATGCCTTGACGGCATGCTCGCCCGCCGGCAAGTCAAACGTCGCCTGCCCCTTGTCGTCGGTGCGCGCGAAGACCGGCGTGTCGACGACGACGACGTGCGCGGTCATGCGGTCGTGGATATTGCAGCCGAGCGCCGCGACGCCGGGTTTGTCGAAGACGACAGGCTCGGTCGGCGTGCCGGTGTAGAGCTTGATGTCGATGACCTTGATTGGCGAGAACGAATAGACGTGATGCCGCACGGTGTCGAAGTTGGGAAAGTTCACGGCGGTGCCGGTCTGCACGATGAGCAGCTGCGGCGTGAACTGGCGGTCGCGCTGGCCGACCTCGGCCTTGGCCGTGCCGGTCTTGCCGACCCGACCCTTGATTTCGATGGCGACCGCAGCGCCCGCCAGCGGCTGGCCGTTTGGGCCGCGCAGCTGCACGGTGACCGGCACCGCCTGCGCGGCAAGCGAGCCGAGCGCGAGAGCGGTGGGAATGAGGGCGTGAAGGGGCGTCGGCATGGCGGCAGGTTTTTCCGCCCCGACGATAGCCGAAGCGCGCTCAGCGAACCGTGAGAACTGCCCCGGTTTTGCCGCTTGCCGCCTCGCTGAGCATGAGGGCCAGGCGCCGCAGTCCGGCCCATGGGGCGGCAGGCCAGTCCGGGTGGCGCAGCCCTTTGACGAGGCCGTCGCAGATTTGCGCGGCCTGCACGAGGGCGCCGGCCTGTGCGGCATCCAGCCGCGGCGCGATGCGCTCGATGAGGCGCTCCTTGGCGCCCCAGACGCGCGCCTCGCGCAGCGCCAGCGGCAGCGGCTTGCCGGCGTCCAGCGCGGCGCG
>NZ_JBQVNP010000033.1:0-43072 GCF_052436255.1 Roseateles sp. | reverse complement strand
AGCTCCGACGTCCGCGCCGCTGAGCTTGCGCCCTGGATGCAGCACTACAACTTCCATCGCCCTCACTCCGCCACCGGCCACAAACCTCCCGCCTCACGGCTGGGGTTTGAGGTGAACAACGTCCTGAGAAACTACATCTAGATCGCTGGGAAATGCGCTCTGGCCGGAACTAGCGCCGACCATGCCGCAGTCAGCGCAGAGTCTAGATCGCTGGGAAATGCGCTCTGGCCGGAACTTCGACGCTGCCGCACCACCCGGGACGCCAAGTCTAGATCGCTGGGAAATGCGCTCTGGCCGGAACGGCCCTCCGGCGCCCGCGCAAACAGCGGGCTCCGCCAAGTCTTCAGCGCTTGAACACCTCACCCACCACGCAACCCGCAGGCAACTGCTGCGCCGTCAACGGCGACTCACCGGTGCAGTCCCAGGCGATGCCAAGCTTCTCGTCGCGGCGGGGGGTGAACACCAGCGTGCCGCTCGCCGTCTCGACGCTCACCACCATGCCTTCGGGGTCGAGCTGCAGCCGGCTGCCGTCCGCCGCCACCTCTGCCAGGCCGATGCTGGCCAGCGACTCGGGGATCGCGCCGTCATCCAGGTATTTGCGCGCCACTGCGGCCCGGGTGGGTTCGGAGGCCTGCACCGCTTGCATGAGCTTGGCCTTGGTCGTATAGGCCTTGTATTGCGGGATGGCCACCGCCGCCAGCACGCCGATGACATAGACCAGGATCAGCGCGCCGAAGGCGCCGCCCAGCCGGCCCGCATAGGGGATGAAAAAGGCGAGCACATAGGCCAGCGGATTGCGCCCCGGCAGGCTCGCATTGCCCAGCACCCGCGCGACGCGCTTGGTCAGCCAGGGGTAGCCGGAGGTCAGCTCGTGGAAGGACATCCAGAAGCCCTTGCCGTGGCGGGCCTGGCGCGCATAGGCGGCCATGTCCATATGCTGCCAGCGTTGTGGGCCGGCAGACAGGGCCGCCAGTGCACGCGCCGCCGACTCGCCGGAGCTGCTGCAGGCCAGGCCGTGCAGGTCGCAGGTCGTTTCCTTGGCGCGCGCATAGGCGCCGCCGATCAGCGGCAGCCACAGCACCGGCATGCGCAGCAGGTCCAGCAGCGCATGGCCGCGCTTCAGATGACCCAACTCATGGCCGACGTAGAAGCGCACGCCGTCGGGGTGGGCCTGCATCGCGTCCACCACGCCGGACAGCAGCACGACGAAGCGGCGCCCCAGGAACTGCGCAGCAAAGGCGTTCAGCACACCGCCGCCCTGCAGCACATAGGCCTCGGGCGCCTGGGTCATGCCCAGCTTCTCGCAGCAGTTGGTGAACTGCCCGTGCAGGTCCGGGAACTGCTCGGCGCTCAGCTCCACGCCATTGCCGCGCACATGGGCCACCAGGGCCGACTGCGCGAACACATAGAGCACAAAGCCCAGCAGCAACACGGCCAGCACGACACCCAAGGTGCCGACGATCAGCCCCAGCCAGACCAGCGTGCCCAGACCCAGCGTCACGGCGCCGAGCGTGCGCTCGCGCGGGTGTACCCATTCATTCATCTTTGTTTCTCCCTGCCGTTGTAAAGCTCTATGAAGCGGACCGCGCAGTCTGCCGATGTGGCCGCCCCACCAACAGCGTGAAAACCCATGCGTGGCGCGCACTTGCCGGCCCCATCGCTGCGCTCGGGATCTGCGGTGACCTCAAGCACGTAGAACGCGGCCGGTGTAAGTTGCGCCCGTCCTGGGCCGACCGAGAGCTCAGCCCCAAGCCCAGACAACCGCGAGAGCCCCCATGCTGATCCGAACCCCCTCCCCCCACGATCCCCAGCCCAGCGAGATCACGCCTCGCCGCGTCTACCTCAACCGCCGCGCCGCACTCGCCGGCCTTGGCCTGGCCGCCGCCTCGCCATTGGCCCTAGCGCAATCGGCCCCGGGCGGCGGCAGGCTCGCCAAGTTGCCTGGCGCCCGCTCGGCCGTGGCCGGCGGCATGGTGCTGGACAAGGCCACCAGCTATACCGACGCGACCACGTACAACAACTTCTACGAGTTCGGCACCGACAAGGCCGACCCCGCCCAACGCGCCCACACGCTCAAGCCCCGCCCCTGGACGGTCGCCGTCGAAGGCGAATGTGCCAAGCCCGGCAACTACGACCTGGACGCGCTGATGAAGCTCAGCGCCATGGAGGAGCGCATCTACCGGCTGCGCTGCGTCGAGGGCTGGAGCATGGTGATCCCCTGGGTGGGCTATTCGCTGTCCGAACTGATCAAGCGCGCGGAGCCCAACGGCAAGGCCAAGTTCGTCGAGTTCACGACACTGGCCGACCGCGCGCAAATGCCTGGGCTGCGCTCGGGCGTGCTGGACTGGCCCTATGTGGAGGCCCTGCGCATGGACGAGGCCATGCACCCGTTGGCGCTGCTGAGCTTCGGCATGTACGGCGAGGTGCTGCCCAACCAGAACGGCGCACCCGTGCGCATGGTGCTGCCGTGGAAGTACGGCTTCAAGTCGGCCAAGAGCATCGTCAAGATCCGCTTCGTCGAGAAGCAGCCGCGCAGCAGTTGGGAGCAGAGCGCGCCGCAGGAGTACGGGTTCTATTCCAACGTGAACCCGGGCGTGGCCCACCCGCGCTGGAGCCAGGCCACCGAGCGCCGCATTGGCGAGGACGGTCTGTTCGCCAAGAAGCGGCCGACGCTGATGTTCAACGGCTATGAGGCACAGGTCGGGCAGCTGTACGCGGGCATGGATCTGAAGCGCAACTTCTGACGATGCGGCGAGCCCTGTCGGCGGCGCTGCTCCACCATGCCGCCAAGCCGGTGGCGTTCCTGCTGTGCCTGGCGCCGCTGGGCTGGCTGGTCTACGCGGCCGTCACCAACCAGCTGGGCGCCAACCCGGCCGAGGCGTTGATCCGCGGCCTGGGCGACTGGGCGCTGCGCGGGCTGTGGCTGACGCTCACCATCACGCCGCTGCGCGAGTTGACCGGCCTGGCCGCGCTGGCGCGCTTTCGGCGCATGCTGGGCGTGTTCACCTTCGTCTATGCCAGCCTGCACCTGCTGGCGTATGGCTGGCTGGACATGGGGCTGGACCTGGCCGAGATCGCCGCCGACATCCCCAAGCGGCCCTTCATCCTGATGGGTTTCACGGCCTGGGTGCTGATGCTGCCGCTGGCGGCAACCAGCTTCAACCGGGCCATCAAGGCGCTGGGGGCCAGGCGCTGGCAGGCGCTGCACAAGGCGGTCTATGGGGTGGCGGTCATCGCGCTGCTGCATTTCATCTGGATGCGCGCCGGCAAGAGCGACTTCGCCGAGCCGGCCATCTATGGCGTCCTGCTCGCCGGGCTGTTGGGGTGGCGCGTCTGGAAGCGGTGGCGCGCAAAACGGGGACGGCTGGGATAATTCGCGGCTTTGTTCCAGCCGCACCCCATGCCCAGCCCACTTTCCATCGACGTAGCCATCCTCGGCGGCGGTCCCGCTGGCTGCAGCGCTGCGTCGTGGCTGGGCCAGCTCGGCCTGACGACCCTGCTCGTCGAGCGTGCGCCGCGGCTGTGCGCTGGCCTGGCGACGCTGCACTTTGCGCAGGACTGGGTGCTTGGCGACCCCGGCGCGCGCCTGGCCGACTTGGCCGAACGGTACGCCGCCCAGGCCAGCGCCACGCCGGGCCTGGCGCTGCGGCTGGGCGCACAGGTCGAATCCGCGCGTCATTCGCTGGAGGGCTGGATGCTGCAGCTCGCCGGCGGCGAGCGCGTGCAGGCGCGTGCGCTGCTGATCGCCACCGGGCTGCGCCTGCTGCGCCCGGCGCGCTATTTCGCATCGCCCCATCCGCGTGTGCTGGATGCCGTGTCGCTGACCGCGCAGCGGGCGACGCTCACGCCCGGCCGCATGCTGCTGCTGGGCGCCGGCGACAACGCGGCGGAGAACGCCCTCTTCCTGGCCGAGCGTGGCTTTGACGTGACCGTCTGGGCCCGCGGCGGCTGGCGCGCCCAGACGCACCTGGTCGAGCGCATCGAGGCGCATCCGCGCATCGCGCTGCGCCTGTCCACGCCCCTGCCGGACGCACTGCTGCCCGATGCGGATGGCGTAGCCGTGGGCACCGAGCGCTTCGATCACGCTGCGGCGCTGCTCGGCTTCGAGCCCGAACCCTCGGCCTTCGCGCTGCTGGACGCCCACGCCCGCCAGCACGCCTTCGTCGCCGGTGACGCCAGCGGCCGCTGGCATCCCTGCGTGCAGACGGCACTGGCCGACGGCGTGCAGGCGGCCAAGCAGATCGAGCAGGCGCTGCGCCCGCAGGTTGCCGCCGCGCCCCAGCGCCACAACAACCGCCAGGTCATCCACCTGCAGGGCCTGCGCTTTCGCGCCAACCTCGGTGTGCTGGATTTCGAGCGCACCGGCCCGCAGCCGATCCAGGTCGACGCCGATGTCAACCTGGGCGCGCTGCCCGTCGTCGCGCGCGACGCCGACATCGGCCATGTGCTGGACTACCGCCGCGTGCGTGCGGCCATCATCGACGAGTGCACGGCCGAGCACACCGACCTTGTCGAGGCCCTGCTGGGCAAGCTCTGCAACCGCCTGATGAGCCTGCCCGGCGTCGTCGGCGTGCGTTTGAAGCTGACCAAGCTCGAAATCTTTCCCGACTGCGAAGTCGCAATCAGCACCGAACTGGGTGCATGGTGAACAACATGTCCGAAGTCATCGATATCGATCAAGCCGCTGCCGACAAGAAGACCGCGCACGAGATCAACAAGCTGTCCAAGCGCCTGCACCGCCAGGTCGGCCAGGCCATCACCGACTTCAACATGATCGAGGACGGCGACAAGGTCATGGTCTGCCTGTCCGGCGGCAAGGACAGCTACGCGATGCTGGACATCCTGTTGAACCTGCAGGTACGCGCGCCGATCAAGTTCAGCGTCGTCGCCGTCAATCTCGACCAGAAGCAGCCCGGCTTCCCGGAAGACGTGCTGCCCAACTACCTGCGATCGCGCGGCGTGGACTTCCACATCGAGACCCAGGACACCTATTCCATCGTCAAGCGTCTCATCCCCGAGGGCAAGACGACCTGCAGCCTGTGCTCGCGCCTGCGCCGCGGCATCCTCTACCGCGTGGCGGGCGAGCTGGGTGCGACCAAGATCGCGCTGGGCCACCACCGCGACGACATGGTCACCACGCTGTTCCTCAACATGTTCTTCGGCAGCCGCATGAAGGGCATGCCGGCCAAGCTGGTCAGCGACGACGGCAAGAACGTCGTCATCCGCCCGCTGGCCTATGTGAAGGAGCCCGACCTGGTGCGTTGGGCCGAGCACCGCGAGTTCCCCATCATTCCGTGCAACCTCTGCGGCAGCCAGGACAACCTGCAGCGCGTGCAGGTCAAGGCCATGATCAACGAGTGGGAGAAGCGCTACCCCGGCCGCATCGACAACATCTTCACGGCCATGGGCAATGTCGTGCCCTCGCACATGATGGACAAGAAGCTGTTCCCGTTCGAGACCATGCGCGCGACGGGCAAGGCCGAGCCGGACGGCGACATCGCTTTCGACGATGACGAGAGCTGCGCGACGCCGGCGCCGGCCTCCGTGATCACGCTGCAACGCTGATTTACACAAGGGCAAACTGGGCGGGTCAGAATCGCAGTGTCACAACGATGAAGGTGCCGCCATGAACCGCCGCCTGATCCTCACCGCCCTTGCCGCCGCATCCGTGGCAGCGCTCACCGGTTGCGCCGGTCCGTACACGGTCTCCGCGGACGTTTCCAGTTATGGCGCCTGGCCGGCTGACCGCAAGCCGGGCAGCTACGCCTTCGACCGCCTGCCCTCGCAGCAGCAGAATGACGAGGCCGCCAAGCGCCAGTCCGCGCTCGAGGAAGCCGCCAAGGGCGCGCTGGAGCGGGCCGGCTTCAAGCCCGCCGCCGACGCCAAGAGCGCCGACGTGCTGGTGACGCTGGGCGCCCGCGTCACTGCCTATGACCCCGTGCCCTGGGACGACCCGCTGTGGTGGCGCTGGCGTGGCCGGCTGCTGTCGCCGCGCTATGGCTATGTGGGCCGTGGCCCCTGGGGCTGGCGCCATGACCCCTTCTTCGACCGCCGCTACGACCGCGCCGTGGCCTTGCTGCTGCGCGACCGCGCCACCGGCGAAGCGCTGTACGAGACCCATGCCAGCAACGAAGGCATGACCATGGGCAGCGAGGCCCTGCTGACACCGCTGTTCGACGCGTCGCTGGCGGAGTTCCCCCAGGTCAACCCGAAATCGCACCGCGTGTCCGTGCAGGCCATCCGTTAGCGCAAGCCCGGTCAGGGCAGCGCCCTGCCTGACCATAATCGCGGCTTCGTTCAAACGTAGTCGCAAGGCAGGCATGGCGCTCAATATCGTGATCATGGCGGCGGGCAAAGGCACTCGCATGAAGTCCGCAACGCCCAAGGTGCTGCACAAGCTGGCCGGCCGCTCGCTGCTGGCCCATGTGCTCAAGAGCGGCGAGCCGCTGGCCGCCGCCGCCCGCATCGTCATCACCGGCCATGGCGCTGACCAGGTCGAAGCGGCCGTCCAGGCCGACGGCATTTCTTTCGTGCGCCAGATGCCCCAGCTGGGCACCGGCCACGCCATCCAGCAGGTGGTGCCGGCGCTGCAGGGCGAGGGCACGACGCTGATCCTCAACGGCGACGTGCCCCTCATCCAGACGGCCACGGCCAAGGCCCTCATCGACGCCTGCGCCGGCCATGCCCTGGTATTGCTGACGGTCGACCTGGCCGACCCCACCGGCTATGGCCGCATCATCCGCGACCCCGACGATGGCGGCGTGCTGGCCATCGTCGAGCACAAGGACGCCACGCCCGCGCAGCGCCTCATCCACGAGGGCTACAGCGGCATGATGGCCGCGCCAACCGGCGCGCTCAAGCGCTGGGTCGGGCAGCTGAGCAACAACAACGCCCAGGGCGAGTACTACCTGACCGACATCGTCGCGATGGCCGTGGCCGAAGGCCTGCCCGTGCTGGGCATCAAGGCCGGCAGCGAGACCGAGGTGCTGGGCGTCAACGACCCGGTGCAACTGGCCCAGCTGGAGCGTGCCTTCCAGGCCCAGCAGGCTGAAGGCCTGATGCGCGCCGGCGTGCGCCTGGCCGACCCGTCCCGCTTCGACCTGCGCGGCTCGCTGGTGCTCGGGCAGGAGGTGGAGATCGACGTCAACTGCGTCTTCGAGGGTCACGTGGCGCTGGGCGACGGCGTGCGTGTCGGCGCCAACTGCGTGATCCGCAACGCGAAAATCGCCGCAGGTGCGCGCATCCATGAGTTCACGCACATCGACGGCGAAGCAGCCGGCGCCAGCGTCGGAGAGGGCGCGCTGATCGGCCCCTTCGCGCGCCTGCGCCCGGGTGCCCAGCTCGGTGCCGAGGTCCACATCGGCAACTTCGTCGAGGTCAAGAACTCGACGCTCGCCAAGGGCGCCAAGGCCAACCACCTGGCCTACCTGGGCGACGCCACCGTCGGCGAGCGCGTCAACTACGGAGCGGGCAGCATCACCGCCAACTACGACGGCGCCAACAAGCACCGCACGACCATCGGCGACGACGTGCACGTGGGATCCAACTGCGTGCTGGTGGCACCGGTCACGCTCGGCCCCGGTGCAACCGTGGGCGGCGGCTCCACCATCACCAAGGACGTCGGGGCCGGTGAACTTGCCGTGGCGCGTGGCAAACAAGTGGCGCTCGGTAGCTGGAGCCGTCCAACGAAGAAGCGTTGAATAGTGACTTAGTTCCGGCGATTGCTTCACGGCGCCCGGTGTCGGGGGGCACCTGTCCTGCCGACCCGCCGTTAGGATGCCCTGACTCAAAACCAGGCATGACCCATGGCCCAAGACCTCCACTTTGCCGCGCTCTCGCTTGACGATGCCGTCCCGGCGGACCTGGGCGCTTACGAGGTTGCCCAGGCTCAGGGCGAGGCCGATGCCCGTGAAGCCCGCAATCGCGCGCTGGAGCTGAAAGCCCAGGCATGCGACAACGCCGCTGATGCCTGCTGGTATCTGGCTCGCAGCCTGGGTGCGGCACGTGACCTGCCGCAGGACGGCGAAGCCAGCCTGGAACTGCTGTTCCAGCTCATCGGCGCCCTCGCCGACCTGCCCACCGACATCGCTGCGGCGCCTCTGCCCGAAGTCATCGGCGGCCGTGAGGACGGCATCACCGAACTCTGCCTGCAGCTCGAATCCGCCCGTGAAGTCACGCAAGAGGCCTTGATCGACGCCCAATTGGCGCCGGCCCGCACCCAGTTTTGCCACTGACCGCGGCTGCGTTGCACCACATAAAAGGCGCCCCGAGGGGCGCCTTTTGCTTGGCTGCCTCAGCGCCTATTGCAGGTTGACCGGCGCCTGGCTCACCTGGGTCGTGGGTGCGACGATCAGCCGGTTGTCGACCGCCTTCACGCCCGTGGCAGAGGCCGCCACGACGGTGGCCCGCTCACGGGTCGACGCGTCCGGCGCCTGGCCTTCGAGCTTGACGACGCCACGGTCGGTGCTGACGGCGATGGGCACGGCCGACAAGGTCGAGTCGGCCGCCAGGGCCATGCGCACCTGGACCGTGATGCCGGTGTCTTCGGGCGCCGGCTGGACCTGCGGCTGGGGCTGCTGCGGCGCCGCCTGGGCCAGGGGCGGCGTCCCAGGAGCGGTCGAGCCGGTGGCCGTGTCGGGCGCGGCAGCCGCCACCGGCTGCGTCACCGTCTCTGGCGTGGTCGCGGGCTGGGCCTGCACGGTCTGGGGCGTGGTGAGTGCGATCGGACCGGCCGCGGTCGGCGGCAGCACGATGGGCTCGGTACCGGGGGACACGCTGAGCGGCTGCGCATCCGTCGCCGGCGCGGCCGCGATGGGCGTGCGCGGTTGCAGGTAAGGCGTGGCGGGCGGTAGCGACGCAGTGCTGCCCGGTGCGGCGCGAACCACCATGTCGGGTCGCGGGGCGGGCACGGGCGCCTGGGCGACGGTGCGGGTTTCCGGCGCCGGGCGCGATGTCGTCACCGGCAGGCCGACGACGGGCGTGGCGGGCTCGGCCCGTACCGGCGCGGCGGCCATCGCCGTGGCGGTCGCTACGGCGGCGGCATCCTCCTGCGACGCAGCGGGAGCCGGTTCGACCAGCGGCGTCGCTGCCGCCACCTCCGTCTGCGGCACGGTGCTGCCGGTCAAAACGGCGGGCGGCACGGCCGTGACGTCGGCCGGCCTGTTCATCGCCCAGACCGCCAAGGCTGCAAGGATGGCGGCGCCGGCACCAGCGCCGATCATCCAGCTCAAGCGGTTCTCACGCTGCGGGGGCAATGCCGCCACATGCGGTCGGGCGGCTCCCGCCAGGGGGTCGACGCGGGGCGTCGCAATGGGGGGCGTGGTTGACATGGAGGGCGCGACCCGAGGCGGGGTGCTCATGCCCATTCCCGTGGGCGCTGCCTTGGCGGCATGCAAAGGAGCGCTGGCCACGGACTTGTTCGATTTGGTGGAATCGATGTGGTCGCCCCAGCCTTCGGCGTGCAGAGATTTTGGGAACTTCATGTCGGCCTCCTGTGCGTCGTTGTTGACGTTTACGGTAGGAGCGACTGTGGTCCGCGTAATGCGCCCGCCGTGCCGGTGCAAGCACCCTCCGCCTGTAGGACAAGCGACGCGGGTTGTGCGCAGATGTGAGTGCTGTGAGCGCGCCGGCTAAAACCCGCCTGCCGGCAACGTCTTGTCACGCTGCAGCCAGTTGCGCGCCGAGTAGCGGCTGGCCGCGTCGGTCACGTGCAGCGTGTAGGCATGGCGCGATTTGCTGGAGCGGTTGGCGGCCGAATAATGCGGCAGCAGCCCGTGGAAGACGACGAGCGAACCGGCCTCGACCTCGAGCGGGACGGCTTCGACCGAGTCGGCCGCCGGCCAGGGTGTCGGGTCGATCTGTTCCATCCACGCCTTGCGGCCTTCGCGCACAAAGCGCTCGCGCAGCACGCCGCGCCGGCCCTTGTGGCCACCGGGTTCGGTCCAGAGGCAGCCGTTCTGCAGCGTCGCATCCTCCAGCGCGAACCAGAAGGTCGTCACGGTGATGGGGTCGCTCTCGAAAAAGCTCGCATCCTGGTGCCAGCGCACCTCGCCGCCGATGCCGGGCTGCTTGAAGATGAACATGCTCTGCCAGACCTGCGGCCGCGTCAGCCCGAGTTGCGCCGCCACCCCACGCAGCGCATCGCCCTTGGAAAAGGCGCTGAAAACCGGGTCGAGGTCGTGCATCGCGTGGCCGATCTTGTTGATGGCCAGCGCCTTGTCGACGCGCAGGCGGCCCTCGGCATCGAAGGCTTCCTCCTCGAAGAAGCAGCGCACCTGGTCGCCGCTGTCGATGAAGTAGTCGTCGACGTGGCGCTGCTGCTCCTCGGTCGTGAACACCGGGCGCTGCTCGCCGGGGTCGAAAGCGTCGACGATCTCGAGAGCACGCTGCCGCAGCGCGGCAATGTCGGCGGCCGACTTGAAGCCGGGGATGACGAGAAAGCCCTGGTCGGCGTAGGTGGAGGCGAGGTCGGCGGCCATCTTCATGAACTGGTAGGAAGGACTTGTGCGGATTGTGTGGCCAGGTGGCCGCGCCCACAGTCCCACCACCTCATAGCCGGAGCGTCCAGATGAAAGTCCTCAAGGTCGTGTTGATCGCCCTCGTTGCGCTGGGCCTGCTGGTGGGCGTCGGCGGCCTGCTGATCTCGCCGCAGTTCACCGTCTCACGCACGCTGACGGTCAACGCCGCGCCCGAGAAGATCTATGCCCTGATCGCCGACCCGCGCGCCTGGCAGCAATGGAGCGCCTGGAATCAGCGCGACCCGGCCATGGCCATCGAGTACAGCGGCCCGGCCTCGGGCAGCGGCGCCGTCTGGGCCTGGAAGAGCAAGAGCCAGGGCGATGGCCGCATGACCTTCATCAAGGCCGAGCCGCCCAAGCGCCTGGGCTATGAACTCTTCTTCCCCGACTTCGGCACGACCTCGACGGGCGATTTCCGCCTCGAATCCAACGGCGGCGCCACCCAGGTCACCTGGACGATGAACGGCGATATGGGCGGCAACCCGGTCTACCGCTGGATGGGCCTGTTCATGGACAGGATGGTGGGGCCGGATTTCGATGCCGGCCTGGCGAACTTGAAGAACCTGGCTGAAAAGCGCTGAGCCTCAGCTCGGCTCCCAGACCAGCGCCAGCGCAAGCGCGGCCTCGCTGATGGCTTGGCCCAGCGGTGTGGCCGGGTCGGGCCGGCGCAGGCGCGGCACGCCGCGGCTGAGGTCGACGCTGCCAACCACCTGGCCGCCTTGCAGCATCTCGTAGCCGACCGGGCCCGCCGTCGCGAATGCGCTGCCTTCGAGGCGGTGCACCGAGCGCAGGCCCACGCTCAAGCCGCCACGCCGGTAGCTGCCTTCGCGCGTCTGCTGGCCCCATTGCACGCGGCCCTCGCCGATCTCCAGCACCGCATCGGAGGCGCCGCGCCAGCGGCAGTTCAGCGTCCAGGGTTTGGTGGCAACGGCGAGCACACCGGCCGTCACCTCAGTCTGGCGTGCCGTGCAGTCGGCCTCGCTGTCGCCGGCCGCGGTCGACCAGGTGAAGCGCAGTGGCGCGCGCCCCGTGGCCAGGGTGTCGAACAACGAGAGCCGATCGGCGCCGCGGTCATAGCGCACGCGCTGCCCGGCCAGCTCGAACTCGCCGCGCCGCCCCCAGCCCGGCTTGCCAAATGACTCTTCGGCCACAGCAGCCAGCGACGCCGGCTGCGCCATGCGGGCCTCCCGCACCACGCCGCAGCCGCTCAGCACCGCCGAAAGCACGGCCGCCAGCGTCCATGGATATCGCATACACCGCCTCACTGATCGAGTGGCAAAACGGCAGTCTAGGAGGCCTGCCCGCGCATGCCAGTCCTCACCCGTGACTGGCGGCATGGCCCCCGGGTGGCCAGATCAACGGGACGCGGGCTCCCAGACCAGGGCCAGAGCCAGCGCCGCCTCCGTCACGGCGCGGCCGAGCGGCGTGGCCGGGTCAGGGCGGCGCAGGCGCGGCACACTGCCGCTCAGGTCCAGGCTGCCGACCACCGTGCCCTGGTGCAGCATCTCGTAGCCGACCGCCGCAGTCCGCGGCTGGGCATTGCCTTCGTACAAATGCGCCGAGCGCAGGCCCAGGGTCAGCTCGCCGCGGCGGTAGGCGCCCTCGCGGCTGAGCTTGCCGCGGCGCATCTGGCCCTCGCCGATCTGCAGCATGGCCGCCGGCGCGCTGCCCCACTTGCAGCTCAGCACCCAGGGCCTGCTGTCGGCCAGACGGCCATTGGCACTTTGTTCGGGCGTCCAGCCCTCGCAGACGCTGGCACTGTCGCCCGCCGGCCCGGCCCAGCTGAAGCGCAACGGCGTCTTCACGCTGGCGGCCAGGGGCTCGAACAGCGCCAGCCTGTCGGCCCCACGCTCGTAGCGCACGCGCTGACCGCTGAGCGTGAAATCGCCCCTGGTACCCCAGGCCGGCTTGCCAAAGGTTTCCTCGGCCACGCCCGCCACCGACGGCGCTTGCACCATGCGCTGATCCGGCCGCTCGCCCACCTGCCGGCCGTCTCGAACCGACGCACAGCCGGCCAGCAGCACGATCAGCAGGGCCGGGACAGAGACGGTGGAAAAGCGTTGGCGCATGGGCGGGGTCCGGTGTCGTGACGATAGGCGAACTCTAGGGCCGCGCCCGCGATTCAGCTGTTACCCAGCGTTGCGTGGCGTTAACCACCCGCACCGACTGTCGGCCGGCACGGCAGTTGGTCGCTCCATTCACGCTGCCGGTCGCGACGGCATCGCGGCCCCGTGTCGCGGCTGTCACGCTGCAACACTGTCCAGGACACACTCTGCCCATGCCCCACGTCTCGACATCACGCCGCCTGATACTCGCCGCCCTCGCCCTGCTGGCTGAAGGCCTCCACCTGGGCTGGGAGGCCTGGCACGGCGGCATCGACAGCCATCATCTGCTGCAAAGCGCCGCGATGCCCGCGATCTCGAATGCCTGGGGCCTGCTCGTCTTGCCGGCGCTGGCCGCCTGGGCGGCTGGCCGCTTGCCTCGGCCAGGCGATACGGCGCGCAGCTGGCGGCCCATCGCCCTCGGCTTTGCGCTGCCGCTGCTGCTCGGGGCGGCGCTGTCACTGGCCTTCGGTCTCAAGCTGCAGGCGCTCACCGAAACCATCTTCTTCGCGCTGCTGCTTGTCGCGCTGCTGCTACCGGCCCACCGGCCCGAGAGCCTGCTCGGCTTCGTGCTCGGCATGAGCTGGACCTTCGGCGCCGTGCTGCCCACTCTCATTGGCGCCGTCATCGCCGCCCTGTCCTGGGCCCTGCGCGGTGCCGCGCGCTGGGCCTGGCGAGCGGTGAGGCCGGCATGAGCGTGGTCAGTTCGCGCGAGCTGCGCCTGGCCGGCCTGTGCTACCTGGCCATCATTGCCCTGGGCCTGTGGGCGGAGGTCCATGTGCGCGGCAGCCTCGTCGTGGCCGGCGACGCCGCGGCGACGGCTGAACGCATCGCCGCCAACCCGCAGCTGTGGCGTCTCGGCCTCGTTGCCGACTTGGCCATGCAGGTGCTGGATGTACCCGTCATCGTCGTGATGTGGCGGCTGCTGCGCCCGGTCAACGAGACGCTGGCGCTGACCGCCACCATCCTCAACGTGGTGCAGACGTCCGTCCTCGTCGCCAACCGCGTTCAGCTGCTGACAACGCTCGACCTGCTGACCAGCCCGGCCATCGCCGCCGCCTTCCTGCCCGGCCAGCGCGAGGCGCTCGCCATGCTGGCCGTCCAACTGCACGGACAAGGTTTCGGCATCGGCCTGGTCTTCTTCGGCTTCGCCTGCGTCATCCGGGGCTGGCTCGTCGCCCGCAGCGGCGTGCTGCCGCGCGCCCTCGGCTGGCTATTGCTGGTCGCCGGCCTGGCCTACTTGCTCAACAGTTTGGCGCTGCTGCTGGCACCGGGTCTTGCCAGGCTGCTGTTCCCCGCCGTCATGCTGCCGGTCCTTGTCGGCGAGCTGGCGTTTGCGCTGTGGATGACCACGGGCAAACACCGGCTTGCGGGCGCTGCAGCCGGCCCCATGTCCGGCTCGTCCCGACTCCCATCACGACCATGAGCGACACCGCGGTCTCCACCCTCTCGGCCACGCCGCACCCGCATCCGGACAACCACCTCAATAGACCGTAGCCGGGTTGATGCGGCCGCCCTGAGCGCTACTGGTTGATCGGCGGTTCGGACGGCGCGACTTCCACGGCCGCGTCCTCGGGTTGCAGCGCCGGCAGGCCGATGCGCGCAATCGCCATGTCGCCGGCGAACTCGCTGTAGAACCAGTCGCCGTCCTGCTGCACCAGGCCCTCGCGGGGCGGCTCGAGCTGAGTGATGGGCTGGCCCTTGAGCGCCACGGCCATCGTCGCGGCCCAGACCGGCAGGGCCAGGCCGCCGCCGCTTTCGCGCTCGCCGAGCGACTTGGGCTGCGGATAGCCGATCCACACCGCGCCGGCGCGCGTCGCCTGGAAGCCGCAGAACCAGGCGTCGATGGCGTCGTTGGTGGTGCCGGTCTTGCCGTGCAGGTCCCAGCGGCCAAGCAGGGAACTCGCCCGCGCACCGGTGCCCTCGCGCGTGACGGCGGCCAGCAACTGCGCGGTCATGAAGGCATTGCGCGGGCTGACGGCCTTGCGCAGCGGCGGCTGCTCGGCCTTGAAGATGACGTCACCCTGGGCGTCCTGCACGCGCTGGATCAGCCAGCCGCTGGGCAGCTGGCCCTCGTTGGCAAACGCGGCATAGGCCTGGGCCATCTGCAGCGGCGTGACGGCCCCGGTGCCCAGCGCCATCGTCAGGTTCAGCGGCTGCTTGTCCTCGTCGAAGCCGAAGTGCGCGGCCCAGGCACGGGCACGCTGCGGGCCCAGCGCCTGCGCGACGCGGATCGTCACCATGTTCTTGGAGCGCGCCAGGCCCTGGCGCAGCGTCAGCGCCTCCTCGTACTGGCCGTCGTAGTTGCGCGGCGCCCAGTCGTTGATGAAGACCTGCTGGTCGCTGACCAGCGTGCCGGCCCAGGCGCCCTGCTCGATCATTGCCGAGTAGATGAAGGGCTTGAAGGCCGAGCCCGGCTGGCGCCAGGCCTGGGTGGCGGAGTTGAACTGGTTGCGCGTGAAGTCGAAACCGCCGACCAGGGCGCGGATGGCGCCGGTCGCCGGGTCCAGCGTGACGACGGCACCCTCGGCCTGCGGCGTCTGGCTGAGCTGCCACTGGCCGCCCTTGCCTTCGAGCACACGCAGCACGGCGCCGGGCTTGAGGTTCTGCAGTGGGCGCAGGGAGGCGCCCTTGATGGCGATGCGCTCGCCATCGGCCAGCACCAGCGCGGCCGCGCTCTTGTCCTGCGACAGCAGCACGGCGGTACGCAGCTCGCCGAGGTCGGGGTGGGCGTCAAAGGCGGTGTCCAGCGCGTCGTCAAGCTCGCCTGCGTCCTTGGGCAGGGCGATGGTCGCCTCCGGCCCGCGGAAGGGCTGGCGGCGCTCCAGTTCGAACAGCGCATTGCGCAGCGCCTCCTGCGCCGCGGCCTGCTCGGCATAGAGCAGCGTCGTCGTCACCGTGAGGCCGCGCGTGTAGGCGGCCTCGCCGAAACGGGTCAGCATCTCCTGGCGCACCATCTCTGCGGCGTGGTCAGCCACGCCGGCCGCGCGCTTGGGGCGTTGGATGTTGAGCGGCTGTTCGCGCGCGGCCTTGGCCTGCGCGGGTGTGACCTGGCCGACGGCGGCCAGCCGCTCCAGCACGACGGCTTGGCGGCGCCGGGCGCGCTCGGGGTAGACGGCCGGGTTGAGGCGGTTGGGGTCCTTGGGCAGGCCGATCAGCAGAGCCATCTGCGCCGTGTTGAGCTGGCCCAGTTCCTTGCCGAAATAGCGCTCGGCCGCCGCCGCAAAGCCATAGGCGCGGTTGCCGAGGTAGATCTGGTTCATGTAGATCTCAAGGATCTGCGCCTTGCTCAGCGCGCCTTCGATCTTGATCGCCAGCAGAGCCTCGACGACCTTGCGCGACCAGCGCTGCTGCTTGGTCAGGAAGGTGTCGCGCGCCAGTTGCTGGGTGATGGTGGAGGCGCCATGCAGCGGGCCACGGTGGGTCAGGTTGCGCCACATCGCGCGGGCGATGCCGCTGTAGTCGATGCCCGAGTGTTCGTAGAAGTCGCTGTCCTCCACGGCCAGCAGCGCGTCCTGCATGGGCTTGGGAATGTCCTTGAGCGCGACGAAGCGGCGCCGCTCGGCGCCGAACTCGCCGATGAGCTGGCCGTCGGCGCTCATGACGCGCAGCGGCTGGTGGGGCTGATAGTCGGTCAGTACGTCCAGCGCCGGCAGCTGCTGCCACAGAAAGACCGCGACGATGACGCCGATGAGAAAAAGGCCCAGCGGCAGGCCGACGAGGGCCAGCAACCAGGGACGGGCCAGCAGGTGCTGGACGAGGGCGTATTGACGCAGCACGGGCGGCGGTGCCTAGGGCTTCGTGGCCGGCGGCGGCGGGCTCATGGCAGCGGCCAAGGCGGGGCAGTTCCGCGGCAGGGCAGGCAGGGTCATGTCGTCTCCATTCGACTGGGGCCAGCAGCTTAAGCGCTCCGGCAGGCCGCGCCGCCCGCCTGTCGCAAGTCAGGGTGCTGTGGCGCCTTCGGGCAAGCGCCTGTTCCTCGCGTGAACCCTGGGCATCGTCCGGTGACGTCTGCGCCGTCGTCGTAACGATCGCTAACCTTGACCAGCCTTTATCACGGCCGGTACTCAGGCCATTTGAGCCTGAACAGTTCGGCCGCGTTGCCCCAGGCGATGCGTTGGGCGACCTCGCGCGTCAATTGAGCCAGCCAGCCTCGGTCGCGAACAGCCCCTGCACACGCGAAGAGGGCCCCGCATAGCTCGGCTGGGCACCGGCAGCCAATGGCAGGCCCGCCCGCACCAGCGTGCGGCGGCCCAGCGTCAAACCGCTCTTTCAGCCGATGCGATCAGGCGGCTGACGCGCGACACCGACAGGCCGAGCTGGCCGGCCAGGTCGGTCATGGCGAGGCCGCCCTGGGTGTGGGCCAGCCACAGCGCCTGCTCGCGGATGCCGCCGGCGCGCCTCAACCATTCGCCGAATGCGGGCCGCGCCGCGCGGCGGGGCGTGCCAGCAGCGGCCCGCATGCGTGCGGCGAACTCGGCGTCGCCCAGGAAGATCTGCTCACGCAGGCGCCCGGGCCAAAGCTGCAGCCCAGGTTCGGACGCGACCAGGCGCGCATAGCGCTCGCCGGCGAGTCGGTGCTGGGCGGGCGTGGTCGCCGGGCGGCCGAGCAGATGGCCGTGCAGGCCATCGACGTCCAGCCAATCGGGCGCGGCCTCCATGCCTGCCAGGGCCCGGAAGCTGGAGCCCGGCCAGTCGGCCGCACCGCGCGCCAGACGCAGGCGCACCGGGTTGAGGTCGACGTAGCGGCAGGCATCCAGCAGATGGCGCTCGCGGTCGACCAGCACGGCGTGGAAGCGTCCCTGGAACAGCGGCCCGGTGAAGCCATGACGGCGCTGCTGGTGCTGGGTGTAGACGCCGTTCACATGGCGCATCAGCTGCGACAGGTTGGCGCGCCGCGTGAACAGCAGCAAGTCGTAATGCTCGGGCATCAGCGCATACGCCAGGGCCTGGGCATCGAAGCGGTGCAGGGCCTGGGCCAGCAGTGCGAGCATCTCGGCGCGGTCCGCATCGTCGGCAAACGCCTGCTGCCCGCTCTCGAACGGGCAATGGGCGCCGATCAGGTAGACCGCGCCGGCAATCTCGAGTCGAGCAGGCCGCGCCATGGGGCGACCTTATGCCGGCCGGCGGGGAATGGCAAGATGAGGGGATGAAGACGCATCAGATCGAGATTCAAAAATTCAAGGCCGCGTCCGCCAACCAGCATGGCCAGCTCATGTTCAAGGTGGACGCCACGGTGGCCCCCAAGACGCCCATCGAGGGCATCGAACCCAGCACCCTCGTTCTCATGACCGAGGCCAACGCCCGCGTGCTGATGGCTTTGTTGAAGGCACAGCTCACCGAGCTCGACAGCAAGAAACCCAAGAGCCGCCACGGCCGGCACGGCTGAACGGACCACGCGCATGAACTACCCCCACTACAACCCTGCCTCCGACAACCGCCCGCTGTCCGATGAGGAGCTCAACGACCTCGATGAATTGCTCGGCGCCCTGCCGACCGAGGCCGCGATGAACATCGAAGCGCTGGACGGCTACCTGGCCGGACTGCTGCTGACCCCGGGGCTGGATCTCGCCGACTTGCCCGGCGAGGCCTGGCTGCCCTTGATCTGGGGCGGTGATGGCGAGCCCGAGCCGGCGCCGTTCGCCAGTGGCAAGCAGCGCAAGAAGGTCGTCATGCTGGTGTTGCGGCAGCTGCAGTCCATCGCCACGGCCTGGACCCAGCATCCGCAGGGCTGGGAGCCCATCTTCAGCTTTGCCGACGGCGCGGATGAGGACACCGAGTACGCCGACGCCGAGGATTGGGCGGCCGGCTTCCTCCTGGCCGTGGACCTGGCGCCCGAGGCCTGGGGGCCGCTGTTCGACGCCGACGACACGGCCGAGCTGCTGGCGCCGATCGCCGCACTTGCCGCCGAGGACGGCGGCCTGGCGGAGGCCAGCGCCGCCGAGCGGGACGCAGCGAGCCGGAAGATTCCTGACGCCATGCTGGCGTTGTGGGCCATTCGCCAGAACGTCGGCCAGAAAGCCTGACACCCCTTCAACACAGGTGGCCCCGGACAGCGGTTTAGGTCAAACTCAAGCCATGTTCAGCACCGTGCTCGCCGCCCTCGGCCTTGCCACCTGCCTCGCACTGGCGTTGCACATGGCCCTGCCCTACCGCGCACGGGCCCGGGTGGATGCCGCCGTGGCGCGGCTGGGTGGCTGGTTCCGGGCCCAGATCGACCGCGCCACCGGCTGGCGTCGCCGCCAGCGCCAGACGCGTGCGGCGGCCCTTGAGGCCGAGCGCGTCATCCGCAAGGCGCGGCAATCGGCCCAGCAGGGCGAGGGGCGAGCCGACGGCGAGTGGGACGGCAACGTCTACCGGCCCAAGAGCTTCGACAAGCCCAAGAAGCCACATTGATCAGCGTGGGGCGCCGCGATTCCTGCGGGCCAAGCGCCGGGCCGCACCCCAGCCGGCCCGCTCGGGCGATGTGCGAGCGGCTCAATGCCGCGTGCATCGCCGTCCCCTCGGGGGACCGATCAGGCTTGCCCGCGTTCAGCGCGGCAAGACTGGGCGAGGGATCTCAATCCACCGACTGCTGCAGCTTCCACATTTCGGCATAGCGCCCGCCGCGCGCCAGCAGGGCCTCATGCCGACCGCGCTCGATGATGCGGCCCTGCTCCAGCACCAGGATCTCGTGCGCGTCGACGACCGTCGACAAGCGGTGGGCGATGACAAGCACGGTCTTGTTCTGGCCGACCGCCTCCAGCTCCGCCTGGATGGCGCGTTCGTTGGTCGAGTCCAGCGCCGACGTCGCCTCATCAAAGATGAGGATGGGCGGGTTCTTCAGCAGCGTGCGCGCGATGGCCACGCGCTGCTTCTCGCCACCGGACAGCTTCAGCCCACGCTCGCCCACCATGGTGTCGTAGCCCAGCGGGGTGGCGCTGATGAATCCGTGAATGTGCGCCGCGCGCGCGGCCCCTTCCACCTCGTCAAGGCTCGCGCCGGGGCGGCCGTAGGCGATGTTGTAGGCCACCGTGTCGTTGAAGAGCACGGTGTCCTGCGGCACGATGCCGATGGCACGGCGCAGGCTGGACTGCGTCACGGTGCGGATGTCCTGGCCGTCGATGCGGATCTGGCCGCCATCGATGTCGTAGAAGCGGTAGAGCAGCCGCGCCAGCGTGCTCTTGCCCGAGCCGCTGGGGCCGACCACGGCGACCTTCTTGCCGGCCGGAATCTCGAAGCTGACGCCGTGCAGGATGGGCCGCACGGGGTCGTAGGCGAAGCGCACATCGTCGAAGACGACGCTGCCGCCGCGCGCGGCCAGCTCGGTCGCAGCGGCCGCATCGGCGACCTCGCGGTCGCGGTCGAGCAGACCGAACAGCTTTTCGATGTCGGTGGTCGCCTGCTTGATCTCGCGGTAGATCACACCGAGGAAGTTCAGCGGGATGTAGAGCTGGATCATGAAGGCGTTGACCATGACCAGGTCGCCCAGGCTCATGCGCCCGTCCACGACGCCTTGCGTGGCTCGCCACAGCATCAGCACCAGGGCCGTGGCGATGATGAGTTGCTGGCCGACGTTGAGCATGGACAAGGTCGTCTGGCTCTTGAGCTGCGCGCGGCGCAGCTTCTCCAGGCTCTCGTCGTAGCGCACCGCCTCAAAGCCCTCGTTGTTGAAGTACTTGACGGTCTCGTAGTTCAGCAGCGAATCGATGGCCTTGCTGTGGGCCACCGAATCCAGCTCGTTGAGCACCTTGCGGAACTTGGTGCGCCACTCGGTGACGACGACGGTGAAGCCGATGTAGACCACCAACGCGGCGATGGTGATGCCAGCGAACCAGACGTCGAACTTGACGCCCAGCAGCGTCAGCACCAGCACCACCTCGATCAGCGTCGGCACGATGCTGTAGAGCGAATAGCTGATCAGCGAATGCACGGCCCGCGTGCCGCGCTCGATGTCGCGCGTCATGCCGCCGGTCTGGCGTTCAAGGTGGAAGCGCAGGCTCAGCTCGTGCAGATGCCGGAACACCTGCAGCGAGATGCTTCGCGCCGTGCCCTCGGTGGCCTTGGCGAAGATCAGCTCGCGCAGTTCGGTGAACAGCGAGGTCGTCAGCCGCAGCGCGCCATAGGCCAGCAACAGGCCCAGCGGCACGACCAGCAGGGTCTCGGGCTGGCCCGGCTTGAGATCGAGCTTGTCGACCAGGTTCTTCAGCAGCAGCGGCACGCCGACGTTGCTGAACTTGGCACCGACCATGAAGGCCAGCGCGAGCCCGACCCGCCAGCGGTAGAGCCAGAGGTAGGGCAGCAGCCGCCTGACCGTGCCCCAGTCGCCGCGAGGCGTGGGGGCGGCGGCGGCGGCGGGTGGCACGGATGATGCTGAAGTGAGGGATCGCAAGCGCAGGACCGAGAATGAAGGACGACGATTGTCACAAGTGACCGCAATGACCCTGGATTCAATCCCCGTTCAATATCAGGCCGGCACGCGCGAACTGGTGTTGCGCGTCATGCCGATGCCGGCCGACGCCAACGCCAACGGCGACGTCTTCGGCGGCTGGATCATGGCGCAGGTGGACATTGCCGGCTCCATCATGCCGGCGCGCCTGTCGCGTGGCCGCGTCGCCACCGTGGCCGTCAACGAGTTCATCTTCAAGCAGCCGGTCTCCATCGGCGACCTGCTGAGCTTCTATGCGACGGTCACGCGGGTTGGCCGCACGTCGATCACGGTGCATGTCGAGGTGATGGCGGAGCGCGACCCCGAGAACCCGCACGTCGTCAAGGTGACCGAGGCGAATCTCACCTTCGTGGCCATCGACCGCGAAGGCAAGCCGCGCACCGTGAAGCCCTGACCCGGGCGATGGCGCACCGATTGGCCCACCGCCGGTCCAAGACAGCGGATCAGCGCAGCCCTGCTTCTATCTGGTCGGCCAGCGTCTCAGCCCAAAGCGCATAGCCGCGCGGGCCGGGGTGAAAGCCGTCCTCGGCCATCAGCGCGGCGGCGTTGCGCTGCATGGCCTCGGGCAGCAGCACGACGCGCCGGTGCGCACGGCCGGTCATCGCCTTCGCCAGCGCTGCATTGAAGCGGGCCGCCTGCCGGCCGAAGAACCAGCGCAGCGGCTGCGGCAGCAGCGGAAAGGTCTGCATGGGCGGTGCGCCGCAATGCACGGCCAGGCGCACACCGGCGCGCGACGTGGCCAAGGCGTGGATGCAGTCAAGTGCGGCGATCGCCCGCTGCGGCGCGACCTGGTCGACGACATCGTTGACGCCCAGTGCCGTGATCAGCACGTCGGCGGGTACGAGGTCGGCGGCCTGCAACGCGGCCAGCGCCTGTTCGCTGCGGTAGCCGCTGCGGGCAAGCAGTTGCCAACCCACCGGCTGGCCCAGGCGTGTGGCCAGCAAGCGCGCGAGCTGGCCGGCCAGGGCTTCGTCCTGATGCGATGCGCCCACGCCGGCAGCGGACGAATCGCCGACGATGAGCAGGCGCAGCGCCGTGCCGTCCACCACCCGTGGCCCGGCCGCTTCAGGCAGGCGCAGCGCAGTCGCCCGAACGCGCCGGCCCTGCAGGACAAGCAGGGGCCCAAGCGCGATCTTGGAGACGGTCAGGAAAATTTGGAGAAGTCCGGTGCGCGCTTCTGGAAGAAGGCCTGGAAGGCCTCCATCGCCTCGGGGCTGCGCAGGCGCGCGCCGAAGATCTCGGCTTCCCGCGCGATGGCTTCCTTGACGGCCGCGCGCAGCGGGTCGCGGATCAGCTTCTTGCTCTCGCGCACGGCGCCGGGCGCCAGCGTGTTGAAGCGCTCGGCGATGCGGCGGGCGTGGTTGACCACCTCGCTGCCCGGCAGCACGCGGTTGGCGATGCCACATTCCACCGCCTGCTCACCGGTGAAGGGGTCGCCGAGCAGCAGCTTCTCGGCCGCACGGCGGTTGCCCATCAACTGCGGCACGATATGGCTGGAGGCAAATTCCGGCACCAGGCCCAGGCCGACAAAGGGCATGGCCAGGCGCGCGTCATCCGCGACGAAGACGAGGTCGCAGTGCAGCAGCATCGTCGTGCCGATGCCGATGGCGGCACCCGTGACCGCCGCGACGACGGGCTTGCCGCTGTCCACCAGGGCGTGCATGAACTGGAAGACCGGTGCGTCCTCGCCGCGCGGCGGCGCGCTCATGAAGTCTTCAAGGTCGTTGCCGGATGTGAAGATGCCGGGCTGACCGGTGATCAGCACGGCGCGCACGGCGGGGTCCGCATCGGCAGCGCGCAGCGCCTCGGCCATGGCCTGGTACATGGCCTGGGTGATGGCGTTCTTCTTCTCGGGGCGAGCGATCTCGAGGGTCGCGATGCCGTTGACGGTATAGCTCTTGATGGTCATGTGAATTCCTTGCGGCAGATGGTGCTGGCGCTATTGGACGGCATCGGCACCAGGCGCAGCGTCAAGCGGGCGACGTCAGGCCACAGCCGTCTTGGCGTGGAACTGCGTCCAGTGATTGGCCAGGTGCATCAGATGGGCTCGCTCGTACTGCGGCTTGGTCAGCTCACCGTAGGCGAAATGAGGGCGCAGTGTGCCGTTGAACTGGGCGAAGGCGTCCATCGCGTCGAGCAGGCGCTGCACCGAGGTCTTCAAGGTCTGCGAGGCGTCCAGCGGCGGCGCGCCGGGAATGGGTTCGGCCAGGTCGTGGCTCATCGTGCCGCGCGCATTGAAGACCGCAAAGGCCGCTGAGCCGATGGTGGAACGGAACCAGGCCCCGTTGAGCACCGGATAGCCCTGCATCGAGTACTCGATGCTCTGGGCCAGATGCTGCAGCACCTGGCTCAGGTTCCAGGCATTGCCCTGCACGACCTTCGGAACAAACAGCAGATCCAGCACGGCCTGCTGGCCCTGCTTCCAGGTCGTGAACGTTTTCAGCCTGCCGGTGCAGCCGGTCAGCAGGGTCGAAGCGACCGGCGCTGCGAGCAACATCGTCGTCGATCTGAGCAACTTGCGTCTATTCATGCTTGGCACTGCCTGTCGTGAGCAGGCCCTTGTTGTCGGGTGGTGCCTTCCCCAGTGGCCCTCACGGAACCGGCCTTGCCGGGCGTCGAGGGCGCCCCCTTGAGGGGGCCGGCGAAGCCGGTAGGGGGTGGGTCACATCCTCTCGAAAATGCCGGCGGCACCCTGGCCGGCACCGACGCACATCGTCACCATGCCGTACTTGCCGCCGGTGCGGCGCAGGCCGTGGATGACCGAGGCCGCGCGGATGGCGCCGGTGGCGCCCAGCGGGTGGCCCAGCGCGATCGCGCCGCCGTTGGGGTTGACCTTGGCGCGGTCCAGCTCGATGCCTTTGCTGTCGAGGTCGTTCAGCACGGCCAGCGACTGCGCGGCGAAGGCTTCGTTCAGCTCGATCCAGTCCAGGTCGGCGGCCGTGATGCCGGCGGCCTTCAGCGCGACCGGGATGGCGGCGATGGGGCCGATGCCCATGATCTCGGGCGGCACGCCGCGCACGGCGAAGGACACGAAGCGGGCCAGCGGCGTCAGGTTGTAGCGCTTGAGCGCCGCCTCGCTGACGATCAGCAGGCCGCCCGAGCCATCGCTGGTCTGCGAGCTGTTGCCGGCCGTGACGCTGCCCTTGGCGGCGAACACGGGCTTGAGCTTGGCCAGGCCTTCCAGGCTGGTGTCGGGCCGCGCGCCTTCGTCGAGCTTGACGGTGCGGGTCTTCACGTTGACAGAACCGTCGGCCAGATTGGGCGTGCGCTCGACGACATCGAAAGGCGTCATCTCGGCATCGAAGTGGCCGGCGGCCATGGCGGCCACGGCACGGCGGTGCGATTCCACCGAGAACGCGTCCTGCGCTTCGCGGCTGATCTTCCACTGCGCAGCGACCTTCTCCGCCGTCAGCCCCATGCCGTAGGCGATGCCGATGTTCTCGTCCTTCTCGAAGATCAGCGGGCTCAGCGAGGGCTTGTTGCCACCCATCGGGATCATCGACATCGACTCGACGCCGCCGGCAAACATCACGTCGGCCTCGCCGACGCGGATGCGGTCAGCGGCCATCTGCACGGCGGTGATGCCCGAGGCGCAGTAGCGGTTGATCGTCACGCCCCCGATGGTGGGGCCCAGCCCCGCCAGCACCGAGGCCACGCGGGCGATGTTCATGCCCTGCTCGCCCTCAGGGAAGGAGCAGCCGACGATGGCGTCTTCAATGGCCGCCGGGTCCAGGCCGGGGGCTTGCGCCAGCACGGCCTGCATGACCTTGACGAGCATCTCGTCGGGGCGGGTGTTCTTGAAGTAGCCGCGGCCGCTCTTGCCGATGGGCAGGCGGGTGGCGGCAACGATGTAGGCGTCTTGGACTTGCTTGCTCATGATTTTTCCTTTAAGCCTGGGGCTTCTCTTTGGGCACCCAGGCCCAGACAAATTCACACTCGATCGGCTCGATGCCGGCTTCGTCGGTCACGGTCACGGCAACCCGCACTTCACCCTTGGTGTCGCTGGCCATGCTGGCGCGCTGGGCGTCCGTCAGATGCGCCTTGGCGACCAGGCCGCCCGTCGCACGCTTGCGGAAATTCACCTGCAGCGACTTGCACAGCGGCAGGCAGTCATCACGCACATTCATGCCCACCACCATGCCGGTGGCGGTCTCGGCCAGCAGCGACATCGCGGCCGCATGCACGCCCTGGATGTGGTTCTGCACCGGGCGGCGATTGGCCACGCGGATCTCGCTGCACTCAGCGGTGAGCGCAACGAAGTCCAGCCCCGCCGTGCCGGTGAAGGGCACGGCGCGGCGCAGCGCGAAGTTGCGCGCAGGCCCACGCAGCGCGGACGGCAGGCCGTCCAGCTTGGCGAGGGTGCGTTGAAGCCGGTTCACGACATCAATCTCAGTTGCGCACGGGCTTGCCGGTTTGGAGCATGCCCATGATCCGCTCCTGGGTCTTGGGGTGGTCGAGCAACGAGCAGAAGTGCTTGCGCTCGAGCGCCATCAGGTACTCCTCGGTGACGAGGGAACCCGCCTCGACCTCGCCACCGCAGACCACGTCGGCAATCGCCGCAGCCAGGTGGAAGTCGTGCTCGCTGACGAAGCCGCCGTCGCGCATATTGGCCACCTGGCCCTTGATGGTGGCGATGCCGCTGCGGCCGGCCACAGGGAACAGCGCCTTGTGCGGCGGGCGATAGCCGGCCTCGGCCAAGCCCAGCGCGGTGGCCGTGGCCACGTGCAGCAGCTCGTCCTTGTGCGGCACGATGATGTCGGACTCCAGCAGGAAGCCGTTCTTCCTGGCTTCGTGCGCCGAGGTCGCAACCTTGGCGGTTGCAGCAGTCAGGAAGCCGTCTTTCAGGAAGCTCAGGATGTCGGCGCCGGCATTGCCAGCGGCTGCCATCTCGGCAGCGCGGCGGGCGATGTAGGTCAGGCCACCACCGCCGGGGATGAGCCCGACGCCGACTTCGACCAGGCCGACATAACTTTCCACATGAGCGACACGCCGCGCGCAATGCACCGCCAGCTCGGCGCCGCCGCCGAGTGCAAGGCCGCGCATCGCCGCAACGACCGGCACGGACGCATAGCGCAAGCGCAGCATCATGTCCTGCAGCTTCTTCTCTTCCGGCGCGATGCCCTTACTGCCCATCTTCATGAAGACCGGCATCAGGCTTTCGAGGTTGGCGCCGGCCGAGAACACGTCGTCCGGCGACCAGATCACCAGGCCCTTGTAGTCGGCCTCGGCAATCTCGACCGCCTTCAGCAGCCCTTCGGTGACGGCCGGGCTGATCAGATGCAGCTTGGCGGTGATGGAGGCGATGACGACGTTGCCGTCCTGCGTCCAGACGCGCACCTCCTCGTTCTTGAACAGCTCGGTGCCCGACTTCAGCGGGTCAGCGGCGCCGGTGCCAAGCAGCGATTCACGGAAGGCCTGGCGCTCGTAGACCGGCAGCTCGCTGCGCGGCTTGAACCGGCCCTCGGCGGCGCTCCACGAGCCTGCCGGCGTGTGCACGCCACCGGCCTCGGCGACCGGGCCTTCCATCACCCAGGCCGGCAGCGGCGCACTGGACAGCGTCTTGCCGTCGGCGATGTCGGCGGAGATCCACTCGGCGACCTGCTTCCAGCCGGCTGCCTGCCACAGCTCGAACGGGCCTTGCGTCGTGCCGAAGCCCCAGCGCATCGCGAAGTCAATTTCTCGAGCGGTGTCGGCCACGGTGTTCAGGTGCACGGCGGCGTAGTGGAAGCTGTCGCGCAGGATGGCCCACAGGAACTGGGCCTGCGGGTTGGTCGATTCACGCAGCAGCTTCAGGCGGTCGGCCGGGGCTTTCTTGAGCATGCGGGCGACGATCTCGTCGGCCTTCTTGCCGCCGGCGACGTACTCACCGGTGGCGAAGTCCAGGCGCTGGATGTCCTTGCCGACCTTCTTGTAGAAACCGGCGCCGGTCTTCTGGCCCAGGGCGCCCTTTTCGATCAGGCCGGCCAGCACCTTGGGTGTGGCATAGGTGCTGTAGAACGGGTCGTCCTTGAGGTTGTCCTGCATGGTCTTGACGACGTGGGCCATGGTGTCCAGGCCGACGACGTCCGCCGTGCGGAAGGTGCCCGACGAGGCGCGGCCCAGCTTCTTGCCGGTCAGGTCGTCGACCACATCCACGCTCAGGCCGAACTTCTCGGCCTCGATCATCGTGGCCATCATGCCGGCGATACCGACGCGGTTGGCGACGAAGTTGGGCGTGTCATGGGCGCGCACGACGCTCTTGCCCAGCGACGTGGTGACGAAGGCTTCGAGCTGGTCGAGGATGTCGGCTTGAGTGGTCGGCGTGTTGATCAGCTCGACCAGCGCCATGTAGCGCGGTGGGTTGAAGAAGTGGATGCCGCAGAAGCGCGGCTTGATTGCTTCGGGCAGCACTTCGGAGAGCTTGGTGATGCTCAGGCCCGAGGTGTTGGACGCGACGATGGCGTGCGGGGCCACGAAGGGCGCGATCTTGGTGTACAGGTCGAGCTTCCAGTCCATGCGCTCGGCGATGGCCTCGATGACGAGGTCGCAGCCGCGCAGGACTTCCAGGTGCTCTTCGTAGTTGGCCTGCTGGATCAGCGCCGCCTCGCTTGCGTCGCCCAGCGGCGCGGGCTTGAGCTTCTTCAGGCCGTCGACGGCCTTGGTCACGATGCCGTTCTTCGGGCCTTCCTTGGCGGGCAGGTCGAACAGCACGACCGGCACCTTGCAGTTGACGAGGTGGGCGGCGATCTGCGCGCCCATCACGCCGGCGCCGAGCACGGCGACCTTGCGGACTTGGAATCGACTCATGGGGATGTACTCCTGGTAATTCTTGAAAGATCCGTCACTCGACGCGAATCCACGTCTGGGTGCGTCCGAACAGAGGGGCGCCGACATAGCCGCGCACCTCCAGTTTCTTGCCACTGTCCACCGGCTTCAAGCGGGTGCGGTAGGTCTTGCCGTTATTCGGGTCCAGGATTTCGCCGCCACCCCACAGGCCCTCACCATCGGCCTTCACGCCGCGGATGATCTGCAGGCCCACGACCGGCTTGTCCTTGCGGTCGTCGCTGCATTTGTCGCACTTGGAGTCGCCGGGATCCTTGGGGTCGAGCAGCTTGTCGATGCTGCCGACCAGGGTGCCCCCCTGTTCACTGATGCGGACCAGCGACTTCGCGGTTTTGCCGTCGTCGTCGATGGTCTTCCACAGGCCCACGGGTGTGGCCTGCGCGAACGCAAGCGAGGGCAACAGCAGGGCAGCAGCGAACAGGGATTTCATCGGGCGTTCTCGTTGTTGAAGCGGTTTAGAACAGGGCCTCTTCCATTTCCATCAGCGGTGCCAGGCCGGCGCGCGCGGTGCGGATCAGGCTGGCCGTCTCGGGCAGGAGCTTGGCGAAGTAGAAGCGCGCCGTGGCCAGCTTGGCGGTGTAGAAGGGGTCGCCGCTGTCCTTCTTGGCCAGCGCGATCTTGGCGGCCTGGGCGAAGAAGTAGGCAAAGGTCATGTGGCCCACGACGCGCAGGTAGTCCACTGCGGCGGCACCCACTTCGTCGGGGTTGCCAAAGGCCTTCATGCCGAGTTCCTGCGTGAGCTTGTTGACCTTGTCGCCCAGGTCGGCCAGCGGGTTGACGAATTCCTGCATGGCTTCGTTGGTGCCCTCTTCCTCGATGAAGGCGGCGATCTTCTTGCCGAACTTCTTCAGCGTGGCGCCGTTGTTGCCCAGCACCTTGCGGCCCAGCAGGTCCAGCGACTGGATGGTGTTGGTGCCCTCGTAGATCATGTTGATGCGCGCGTCGCGCACGTACTGCTCCATGCCCCACTCGTGGATGAAGCCGTGGCCGCCAAACACCTGCAGGCAGTGCGACGTGGCCAGCCAGCCGTTGTCGGTGATGAAGGCCTTGATGATGGGCGTCAGCAGCGCGACTTCGGCGTCGCATTCCTTGCGCTCGTCCTCGTCGTCGCTCTTGAGCGCCTTGTCCAGCTGCAGCACCGTGTAGGCCTGCAGCATGCGGCCGCCCTCGGCAAAGGCGCGAGCGGTCAGCAGCATCTTGCGCACATCGGGGTGCACGATGATGGGGTCGGCCGGCTTGTCCGGCGCCTTCGGGCCACTCAGCGCGCGCATCTGCAGGCGGTCCTTCGCGTAGGCGACGGCGTTCTGGTAGGCCACTTCGGTCAGGCCGAGGGACTGGTTGCCCACGCCCAGGCGGGCGGCGTTCATCATCACGAACATCGCGGCCAGACCCTTGTTCGGCTGGCCCACCAGCGTGCCGTTGGCGTTCTCCAGCACGATCTGCGCGGTGGCGTTGCCGTGGATGCCCATCTTGTGCTCCAGGCCGGCGCAGAAGATGCCGTTGCGCGAGCCCAGTGAGCCGTCGGCGTTGACGTTGAACTTGGGCACGACGAAGAGCGAGATGCCCTTGGACCCAGCCGGCGCGTCGGGCAGGCGGGCCAGCACCAGGTGGATGATGTTGTCGGCCATGTCGTGCTCGCCAGCCGAGATGAAGATCTTGGCGCCAGTGAGCTTGTAGGTGCCGTCGGGTTGCGGCTCGGCCTTGGTGCGCAGCATGCCGAGATCGGTGCCGCAGTGCGGCTCGGTCAGGCACATGGTGCCGGTCCACTCGCCGCTGGTCAGCTTGGGCAGGTAGGTGGCCTGCTGCTCTGGCGTACCGTGGGCGTGCAGGGCCTCATAGGCGCCGTGGCTGAGGCCGGGGTACATCGTCCAGGCCTGGTTGGCCGAGTTCAGCATCTCGTAGAAAAACTGGTTCACCAGGTGCGGCAGGCCCTGCCCACCGAATTCCGGGTCGCAGGAAAGTGACGGCCAGCCGCCTTCGACGTACTGCTTGTAGGCATCCTTGAAGCCCTTGGGCGGCGTCACCTCATGGGTCGTCTTGTCCAGCGTGCAGCCCTCGGCGTCGCCGCTGAGGTTGATGGGGGCGATGACTTCGGCAGCGAACTTGCCACCTTCCTCGAGCACCGCGTTGATCGTGTCGGCGTCGATGTCTGCGTGGCCGGGCAGCATCTTCAGCTCGTCGACGACGTTCAGCAGCTCGTGCATGACGAACTGCATGTCACGCATGGGCGGGGTGTACTGGGGCATCGGGTACTCCTGGAACGATGGTGGGGTGGTGAATCGGTTCAGCGCCTGGCGGCGCCATTCTTGGGAGCCTTGCAGCGCAGCTCGAGGTCGAGCCCGGCCGGCGTGGCATAAAACTGGATGGTCCGGTCGAAACCGGTCCCGGCCCGCGCGAGCGCGCCGGGGATGCGCATGAAGCGTGCGTCGTGGTGCAGGGAGAGGATCAGGCCGTGCAACTCGAAGCAGATCTGCTCGACGTCGGCGTCGGTCTTCAGATGGCCTTCGCCGATGGACAGCTGGATGGCCTTCTGCAGCGCCGCATGCCAGGCCTTGACCATCGCGACCAGCGCGTCGCGCACCGGGCCGGGCCGATCGTCGAACTCAACCGCCCCGCTGATGTAGATGCAGCCGGAGTCGACCTCGACCGACACGCGCCGCACCCAGCGCTCGAACATCGCACGCAGCCGCGGCAGGCCGCGCGGCTCGCGGATGGCGGTGAAGAAGACTTCTTCCTCGAACTTGGCGTGGTACTCCGTGACGACGGCGATCTGCAACTCCTCCCGCGAGCCGAAGTGAGCGAAGACGCCCGACTTGCTCATGCCCGTCACGTCGGCCAGTGCGCCGATGGACAGGCCCTCCAGGCCCATGTGCGAGGCCAGGCCCAGGGCGGCCTCAAGGATGGCGGCGCGGGTCTGCTGGCCCTTCTGAAGCGAACGCGCAACACGCGCCGGCTTCGCAACGCGCAGCGGGGCGGTCTTCTTGGCGGTGACTGGCAGCGTGGACACGGGCGGAGGGAGGTCAGGAATAAAACGAACGATCGTTCTATTTTGCAGGTCGCTCCCGCGACAGCGCCAGCATCACCCCGTGATTTCCTAGGGTGATGTGCCTAATACTGCCAACAACCTAGGGAACACCCGCGGACGCCCATGTGTCATGGGCGCACGCTTGAGGGGCAAGCGGCTTCTGAAGTAGTCTCCGGCCTGGAGGTTGACTTCTGTGGATGTGCTCCAACTCGATGTCTCTGGCCGGCCTCAGGCCTGGATCACCACCCGTGAAGCGGCCGTGATCTATGCCTGCGACGGCATTGCCTGGACGCTGGGCGACCCCTGCCAGGTGCTGCGTGGCGGTTGGCAGCGCATCAGCGGGCGGCAGTCGCGCATCGAGGTCCACCCCATCATTGCCGTCCGCGGCGCGGTGCCCAGCCGGGCCTGGCGCCAGGCTCCCGCACTGACCAACAGCAAGCTCTTCGTGCGCGACCGCTTCATCTGCGCCTACTGCGGGCACCGCTGCCTGCCCGAAGACCTGACGCGCGAGCACATTCATCCGACCTCGCGCGGCGGCTACGACACCTGGATGAACTGCATCACCGCCTGCCGGCCCTGCAATGGCCGCAAGGGCAGCCGCCTGCCGGAAGAGGCCAACATGAGCCTGCTCTACCTGCCCTATGTGCCCAGCCTGCACGAGGACATGATCCTGCGTGGCCGCCGCATCCTGGCTGACCAGATGGAGTTTCTGCTGGCGAGTGTGCCGCGCAGTTCACGCTTGCATGGATGACTCGCGCGCGCTCCGTTGACGGCGGACGGTAAATAGTTGTAGCCGAGAGCGTCGAGCCGTCAACGGCAGGACAATTGCGAACGTTGGGCTGCCGTTTTGCCCAAGGAGAATCGAATGTCCAAGCTCATGACTTCCGTCACCCTGGCCGCCGCCCTGGTGCTTTCGGCCTGCTCGACGACCAGTCCCGATGTCGTCCAGCGCGGTGATGCGCAGCGTCTGTCGCAGGTGCAGGACGCGACCGTGCTGTCTTCGCGCCCGGTGACCGTCGACGGCTCGCAGAGCGGCATCGGCGGTGTGGCGGGTGGTGTCACCGGCGCCATTGCCGGCAGCTCGGTCGGCGGCCGACGTGAAGGCCAGATTGTCGGCGTCCTCGGCGCGGTGGCCGGTGCCGTCATCGGCAACGCCATCGAGCGCTCGGCCACGCGTGAGGATGCGTTGGAAATCATCGTCCAGCTGCGCAACGGCGAGCGCCGCTCGGTCATCCAGGCCAAGGGCGCCGAGAGCTTCAACAGCGGTGACCCCGTCATCCTGGTGACCACCGGCGGCAAGACCCGCGTCACGCGCGCGCCGGCCGTGGTCCCGCACAGCAACGGCTGACGACAGCCAGGCTCGTGCCGCGCCCGCGCTGGACGCGGCCCTTTGTTGATGCTCCGGACCAGGCCGCCCTGAACAAGGACAATCCGACCCATGAGCATGAAGAAAACCGATCTGGAACGCGTCGCCGGCATGAAGCTGGACAGCGCGATGCGCGGCAAGGCGACACCCGGCCGTTTCGGCCAAGCCGCTGCGGCGCTGCCCGACCGCAAGGCCCAACGCAAACTGGATGCCGCCGCCGGCCTGGTGCCCTTTGCCTGCAAGCTGCCTGCCGAACTGACCGAACAGCTGCGCGAACGCGCCGCCGGCCATGAAGGCGGCATCAACGCTCTCGTGGCCGAACTGCTGGCCAAGGGCTTGAAGGCATGAGCAGCGTCGATCAGGACGAGCCCCTTTTCGAAGCGCGCCTCTGGCGCGACAACGGCTGGACCGCCCAGGTCATCAAGAACGAGGACGACGAAGGCTGGGCCGTCGCGATGTTCAAGGCCGGGCAGAGCGAACCCGCCCTGGTCGGCCCCTGGACCATGGGCCGCGACAAGAAGAACCCCAAGCCGCTGGACGTCAACGCCTTCAACACCCTGGTCAAGACGGCCTCCGAAGTCATTCGCCGCCACGAGCAGCAATTGCATGCGCAGCTGAACAAGGCGCTCTATGTGGCGCGCGACGGCAACTGGCTGAAGATCACGCTGGAGATCGTGCCCGCCGAGGACGACCCCTATGCCTGGCTGAGCGCCTTCGACGCGGCCGACCAGCGCCTAGCCCAGGTCAAGGTGGCCGCCGGCTTCAAGCTCAGCCAGGCCAATGCCGAGGCCTGGGTGGACAACGGCTTCGAGCGGCCCGCCGGGCGGGACTGACAGCAGCACTGCGGATCCGGTTGCCATGCTGGTCCGCGCGTCGCATGCGCCCTTGCCTGCCCCAACCAGCCGGGCCGGGGATCGGCGTGACGCTGCCGCGTTGCCGGGGTCGCTGTGCGCCCCACCCATGCCTTGCTTCGGTCCCTGACGGGATGGCAGAACAATTCTGCACAACGGGCTGAACATCTTCTCAATGGCGCCATTCGGCACCGCCGCCTACCGTGGAGCCTCCCTTCACGACCGGCTCCGCCATGCACGCCTTCGAACTGATCAGCAACCACCTCTGCCCCTACACCCAGCGCGCTGCCATCCAACTCGGTGAAAAGGGCATCGCCTTCGAACGCACCTACATCGATCTTGCCGACAAGCCGGCCTGGTTCCTCAACCTTTCGCCACTGGGCAAGGTGCCGGTGCTGCGTCACGGCGATACCGTTGTGTTCGAGTCTGCCGTGATCTGCGAATACATCGAGGAGGTCTCGCCCGCGGTGCCCTTGCTGCCGGCCGAGCCTGCGGCGCGCGCCCGGGACCGTGCCTGGGTCGAGTTCGCTTCGGCCCTCGTCGGCGACATATTCGCCTTCTATTCGGCACCGGACGAGGCGTCCTTCGAACGCAAGCGCGCCGAGCTGACAGGACGCTTCGCCGCCCTCGAACGACAGCTCGGCGGCGGCAACTACTTCGACGGTGACCGGTTTAGTCTGGTCGACAGCGCGCTCGCGCCCGTGTTCCGCCTTTTCGACAGCTTCGACCGGATTGCCGACTTTGGCGCCTTCACGGGCCTGCCCCGCCTGTCCGCCTATCGCCGCCGGCTGGCCGAACGCGTCAGCGTCCAGCGCGCCGTGGCGAGTGACTACGGCCGGCGCTTCGAGCAGTACCTGGCCACGCGGGGCTCGCACCTGTCCCGGCTGATGTAGCCACCCGGTCAAGCGTCGCCGTTCAACCGCGGCGCCGCCAGCCGGAGCTGATCGGCCAGCGCCTGGCTCGCCCGCGCCACGCGCGGCAGCCTTGCGGCATCGCGGTGCATCAGCATCCACAGCGGCTGAACCAACTCGGGCAGGGGTCCGCCCAGTCGCACGACGCCCGGCAACGCACCGCCGACGAAACAGGGCAGCACGCCGCAGCCGATGCCGGCGCGCACGGCTCGGGCCGCACCCAGCAAGGTGTTGGCGCGCAAGCGGACGCCGCCCTGCGGCGCGTGCTGGGCCAGCCAGACGGCAGGGCCGCTGCATGCCAGCGCCGCGTCGAAGCCCACCCACGGCATGCCGCCGCCCTCGGCGGCGCGGTCAGCCAGGTCACTCGCCACGTACACCGCCATCGCGACCGATCCGACCTGCCGGCCGGTCAGCGAATCGTCCGGTTTGCTGGTGACGCGCAGCGCGATATCCGCCTTGCGTTGCGACAGCGACAGTACCTGGTTGGCCACCAGCAATTCGACCTGCAAACCGGCATGGGTGCGGCAGATCGACGCGAGCATGTCGGGCAGCAGGTACTCCGCCACGGCATCCGGCGCGGTGAGCTTCACGGGGCCGTCAGCGGCGGCATCCAGGCCGCCGATGCGGCGCTCCAGCGCGGCCGCATCGTCGCGCCACCTGAGCGCCAGCTGCCGCACCGCGTCGCCGGCCTCCGTGGGGCGCAGCGCGGTGGGCAGCCGATCAAACAAACGCGTACCCAGGCGTCGCTCGATGCCCTGCAAGCGCCGCGACAGCGTCGGGTGGCTGATGTTGAGTTGCAGCGCGGCCGCCGACAGCGTGCCGTGCTCCGCAATGGCCAGCACCATGCGCAGATCGTCCCATTGAAGCGCGGGTGTCTTCACACGCAGCCTCCATGTGCAGCGTGCAGCGATCGAGACGTTCCGGGCAGCCCGGCCAGGCGCCGGTGAAAGCCCGTCACCGTCAGCTCCGTGCAGACGCAGCCATTCGCTCCGGCCGACTTTGCCGCTTTCAGCGTCGCCAGCGTCTCGGCCAGGTTGCCTTCCAGCGACCCATGCATGCGCGGCTGCGCAATGGCCCAGCGGGTTGTCATCAGGCCGCGATCTCGAAGCTCAGCCCGGCGCGGGCCTGCACGCGGCGCACCAGGGCCAGGCCCATGGCGCTGCCAGGTGTCCACACGCCGCCCGGCGTCGCGTCATGGCTCACGTCGCGCACCAGGCACAAAGCCGCCTCGCTGATGAGCTTGCAGGTCGAGCCGTAGCCGGGGTCGCGGTCGCCCTTGACGATGGCGCGCAGCGTCTGGCCGCCGGCCGCCCGCCCGGCAAACCAGACCTCGTAGCGGCCGGCCTCGCGCGCGGCCTTGCCCGGGCCGTCGCCCGGCTGGGTCAGCACGAAGCGGCGCAGCAGCGCCCGCGTCGGTCCGAAGCCCAGGGCCAGGTTTTGCAGCTGGGTGAAGCGCGCCAGCGCCTTGGCCTTCCTGCGGCCCTTGTCACCCTGACCGGGCTTGCCGGTCAGCAGCTTCTCGCTGTAGACGAAGCCCCGCCCCCAGGGGTGGCCGCGCAGGGCGTTGCTGCGGTGGATGTTCTTGGTGTTGATGGTGGCCATCACGAAAGGGCCGGCCCAGGCGTCGGCCCAGTCGTCGAAGTCGGCGCCCTGGTCGTTCGGCTGGCGCGGGCCCTTGAAGCCGCCGGCCAGGGCGAAGGGGTTGGTCATGAGCTTGATCAGGCCGGGCTCGCGGCGCACGGCCTCGATGGTCTCCATCATGCTGGCCAAGGTGCCGCCGGAGAACGTGCCCTTGAGCCGCGCGACCCGGCCGCGCACCTCGGGCAGCGGCGCGCCGAAGCGGGCCTGCGCTTCGGCCTGCAGGTAGACAACGCCAAGGTCGAAGGGGATGGAGTCGAAGCCGCAGGAGAAGACGATGCGCGCGCCGCTCCTCTGCGCGAGCGGCGTGAGCTTGTCGATCATGCGGGCCATCCACAACGGTTCGCCGCAGAGGTCGACATAGTCGGTCCCCCCTTCCGCACAGGCCGTGGCCAACGGCTCGCCGTGCAGCTGGTAGGGGCCGACCGTCGTGATGACGACGCGGGTGCGTGCGACCAAGGCCTTCAAAGCAGCAGCGTCGTTCGCATCGGCCTTCAGCAGCGCGACCGAAGGCGGCAGGTGCAGCTCGTCGCGCACCTTGGCGAGCTTGTCGAGGCTGCGCCCGGCAATCGCCCAGCGTGCGCCGTCCGCGCCGCTGAGGTGCAGGTATTCGGCCACCAGCCGGCCGGTGAAGCCGGTGGCGCCGAAGACGATGAGGTCGAACTCCTTGGCTTTCACGCAGGCCTGCCCTTCATCGCCAGCCAGTCGCTGCGCAGCAGCGCCAACGCATGGCAGTCCACGTACTGGCCGGCCACGAAGACGACGCCACGCTGGATGCCCTCATGCTTGAAGCCGCACTTCTCGGCCACGCGCCGCGAGGCATGGTTGTGCACCGACATGCCGCAGGACAGGCGGTTCACCGGCCAGTTCTCGAACAGGTAGTCGACCAGCAGCGATGCCGCCTCGCTGGCCAGGCCCTGCCCGCGCATCGAGACATCGGCCAGCGTCCAGCCGATCTCGCGCGCCGTCGTGTAGCGAGCGGCGGCAAAGTGCACCACATCGCCGATGACGCTGCCGTCGAGCAGGTGGCAGATCAGCAGCCGCTCGGCGTCTTCATTGGCGAAGCCGCTGTCCTTCCAGCGCTGCTCCACCGCATGCGGCGTCATCATGCGCGATCCCAGGAAGGGCCCGCGCACCTGCGGGTCGCCGGTCGTGCGCTTCAGCCAGGGCAGGTCGTCCTCGGTGACGTAGCGCAGGCCGACGCGTTGTCCTCTCAGCATCTGATTTGTCCCCTGAATGAAAAGACCCGGCCGAAGCCGGGCCCGTGTCGAGTGTCGCTGCTCAGAAGTGGATGCCTCGCATCATCTGCTGCATGGCAATCGCCTCGGGCGACAGGCCGGACTTGCCGGACTTGTCGCCCTTGGCGGCCGAGCTGTCGGGGAACATGCGGAAGGTGGTGTTCATGACGATCTGGGCGATGCGGGGTGCGGCGGCATGCAGCATCTCGCCCGAGATGCCCAGGCGCGTGGCGATGCGCACCGGCTTGTTGATGCAGGCCTGCGCAATCATGTCGCCGGCCTCCTCGGGCGCCAGCGTCGGCACGTTCTTGTAGATGGCCGTGGGGGCGATCATCGGCGTGCGCACCAGCGGCATGTTGATGGTGGTGAAGGTCACGCCGGTGTCGGCGAACTCGCTGGAGGCGCAGCGCGTCCAGGCGTCCAGCGCGGCCTTGCTGGCCACATAGGCGCTGAAGCGCGGTGCATTGGTCAGCACGCCGATGGAGCTGATGTTGACGACATGGCCCTTCTTCTTGGCCACCATGCCGGGCAGCAGGCCCATGGTCACGCGCAGGCAGCCGAAGTAGTTCAGGTCCATCGTGCGCTGGAAGTCGTGGAAGCGGTCGTAGCTGCTCTCGATGGCGCGGCGGATGGAGCGGCCGGCGTTGTTGATGAGGAAGTCGACGCCGCCGAACTCGTCGTTGCACCACTGGATGAGCCCGGCGCAGCCGGCCTCGTCGGCGATGTCGCAGGCATAACTGTGAATCTGAGCGTCCTTGCCGGCCTTGTCCTTGATCTCCCTGACCGCCTCGGCCAGCTTGGCTTCGTCACGCGCGCAGATCAGCGTGATGGCGCCGGCCTCGGCGAACTTGATGGCCGCGGCCAGGCCGATGCCGGAGGAGCCGCCGGTCACCAGCACCACCTTGCCGCCGGTCGCGCCACGCAAGGACCGGTCGATGAAGAGGGCCGGGTCGAGATGACGCTCCCAGTAGTCCCACAGCCGCCAGGCGTAGTCGTTCAGGTCGGGGCAGGCGATGCCCGAGCCCTTCAGCGCCGCCTCGGTGTCGCGGCAGTCGAAGCGCGTGGGGTAGTTGATGAAGGTCATCATGTCCTCGGGAATGCCGAGGTCCTTCATCACCGCGTTCTTGATGCGGCGCACGGGCGCCAGCGCCATCAGGCCCTTCTTGACGCTCTTGGGGATGAAGCCCATCAGCGCCGCGTTGATGAAGAGGTTCATCTTGGGCGCATGCGCGGCCTTGCTGAAGATGTCCAGCACATCGCCGACGCGGTAGCCCTGCGGGTCCACCAGGTGGTAGCAGCCCTGGCCTTTGCTGACCTTGTGCGAGATGTGGTCGAGCGCATCGACGACGAAGTCCACCGGCACGATGTTGATGCGGCCGCCTTCCAGGCCGACGCTGGGCATCCACGGCGGCAGGATCTGGCGCATGCGCTGGATCAGCTTGAAGAAGTAGTAAGGGCCGTCGATCTTGTCCATCTCGCCGGAGGTGGAGTCGCCCACCACCAGCGCGGGGCGGTAGACCGTCCACGGCCGCCGGCACTCCTTGCGCACGATCTTCTCGCTCTCGTGCTTGGTCATGAAGTAGGGGTGGTCGAGGTTCTCGGCCTCCTCGAACATGTCCTCGCGAAACACCCCTTCGTACAGGCCTGCGGCCGCAATCGATGACACATGGTGCACATGACCCGCGTCGATGGCCTGGGCGAACTCCACCATGCTGCGCGTGCCCTCGATGTTCACCGCGACCTGCGACTCCTCGTCGGCACCCAGGTCATAGACCGCAGCCAGGTGATAGAGGTGGTCGATCTTGCCCTTGAGGCTCTTGATCACGTCGCTGGCCACGCCGAGCTTCTTGCCGGTAAGGTCGCCGTAGACAGGGATCGCGCGGGTCTTGGAGACACCCCAGTAGGCGAGCAGGTCGGGCAGCTTGCCCGCGCTCTCCTCACGCATCAGGAAATGGACCGTGCTGCCGCGCCGCGCCAGCAACTTCTTGACGAGTCGCTTGCCGATGAAGCCGGTGGCGCCAGTGACGAAATACTGCATGCGGGTCTCCTGCTTGTTGGATGGGGTGATCCGCGCTGATTCTTCACCAGCGCTCCCGGCGTCTCGCTGGGCACTTTCCCGAGGGGCGACATAGAGCGCACTCACTAGGAATGGCCGTGCTGGCGCGGGATGCCGCCGCTACAGTGCGTCGGCAATTCGCTAACTCGCAAGGACACCCCATGGTCAAGAAGCTCCAGAAGATGGCTGACAAGAAGAAGGCTGCGGCCGCCACCGGCTTCCCCGCTGGCCTGCTCGACAGCGCAATGGCGCAAAACGTCAAGGACAGCGCCCAGCAGATCTGGGCTGCCGGTCTGGCATCCTTCTCCAAGGCCCAGGGCGAGGGTGGCAAGGTTTTCGAGGCCCTCGTTTCGGAAGGACTCAAATTGCAGAAGAAGACCCAATCCGCCGCTGAGGAAAAGCTCAGCGCCGTGGCCAGCAAGATGAGCGGCGTGGCCGGTGATGTCGGCGCCAAGGCCGGCCAGCACTGGGACAAGCTGGAATCCATCTTCGAGCAGCGCGTCGCCAAGGCGCTCAAGACCTTGAACGTGCCCTCGGCCAGCGACGTGCAGAGCCTGATCAAGCGCATCGACGACCTGGCCGTCTCGGCTGGCCTCAAGAAGGCCGCGCCCGCTGTCAAGGCCAAGAAGGCCGTCGTCAAGAAGGCTGCCGCCGCGAAGAAGGCGGTTGTCGCCAAGGCCGCGCCCGCCAAGAAGACCGCCGTCAAGGCCGTCACCAAGGCCGCACCCGTGAAGGTGACCGTCAAGGCCGTGGCCAAGAAGGCTGCCGCTCCGGCAAAGAAGGCGGCTGCCACGCCCGCCAAGAAGGCCGCCCCGGCCAAGCGCGCCCCGGCCACCAAGAAGGCCGCCTCAGCACCGGCCGCCGAGCAAGCCGCTCAAGCCTAAGCACTCCAACTCTCTGCGACCATGAGCCAACCGAGGATCGGTTTGGCCTTGGCGGGCGGAGGCCCACTGGGCGCCATCTATGAAGTTGGCGCCCTTTGTGCTTTGGAGGAGGCTGTTCAAGGCCTCGACTTCACCGCCTGCGACGGCTACATCGGCGTCAGCGCGGGCGGCTTCATCGCCGCCGGCCTGGCCAACGGCATGACGCCGCGCCAGCTCTGCGCCGCCTTCATCGAGAACACCGCCGAGGCGCCCGACCGCTTCGACCCGGCCGAGCTGTTGCAGCCGGCCTGGGCCGAGTTCGGCGAGCGCCTGCGCCTTGTCCCGCAACTGCTGGCCGACGCGGCGCGCGAAATCCTGCTGGAAGGCCGCTCCGTGCTCGGTGCCGTCGAACGCCTGGGCCGCGTGCTGCCCACCGGCCTGCTGAGCAGTGACCGCTTCGGCGCGGCGCTGACGCAGGTCTTCGCCAAGCCCGGCCGCACCAACGACTTCCGCGAGCTGCGCCACCGCCTCGTGCTCGTCGCGACCGACCTGGACAGTGGCGACGCCATCCCTTTCGGCACCGAGGGCTGGGACCATGTGCCCATCTCGCAGGCCGTGCAGGCCAGCGCTGCGCTGCCGGGGCTGTTCCCGCCGGTCAAGATCGACGGCCGGCATTACGTGGACGGCGCGCTCAAGAAGACGCTGCACGCCTCCGTGCTGCTGGACCGGGGGCTGGATCTGCTGATCTGCCTGAACCCGCTGGTGCCTTATGAGAGCAACCGCCTGTCGCCGCGCGATGCGCGCTCGCGGCGGGCCAGGAAGCTGGCCAGCAAACTCGGCCGTCCGGCCTTGCGCGCGCTGCAGCCGCGCATCCACCGCCTGGTGGACGGCGGCCTGCCGCTGGTGCTGTCGCAGACCTTCCGCTCGCTGATTCATTCGCGCCTGGAGCTCGGCATGCGTGGCTATGAGCTCAGCCACCCGCAGACCGACATCCTGCTGTTCGAGCCCGACCCGCGCGATGCCGAGCTCTTCATGGCCAACACCTTCAGCTACAGCCAGCGCCGCCACCTCGCCGAGCATGCCTACCAAGCCACGCGCGAACTGCTGCGCGAACGCGCCACGACCTTGGGCCCGCAGTTCGAGCGCGCCGGCCTGGCCCTGCGCCTGGATGTTCTGGCCAACCGCGAGGCGCGCCTGCTGCCCGCGCCGCAGGAGACCCGCATCGAGCAGGCCCTGCGCGAACTGCGCGGCAGCTTGACCGTGCTGGAGGCGCGGCAGGGCTGAGGCATACCCGAGCGTCGGCAAGGTCACGGGCATGTGGGCAACATGCCCGGCATGCAAGCCAGCAAGACGCCCCAGGACGCTTCACCCACGGTCTATTTCGACGGTGATTGCCTGGTCTGCAGCCGCGAGATTGCGATGTACCGGCGCCAGCCGGGCGCCGATGCGGTGTGCTGGGTCAACGCGGCCGCCTGCGATGCCGGCGCCTTCGGGCCCGGCCTGAGCCGGGATGCCGCCCTGGCGCGGCTGCATGTGCGCCGCGCCGATGGCACGCTGGTGGGGGGTGCCGCCGCCTTCATCGCCATGTGGGCCGCGTTGCCGCGCACGGCGATGCTGGCGCGCTGGCTGAACCACCGGCCCGTGGTGGCGCTGCTGGATGCGGCCTACGGCGCCTTCCTGCTGCTGCGCCGCGCCTGGCGGCGGGCGCCATGAGCCCCGCCCGGCCGTCCGAAGGGGCTCAGCTCCCGCCTGGCGGGACGGCGCGTAGCGCCCAGGGTGCACCGGTGATGGCGGTGCTCGACCGGCCAGCGCTGCCCTCTGCGCTGGCCGCCGACCTGCGCACCGATCATGCCGGCGAGACCGGCGCCGTCTTCATCTATCGCGGCGTGCTGGCAGTCAGCCGCAACCCCGCGCTGCGCGACTTTGCCCGGCGCCACCTGGCCACCGAGCAGCAGCATCTCGCCGTCGTCGAAGCCTGGCTGCGGCCGCGCCAGCGCAGCGCCCTGCTGCCGCTGTGGCGCATCAGCGGCTGGCTGACCGGCGCGCTGCCGGCGCTGTTCGGCCCGCCTGCGGTCTACGCCACGATTGCTGCCGTCGAGACCTTTGTCGACGGCCACTACCAGGAGCAGATCGACCGCCTGACCGGCGACGCCACCTGGGCCGGCCTGCGCGCCGAGCTGGAGGCCTGCCGCCGGGACGAGGCCCATCACCGTGACGAAGCGCAGGCTCATGCCGGACCGGCGGGCCTCGTGCTGCGGCTGTGGTGTGCCGTGGTCGGCAAGGGCTCGGCAGCCGCCGTCTCGGTGTGTCGCCATGTCTGAAGGCGCGCGCAGCAGCACCGTCATCCCCGCCGAGGTGGCCCGCTTCGACGCCTGGAGCGCCACTTGGTGGAACCCACAGGGCCCGATGCGGCCGCTGCACGTCACCAATGCGCTGCGCCTGGACTGGGTGCGCGACGCCATCCGCCGCCACCACGCCGGGCGCACCGACCTGAGCCTGCTGGACGTGGGCTGCGGCGGCGGGCTGATGGCCGAGCCGCTGGCGCGCGACGGGCTGCGCGTGGTGGGCATCGACGCCTCGGCCGGCAACATCGGCGCGGCGCGGCGCCATGCCGGCGAGCTGCCAGCGTTGGATTACCGCGTCGGCGAGCCCACCGTCGCGCTGCGCCCCGACGAGCGCTTCGACATCGTGCTGGCGCTGGAGGTGGTGGAGCATCTGGACGACGTGCCGGCCTTCCTCGCGCAGGTGGCCGGCCACGTGGCGCCGGGCGGGCTGCTGATCGCCTCCACCATCAACCGCACCGCGCGCAGCTGGCTGTTCGCGATTGCCGGGGCGGAATACATCTTGCGCGTGCTGCCGGTGGGCACGCACCGCTGGCAGCAGTTCGTCACGCCGGCCGAGCTGGAAGCCGCCGCCACGCGCGCCGGCCTGCGGCCGCTGCAGCGGCTGGGCATGCGCTACCTGCCGCTGCTGCACCGCGCCAGCTGGACGCGCGACACCTCGGTCAATTACCTGGCGAGCTTTGCCCGCCCCGCTTTGGAGACTGCTGCATGAATCCCATCGTCCTCGTCACCGGCGCCCGCGGCGGCATCGGCCGCGCCCTGTGCGCTCAGTTGCGGGCCCAGGGCTGGCAGGTCGCCGCCGTGGGCCGCGAGGCCGCCGGCCTGGCCGACGTGCCGGCCGCGCTGCGCATCCAGGCCGACACCACCACGCCGGAAGGCGCTGCCGCCGCCATCGCCCAGTGCCGCGAGGTGC
>NZ_JBQVNP010000032.1:0-43560 GCF_052436255.1 Roseateles sp. | reverse complement strand
GCATCTCGCTGGTCGTGCCCGAGTTGCACGGGCGCGCCCTGCCCGCCACGGCCTGGCTGGGCCACGGCAAGCTCAGCGCCATGGTGCGCGAGCACGGCGGCGGCACGCTGGTCTGGGGCGAGCCGGGCAGCCAGGTGCTGGTGAGCCGCTGGCGCGACGACCTGGCGCAGGACCTGCTGGGCCATCACCTGCACCTGCGCGACCTGGACCTGCCCTGGAACGGCAACCCCGAGACCAGCCCCTGGCGCTCGCTGACGCTCAAGCCCACGCCGGGCCCGCAGTGGCGCTATGGCGTGCGCCTGCATCCCGCCAGCGCCCAGTTCACCGCCCAGGGCGAGGAACTGCACGCGCACACCGAAGTCTGGGTGGCGGTGGAGGACGACGTCGAACTGCGCCGCATCACGCTGCGCAATCTCTCCGAGCGCCCGCGCCGGCTGGCGCTGGTGTCGAGCTTCGAGCCGGTGCTGGCACCGGCGCGCGCCGACCTCGCCCACCCGGCGTTCGGCAAGCTCTTCCTCCAGGTGCGTTGGGAGCCCAGCCAGCATGCGCTGCACTGGCAGCGCCTGCCGCGCAGCCCGAACGAGTCCGGCCTGCATGCGGTGCATGCGCTGGTCGGCGTCGATCTGGACGGCGGCGCGCGGGTCAACCGCGTGCGCGCCAGCGCCGACCGCGCCCACTGGCTGGCCCGCGGCGGCATGCCGGGCCAGCCGGGTGGTGTCATCGCCCATGCGGCGGCCGCGGCGCTGCAGGCCAGCGACGTGGCCGGCCTGAACAACGCGGCGGGCATGCTGGATACGGGCAATGACCCGATCTCGCTGCTGCACCTGATGCTGGAGCTGCCACCCGGCGCCAGCGTGACGCTGACGCTGGCCACCGCCGCGTCGCGCGAACCGCAGACGCTGAACCACCTGCTCGACAAGCTGCGCCAGCCGGCCCTGTGCGAACGCGCGCTGACGCTGGCGCACACCATGGCCAGCGTGCGCACGCAGGGCGCGGCGCTGGCACCGGGCGCCTGGCGCGCCGGGCTGACGCTGCAGACGCTGCTGACCTCGCAGGCCGCGCGCGAACCGCTGCCGGTGCCCGAGATTGGCTTCGAGCGCGACGCCTTGTGGCGCCACGGCATCTCCGGCGACGACCCCATCGTGCTGATCCGCGCGGCCGACGCGACCGGCGTTGTCATGGTGCGCGAGCTTTGCGCGCTGCTGCAGGCCCAGGGCAGCCCGCTGCCGGTCGACGTGGTCGTGCTGGACGCCGAGCCGCCGTCCTACCTGGCGCCGGTCTCGCGCGCGCTGCGCTCGCTGGCCGAGCAGCAGGCCCACGGGCGCTGCCGGGTGCATGTGCTGTCCGACGAGACCGTGGGGCCGGACACGCGCTTTGCGCTCAACTTGCTGGCGCGCGTGCGCTGGTTTGCCGACGGCCGCCCACTGGCCCAACAGCTGGAGCGGCTGGGCATCAGCCACGAGCAGGCTGCCAAGGCGAGGCGCGGCCACGGCGCGACGCTGGTGTCCACGGTGCCCGCGCGCCCTGGCACGACGACGCCCGAGAGCCGTTTCGAGCCCGACAGCGGCGCCTGCGTCTTCGAGCTGGATGAGGGCGCGCAACCGCAGCGGCCGTGGATCAACGTCATCGCCAACGAGCAGTTCGGCTGCCAGGTGTCGGAGCGCGGTGCAGGCACGGCCTGGGCCGGCAACAGCCGCCTGCACCAGATCACGCCCTGGTCCAACGACGCGCTGCTCGATTCGCCCGGCGAATGGCTGGTGCTGCACTGCCTGGCCAGCGGCAAGGCCTGGCTGCTGGGTCGCGCCAGCCCGCAACAATCCGTGGCCCACGTGCCCGGCGCGTCGGCCATGAGCTTCATGCTGCCCGGCATGGTCGTGCGGCTGCGCTGGACGGTGGACGCGACGACCGCCGTCAAGCAATGCCAGGTGGAGCTGCACGCCGCGCCCGGCCGCCCGCCGCGGCCGATGCGCCTGCTGGCCGCCGCGCAGTGGCAGCTGGGCATGGACAGCGGCGCACGCCGCAGCGTCGTCACGCGGCTGGAGCCCGCGGCCGGTGAAGGCCCGCTGCTGGCGCTGGCGACGCAGACCGACGGCCTCAACGGCTTCGGCGGGCACACGGCCTGGCTGGCGCTGCGCCCGGTGCGCGTTGGCGACGTGACCGCCGAGCACATCGAGGCCCTCTCCAGCGACCAGGCGCTGTGGCCCTGGCCGGTGGACGCCGGCTTCACGCCCGACCTCAATGTGCCGCGGCCCTGGACGGCCGCCATTGAGGCCAGTGGCGACCGCCGCCTGCTGTTCGACGACGAGGGCCGCCTCGTCATGCCGCATGCGCTGGACGGCCAGGCCGGCCCGGCCACCGACCCCGCCGCCCTGCTGGCCGTGCCGCTGCGGCTGGAGGCTGGCCATGCCTGGCATTGCACCGTGCTGCTGGGCCATGCGCCCAGCCTGGCGGCCGCGCGCGAGCAGGCCGCAAGCGCTTGGCAGGCGGACCCGCTGCGCCGCCTCGCCGCCCAGCGCGAGGTCTGGCGCACGCTGAGCGCGCCGGTGCAGGTGGACACGCCTGACCCCGCCTTCGACGCGCTCGTCAACCACTGGCTGCCGACACAGGTGCTGGGCTGCCGGATCTGGGGCCGCGCCGGCTTCTACCAGGCCGGCGGTGCCTTTGGCTTTCGCGACCAGTTGCAGGATGCGATGTCACTGGTGGCGCACGCGCCGGAGCGGCTGGCCGCGCAGATCCGCAAGCATGCGGCGCGCCAGTTTCCCCCGGGTGACGTGCAGCACTGGTGGCACGAGCCCGCCGGTGCCGGCGTGCGCACGCATTTCGCCGATGACCGGCTGTGGCTGGCGCTGGGCCTGGCCCTCTACGTCGAGCGCACGGGCGACACCGCACTGGCCGACGAGGTGCTGCCTTTCCTGCAGGGCCGCCCGGTGCCCGAGGGACAGGAGGATGTCTATGAGATCCCGGCCGTCAGCGACGAGACGGCGACCATCTACGAGCACGCGGCGCGCGCCATCGACATCAGCCTGCCGGTGGGCGCGCACGGCTTGCCGCTGTTCGGCACCGGCGATTGGAACGACGGCATGAACCGCGTCGGCGCCGAGGGCCGCGGCGAATCCGTGTGGATGGGCTTCTTCCTGTGCGGCGTCATCGACGCGCTGCGGCCGCTGGCCCTGGCGCGCGGCGAGTCGGACCGCGCCGGGCGCTGGCAACAGGCGCGCATGGCTTTGTCCGCCGCGCTGGACGCCGAGGCCTGGGATGGCCGCTGGTACCGGCGCGGCTGGTTCGACGACGGCAGCGTGCTGGGCACGCACAGCGACACGGAATGCCGCATCGACCTCATCGTGCAGGCCTGGGCGGTCCTGACCGGCGCGGCCCAGCCCGGGCGCGCAGCCCAGGCGCTGGACAGCGCCTGGCGCGAGCTGCATGACCGCGATGCGCACCTGTTGCGCCTGCTGTGGCCGCCCTTGAAGGACCACCAGCCGCCAGCCGGCTACATCCAGGCCTACCCCGGCGGCGTGCGCGAGAACGGCGGCCAGTACAACCACGGCGCCGTCTGGGCGCTGATGGCCAGCGCCCGTCTCGGCCAGGCCGAGCGGGCCTGGGCGGCCTTCACGGCCATCAGCCCTGCCCACCGTGGTGCCCATGGCGCCGTCTACGGGCTGGAACCATTTGCCGTGGCAGGCGACATCGAAGCCGCCGCACCGCACGCCGGGCGTGGTGGCTGGAGCTGGTACACGGGCGCGGCGGGCTGGCTGCTGCGCGCGGCCGTCGAGTCCATCTGTGGCGTCAAGCTGAGTGACGGCCAGCTGCGCGTCCAGCCCTGCCTGCCGTCGCACTGGCCGCAGGCCCGCGTGCGGCTGCTGCATCGGGGGCGTCGCATCGAGGTGCTGCTGCAGCGTGCGTCCCCCGGCGCTGGAGCCGCGCCGCCGCCCGGCTATCGAACACTGGTGCCCGGCAGTTCGCTGGCCTTGAGCGAGGTGGACGGCGATCTGCTGTTGTGGGTGCCCGTCACCCAGGCGATGCCGGCCCGCCTGCCCGAGCCCGCATCCGTCCTGTGAAGCCTCCCAAAAAAAACAGCGGCTCGAAAGCCGCTGTTTCTAGGGAGGAGGGAACTAGACGATGAAGCTCAGCACCAGCGCCATCAGCGCGCTGCCGATGACGACGGTCGTGAACATGCGCTCGCCCACTGCCGCATCGATGGCCTCCAGCGAGCACAACATGCGCTGCTGACGGTCGGACATCGTGCGGCACTGGCGCAGGTGAACGCCAAGACTGTCGCGATGTTGACGAAGCAAATGATCGGTAGCGCGGGACATGAAAGACCTCCTTGAGAACTGTCTCCAACTGTAGGCAGGAGTGAGCGGTATTGCACTCGGACCTGGCGGTGCTTACATGTAGGTGTCGTCTGACACAGCGGCCCGTCCGATCAGGCACCATGCGCCCATGCGGATCTGCTGGCAACTACAAATCCTGTTGACCCTGCTAACGGCAGGGTTGGCCGGCGCTGCACATGGCGCCCCAACCCTGCAGGTGGGCTCCAAACGCTTCACCGAAAGCTATGTCATCGGTGAGATCGTCAAGCAGACCTTGATGGCCCAAGGCATTGTCGCCGAGCATCGGCAGGGTCTGGGCAACACAGCCATCCTGGCTGCAGCGCTGCAGCAGGGGCAGATCGACCTCTACCCCGAGTACACCGGGACCATCGTGCGAGAGTTGCTCAAGCGCGAGTCCACTGCCGACGCGCAGGCGTCGCTGACGCAGATCAATGCCTGGCTGAAACCACTCGGGCTGAAGGCCGGCGTGCCGCTGGGCTTCAACAACAGCTATGCCCTGGCCATGCGCGAGGCGGATGCGGCACGGTTGGGGATCTCGACGATCTCGGAACTGGCGGCGTCGATTGACAAAGAGGCGCTGGCGCTCAAGACGGGCTTGTCACACGAGTTCATCGCTCGCGCCGACGGCTGGCCGGCCCTGCAGCGCGCCTATGGCCTGAAGCTGTCGCCCGGGGCGGGGCTCGACCATGGCCTGGCCTACGCCGCGCTGGCGGGCGGCCAGGTCGACCTGATCGACGTCTACACGACCGACGCCCAGTTGGCCCGCCAACCGGTGCGCGTGCTGCGCGACGACCGCAGCTTCTTCCCGCGCTACGACGCCGTGCTGCTGATGCGCGTGGCAGTCGATGACAGGCCGCTGCAGCGCGTGGCCGGGCGACTGCCGGAGGCCGAGATGATTCGCCTGAACGCGGCGGCGGAACTGCAAGGGCGGCCGTTTGCGGATGTGGCGCGCGGCTTTCTGCAGGCGGGCGCGAACGTCGCACCTGAACCCAACGGCTTGATGGCAAGAATGTTCGCGCCCGACCTGGCCAAGCTGCTGGCGCAGCATGTCGCGCTGGTGCTGGCGTCACTGGCATTGGCGGTGGCCGTTGCCGTGCCGCTCGGTATAGCGGCCCACCGCCTGCCCCGACTGGCGCCGCCCCTCATGGCGGTGGCGGGCTTGCTGCAGACGCTGCCGTCCCTTGCCGTGCTGGCGGTGCTGATCGCGCTGATGGGCCGCATCGGCTTCCTGCCAGCGCTGCTGGCCTTGTTCATCTATGCGCTGCTGCCGATCGTGCGCAACACGCATGCCGGCCTGCAGGCGATCTCCGCGGGCCAGACCCAGGCGGCCCTGGCACTGGGCCTGAGCCGCCGGCAGACGCTGCGCGCCATTGAGTTGCCGCAGGCGCTGCCGACGCTGATGGCCGGCGTGAAGACGGCTGCCGTGACCAATGTCGGTACGGCCACGGTGGCTGCCTTCGTCGGCGCCGGCGGACTGGGCGAGCGCATCGTGGCCGGCCTGGCCGTCAACGACAGCACGCTGATGCTGGCCGGCGCGCTGCCCGCCGCAGCCCTCGCCGTGGTCGTGCAACTGGCCTTCGATGTGCTGGAACGGTGGGTGACACCCGGCCCACAGCACAATCGGGCGTTCCAGGCAGGATGACATGAAAGCAGAGGCGCGATCAGGCTTGTGGATGGCTTGCTGGCTGGCGGCTTGCGCTCCGGCCGCCGAGGCCGGCTGCTCACGTCCCATCGGGGTGCCGATGTCGCCCATCGGCCTGAGCGTCAGCTTCGATGGCGAGCGCAGCGCCGGCATCTATCCGACGCTGCTGCGCGAACTGAGCGCCAGCGCCAACTGCGACTTCCGGGTGCAGCGTGTGCCGCGGGCACGGCTGCAGAAGATGTTCGAGTCTGGTCAGGCCGACCTGCTGATACCGGCGTCTGCCAATCCTTCACGCGACGTCGACGGCGAGTTTGTCCCGCTGGTGCAGGTGCGGGCCAGCTTGCTGACGCTCGCGCGCGACCGGCCTGCACCACGTTCCTTGGCCGAACTGGTCGCCCAGCCCGAGCTGAAGATCGCCGTCGTGCGCGGCTTCAGCTTCGGCCCGGCGTACGACAGCGCGATGGCCGCGCTGCGCGCCCAGAAGCGCCTGATCGAAGAACCCGACGCCGCTGGCGTTGCGCGTGCGCTGCGCCGGGGCATTGCGCAGGCATCGATCATGACAGCGTCCATCTTCATCGGCACGCTGGCCAACGAGCCCGACCTCTCGCCGCTCGTCGGGCAGCTCCGCACCGACGCGCTGGAGGAACTGGGCTGGTCGGAAAGCGGCGTCTACCTGTCCCGGCACACGCTCGGCGACGCGGACCGCCGGCTGCTGCGCCAGGCGTTCTCGCAACTGGCCAGGTCCGGGCGCATCTGGCAAATCTACATCGACAGCTATCCGCCGGGCAGCCTCGCCGGCAGCGTCCGGCCTCTGACGCCCTGAGCGGCCGGGGCGGTGCCTCGGGGCCCGCGCTTCATGCCGATTGGGGATTCGCGGCCGGGGACCTGGGCCTAACGTCGGCTGGTTGTTTCAACCGCCAAGGACGAGCTGCCATGTGCATCACGAAAAGCGTCGGATTGGGTGCCCGCAATGATGTGGCGGACGTCCGCATCATCCAGGTATTGCTGAACCTCAACAGCGAAGCCTGGAGCGCCGATTCGCACCGGCAGCTGGAAGTGGATGGGCGCATCGGGCCGAGCACCATCGATGCGATCCGCGCTTTTGAAACCCGCGCGATGGGACTGCCGGAGTCGGATGGACTGGTTGCTCCCGGCGACGCCACGATGGCCCGGCTGCTGTCGGGGCTGCCCCCAGGCCCGACCAAGGAGAAGCTCACGGTCGTGATGCCGCGAGCCATGCCAAAGCGCATTGACCTCTACTACGAGCCTCTGGTTCAGGGCATGACCCGCTACGGCATCGATACACCGCGGCAGATCGCGCATTTCATTGCCCAGCTTGCCCATGAGTCCGGATCGCTGCTGTATGCCGAAGAGCTGGCCGATGGCAGCGCCTACAACGGCCGTACCGATCTGGGCAACAGTGAACCCGGCGACGGTCCGCGGTTCAAGGGGCGGGGCCTGATTCAGCTGACTGGACGCAACAACTACACGCAATACAGCCGCCACACCGGCATCGACTACGTCAGCGATCCCACGCGGGTGGCGCTGGACCCGTACGCCTGTGTCGACGTCGCCTGCTGGTTCTGGCACTCGCGCAAGATTGGCCCGCTGGCCGATGCCGATGACGCCAAGGCGGTCACCAAGCGGATCAATGGCGGGTACAACGGGCTGGATGATCGTCTCGAGCACCTGGCTCGCGCGAAGGCGCTGTTGGTGCTCTGATGCCTGACCACGGTCGGTGCAGCGCCTTGCAGCGGCGCGAAAAAGAAAAAAGCACCTGGCTGCTTTCGCTGCCAAGTGCTTTTCTCATTCTTAAATTTTGGTGGGCCCTGAGTGACTCGAACACTCGACCTACGGATTAAGAGTCCGCTGCTCTACCAACTGAGCTAAGAGCCCTGATTCAGCCGGGTTGCCCCAACTAAGCCAAAGATTGTAGCGTCGATTCCGTCGAATCCCCGCTGGAAAGTCTGGTGGGATGTGCAGGATTCGAACCTGCGACCAACGGATTAAAAGTCCGCTGCTCTACCGACTGAGCTAACATCCCGCGTCAAGCAGAGCCTGCCATTGTAGGCAGGTTTTTCGAGTCTCTGCAAGAATTTCTGCAGTTTACTGAACGGCCATCGGCCGGGTGCGCTCAATATGCAGACGTTGCAGCTCTGCGGCGGCGCACAGACCGAAAGTCGCGGTCACAGCGACGCTGGAGCCGTAGCCATGGCAGTTCAGGCTGCCATCAACATCGCAAGCTACGCCTGCTTCCTGCGCAGGTAGCTGGACCGGTTCACATGAGTAAACGCAGGCGACGCCCAACTTGCCGGTACGCGATGCGGCGTGGTGCTTGCGCAAGCGTTGTCGCAGCGAGGCGAGCAGCGGGTCATGAGTCGTCGCAGCGAGGTCGTCGAGTTGAACCCGATGCGGCTCGCGCTTGCCACCGGCGGCGCCGACCGTCACAAAGGGCAAGTCTTGTGAGATGGCCCAAGCTGCCAGGGTGGCCTTGGCACGAACCTGGTCGCAGCAGTCGATGAGGCCGTCGAATTCAGCGCCACCGACCAGCGCGGGCCAGTTGTCCGGCTCAACGAACTCCTCGATGACGCGCACCGCGCAGCCCGGGTGGATGTCGGCGATACGCCGGCGCAGTGCCTCCGCCTTGGCCATGCCGACGGTGGAGCCGAGCGCCTGGATCTGGCGGTTGATGTTGGATTCGGAAACCTGGTCGAGATCGATCAGCGTCAGCTGGGCCGCACCGCTGCGAGCGAGTGCCTCGACGGCCCAGGAGCCGACGCCACCCAGGCCCACGACCGCGAATCGAGCCGTACGCAGGCGCTGGTAGGCCGCGTCGCCATGCAGACGGCGCAGGCCGCCGAAGCGGCGCTCCAGATCAGCGTCGAGCTGACCCGTCATCAGCGCAGAGCGGCGAGGCGCTCTTTCGCTGCCTGGGCAGCTTCGGTCCCGGGATAGGCCTTGATGAGATCCTCAAGGCTGCGGCGCGCACCCCGGTTGTCCTTCAGTTCGATCTGGCAGTTCGCCAGCGCGAGCAGTGCTTCCCCGGCGCGCGGGTGATCGGCATTGCCGGCGATGAAGGCCCTGAAGGTCGCGATGGCGTCCTTGTAGTCGCGCTTGCCGTACTGTGCATTGCCAAGCCAGAAGCGCACCGAGTCGGTATAGCCGCTGGCGGGGTAACGCTTCAGGAAGGCATTCAACGCGGCAACCGCCTCGGCGAAGTCGCCGCGGCGCACGAGGCCGATGGCGGCTTCGTACTGGTTGCGCTCGTCCGGACCGACCTGGAACTCGCGGCCGTCGAGGGCGACCTTCTGCGGCTCAAGCGGCTTGAAGCGCGCTTCGACGGACTGCGACTGATCGGCCAGCTTGCGCTGGGTGTCGGCCAGGTCGCGGGCCAACTGCTCGTTGGCGCCGCGCAGCTTGGCGATCTCGGCACGCAGGACGTCGATCTGGGCGTTCAGGTCCAGCAAGCTGCGGCGCAACGGCTGGAGCTGGTCCTGCACCAGTGCATTGAGCTGCTCTGCCCGCTGATTGGCCACGCTCTCGTTGGCCTGCACCTTGGCGCGCAGTTCGATGATGGCCTTGCGGGCTTCGTCGTCCTCGAACAGGCCGGCCGAGGCCGGCTGCGCGAACAGGGCGCCTACGACGAGCGCCAACAGCGACAGACGCATCACTTGTCCTTGAGCTCGACGCGGCGGTTCTTGGCCCAGGCTTCTTCGCCGCCACCCTGCACGGCCGGGCGCTCCTTGCCGAAGCTGACGGCCTCGACTTGAGCAGCACCGACGCCCAGCAGCGTCAGCGACTTGGCGACGGCTTCGGCGCGGCGCTGGCCGAGCGCCAGGTTGTACTCGCGGCCACCACGCTCGTCGGTATGGCCTTCCAGGTTCAGCGCGGCGCGCTTGTTGGCGTTGAGGCGCTTGGCGTGCAGTTCAACCAGCGGGCGGTACTCTTCCTTGACGACGTCGCTGTCGTAGTCGAAATAGACGACGCGCTTGCCAACGCTGTTGACCTCCTGCGTGAGCTGGGTGAACAGATCGACCGTCGGCACGGCGGTCTGGGCCGGCTCGGCCGGCTGCTGCGTCGTGGTCACCGGCGGTGTGACGGTCTGGCGCGTCTCGACCGGTGCGGGCTCGTCAAGCTTGACGGCGGAACCGCAACCGGCCAGAGCTGCTGCGGCAATCAAGGTGAACGCAAAGCGGGTCAGTTTCATTCGAATGGTCTCCACAACGGACGGGGGGCAAGAAACAAGGGCACGGCGGACTGCGGTGCAAGCCCGCCATTGTCCGACATGGAGCGAAACTCAAGTCCTAGCGCGTAAATGGACCCCAGGTAGGTTCGCGTACTTCGACCAGGGTGACAAGCAGCGGCGTCTTGATCTTGCCGTCCAGCGTTGTCGTCATCAGCACTTCCTTGCCACCGGCGCGGCTGGCATAGACGATGAGCTTGCCGTTGGGCGAAAAGGCCGGGCTCTCATCGTCATTGGCCTCGCTGATCTGCTGGGTTTGACCGGTGGCCAAGTCCATCACGGACAAGCGGAAGGCGCCGCCTGACCGTGTGATGTAGGCCAGGGTCCGGCCGTCGGGGCTGACGGCGGGGCTGATGTTGTAGCCACCATTGAAAGTCACGCGCTCGGCCGCGCCGCCGCTGGCGGGCATGCGGTAGATCTGCGGGCCGCCGCCGCGGTCACTGACGAAGTAGATCTTGCTGCCATCGGGCGCATAGGTCGCCTCGGTGTCGATCGAGCCACTCTGTGTCAGGCGGCGCAGGCCCGAGCCATCCCGGTTGATGACGAAGAGCTGGGTGCCGCCGTCGCGCGACAGGCTGAGCACGAGTTGCTGGCCGTCGGGCGACCAGGCCGGCGCGCTGTTGGTGCCCTTGAAGTCGGCCAGCACGCGGCGCACGCCGGTCTGCACGTCCTGGATGCGTACGGTGGCCTTGCGGCTCTCGAAGCTGACATAGGCCAGCTCGCGGCCGTTCGGCGCCCAGGCGGGCGAGATGATGGGCTCGGGGCTGGTCAGCGCGACCTTGGCGCCTTCGCCGTCGGCATCCGCGATGACCAGGCTGTAACGCGGGCCAGCCTTGGTGACATAGGCCATGCGCGTGGCGAACACGCCGCGCTCGCCGGTCAGCCTTTGGTAGATGGTGTCGGCGATGCGGTGGGCCGCGAGGCGCGCATCATCCGGATGCACGGCATGCGCCTCACCCACCAACTCCGTCCCTTTGACCACATCCCAGAGCTTGAAGCGGATGTCGAGCCGGCCATCGGCAAGGCGAGTGACGGACCCTGCTGCCAGCGCATCGGCCTGGCGGCCTCGCCATTCCGTCCAGGCCGGGCTACTGCTCTCGCTGAGGCCGGCGGGCGCATCGACGCTGCGGAACTGGCCGCTGCGCTCCAGGTCGGCACGCACGATGGCGGCGATGGGCTGGGGCGACTTGGATTGATCGCGGAAGTCGACGATGGCCACCGGCACACGGGTGCCGCCAACGCCGGAGATGTCAATGCGGACCTGAGCGAGCGCGCTACCGCAGAGACTGACGCCGAAGGCGGCAAGGGCTGCGAGGCTGAGGCGGCGGGAAACGTAATCGAGCATGGCGCGCGATTTTGCCGCAGCTGAGCAACTTGTTACGTCAGACAAGACCGCGTTGCCGCTGGCGCGACTCAGAGCAGCACGATGTCGTAGTGCTCGGTCTGGTTGGTCGGCTCGGCGGTCAGCGAAATCGGCTTGCCGATGAAGTCGGACAGGCCCGCGAGATGCGCGCTTTCTTCGTCGAGCATCATCTCGACGACATTGGCCGCCGCCACCACGCGGAACTCACGCGGCGAGAACTGGCGCGCTTCACGCAGGATCTCGCGCAGGATGTCGTAGCAGACCGAGCGCGCCGTCTTCACCTGGCCGCGGCCCTCGCAGGTCGGGCAGGGTTCGCACAGCATGCGCGACAAGGACTCGCGCGTGCGCTTGCGCGTCATCTCGACCAGGCCCAGCTGCGTGAAGCCGCCGACGGTCACCTTGGTGCGGTCACGACCGAGTTGCTTGCGGAACTCGGACAACACGGCCGTCTTGTGCTCCTCGCGCGTCATGTCGATGAAGTCGACAATGATGATGCCACCCAGGTTGCGCAGGCGCAGCTGGCGCGCGATGGCGCCTGCTGCTTCAAGGTTGGTCTTGAAGATGGTGTCGTCGAAGTTCTTGGCGCCGACGAAGCCGCCCGTGTTGACGTCGATGGTGGTCATCGCCTCGGTCTGATCGAACACGAGGGAGCCGCCGGACTTCAGCTCGACCTTGCGCTGCAGCGCCCGCGCGATCTCGGCGTCGACATTGCACAGGTCGAAGATCGGCCGCTCGCCGCGGTAATGCTCCAGCTTGGCGGTGGCGGCCGGCATGAAGGTCTCGCCAAATTCGCGCAGCACGTCGTACTGCATCTTGGAGTCGATGCGGATGGAGCCGGTGCGCTCGCTCGTCAGGTCGCGCAGCACGCGCTCGACGAGGCTCAAGTCCTGGTGCAGCAGGTTGGCCGACGGCGTCGTCAGCGCCTTCGCGCGGATCTGTTGCCAGGTCTTGCGCAAGTAGGCGATGTCGGCAGCCAGCTCTTCATCGCTGGCGTCCTCGGCGTTCGTGCGCAGGATGAAGCCGCCGCCAGCGCCCTGCTCCTTGCGGCCCACCAGCGTCATCATGCGCGCTCGCAGCGCCTCACGTGCCTCCGGCGAGCCGATCTTCTGGCTGATGCCGATGTGCTCATCCTGCGGCAGATAGACCAGCATGCGGCCCGCGATGCTGATCTGGCTGGACAGACGCGCGCCCTTGGTGCCGATGGGATCCTTGATGACCTGCACCGTCAGCGGCTGGCCTTCGAAGACCAGGCGCTCGATGGGCGTCGGCGGCGTGTCGGGGCTCTGCGCGTGGCGGCCATGGCCGAACTGCGAGGCGCTGTGCAGGTCGGCCACGTGCAGGAAGGCGGCGCGCTCCAGGCCGATATCGATGAAGGCGGACTGCATGCCAGGCAGCACGCGCACGACCTTGCCGAGATAGACGTTGCCGACGAGGCCCCGCTCCAGGGTGCGCTCGATGTGCAGTTCCTGCACGGCGCCGTTCTCGACCACGGCCACCCGCGTCTCCTGCGGTGACCAGTTGATCAGAATGTCTTCCATCGCGAACCTTTGAATGCTGATGCGTGCCGCCGGCCGAAGCGGCACGCATCAGAACTCGACGTCAAAACTCAAATCCGAATTTCTCCAACAGCTGTGCCGTCTCAAAGAGGGGCAACCCCATGATCCCCGAGTAGCTTCCGGCAATCCTCACGATCCAGGCCGCGGCCTGGCTCTGGATGGCATAGGCGCCAGCCTTGCCGAAGGGCTCACGGCTGGCGACATAGCGCTCGATCTGAGCGGCAGACAGCGGCGCGAACTCGACTTGGGACACGTTCAGCGCGGCTTCGCGGCGTGTTGCGTCGGCGACGGCCACGGCCGTGATGACGCGATGCATGCGGCCCGATAGCAGGCCCAGCATGCGCTGCGCATCGGCCTCGTCCGCAGGCTTGCCCAGGATGAGGTCTTCGACGGCGACCGTCGTGTCAGCGCACAGAATGGGCGCCGGCGGCAGGCCGCGGGCGGCGCGGCGGGCCGTGGCCGCGTCGAGCTTGGCGGCCGTGACGCGCACGCAATAGGCCTCGGGCAGCTCGCCGGCCTGCACGGCCTCCAGCGCCTCGGCATCCTCGTCGGCCGCAGGCAGCAGCAACTCGTGCCTCAGGCCGATCTGCGCCAGCAGCTCGCGGCGGCGCGGGCTCTGCGAAGCGAGGTAGATGGAGCGCAGGTCGATAGTCATTCGCGGTGATAAGGGTGGCCGATCGTCACGGTCCAGGCCCGGTACAGGCCTTCGGCCAGCAGCACACGGGCAAAGGCGTGGGGCAGGGTCAAGTCGGACAAGCGCAAGGTCTCGTCCGCCGTCGCCTTGAGCTCGGGATGCAGGCCATCGGGGCCGCCGATGATGAGGGCGGCGTCGCGGCCCTCGCCCATCCACAGCTTCAGGCGCCCCGCCAGCTGCACCGAGGTGCGGCGCTCGCCGCGCTCATCCAGGATGATGCGGCGCACGCCTTTGGGTAAGGCCGCTTCGATACGGGCGGCTTCCGCAGCCATCAGCTGCTCGGCCGTCTTGCTGCCGCGGGTCTCGGCCTTGACGGCCTTCAGCTCCAGCCTGAGCTCGGGCGGAAAGCGCTTGGCGAAATCCTCGTAGGCGGTGTCGGCCCAGGGCGGCTGGCGCTGGCCCACGGCCACCAGCAGCAGGCGCATCAGCCCTTTTTCGTCGTGCGGCCGGCCGGCCTGGCAGCTGCACGCGGTGCAGCCTTGGCAGCCGGCTTTGCGGTGCTTTTGGCTGCAGTCTTGGCAGGCGCGGCCCGCTTGGCCGCCGCCGCCTTGCCCACGCCCTGGCCGGCACCGACCTTCAGGGTCTTGACCGGCGCGGACGCTGCGGTCTTCACGCCCACGCTGCGGGTCACGCCCTTCTTGGGCGCCTGGGTGCCGACCGCGGCCTTCTTGGCCACAGCCTTCTTGGCAGCGGCCGAAGGCACGGCGCGGTTGGCACCCTTCGTCGGCGCGGCAGGCTTGGTGGTGATGGGCTTGGAGGCGGTCGCCTTGCGCGCCGTCGTCTTGGCCGGTGCGGCAGCGGGCTCCTCGGAGGCCTTCACGAGCTTGGTCTCGGTGCTGCCGAGCTTGAGCTTGACCGGCTTGCCGCCCCATATCTCTTCGAGGTGGTAGTAGTCGCGGATGGCCGGTTGCATGACGTGGACGACAGCGGCGCCGCAGTCCACGATGATCCACTCGCCGTTGTCCTCGCCCTCGGTACGCATCACCTGCATGCCCCGCCCCTTGACGGATTCACGCACGCTGGACGCCAGGGCCTTGGTCTGCCGGTTGCTCGTGCCCGAGGCGATGATGACGCGCTCGAACAGCGGCGACAGATGCTCGGTGTTGAACACGACGATGTTCTGGGCCTTGACGTCTTCGAGACCATCGACGATGGCGCGTTGAAGCTTGCGGATGTCCATTCAGTACTTCTTCTCGTAGAGGCGGTGCGAGGCAATATAGCTCGCCACCTCGGCGCCCACCATGGGGCTGATGTCCTCGCCGCGCGCGACGGCGTCGCGTACGGCGGTGGACGAAAGGGGGTTTTCGGGCAGGACCAGCACCTGCAGGCGATGCGGCGGCAGACCTGGCGGCGTCACGACTTGATGCGCCGCGCGCGGGACGACGACCAGCGTCGCCAAGGCGGCGATGGTCTCGACCTGGTACCACGTCGGCAGTCGCGCGTACTGGTCCTGGCCGATCAGGAACATCAGTTCGGCGCCGGGATCCTGCTTGGCGAACTCGCGCAGCGTGTCGGCCGTGAAACTGGGACCCCGGCGATGCAGCTCGCGTTCGTCGAGGACGAATTGCGGCTCGCCGGCGATGAGGCGCTTGATCATGCCGGCGCGGTGCACGGCCGCGGCCATGATCTGATCGGGTTTCTGCCATTGCCGGCCCGCAGGCAGCCAGACCAGACGGTCGGGCGACAGCGCGTCCAGCGCAAAGCGCGCGAAGGCCAGGTGGCCAAGGTGGGGCGGGTCGAAGCTGCCGCCGAAGAGCGCAAGTTTCACAGCCACAGTGCGGTTGGTGTTTCGTCGGCCCAGTCGCGCGGGCGCAGGAAGTCGCTGTAAAGCCGCGCCTCCGGTGTGCCCGGCTCGGGCGCCCAGTCGTAGCGCCACTTCACCTGCGGCGGCATGGACATCAGGATGGATTCGGTGCGGCCACCGGACTGCAGGCCGAACAGCGTGCCACGGTCCCAGACCAGGTTGAACTCGACATAGCGACCGCGGCGATAGGCCTGGAAGTCGCGCTCGCGCTCGCCGTAGGCATAGCCCTGGCGGCGCTCGACGATGGGCAGGTAGGCGCCCAGGAAGGCGTCGCCCACCGACTGGATCAGCGCAAAGCCGGCCTCGAAGCCGCCTTCGGAGAAATCGTCAAAAAAGATGCCGCCGATGCCCCGCGGCTCGTTGCGGTGCTTGAGCAAGAAGTAGTCGTCGCACCAGGCCTTGAACTTGGGATGCAGTTCCGGCCCGTGCGGTGCAAGCGCATCGCGGCAGACGCGGTGGAAGTGCTGCGCGTCGCGCTCATAGCCGTAGTAGGGCGTCAGGTCCATGCCTCCGCCGAACCAGGTGACGGCTGGAGCTTCAGGGGGCAGCGCGATGAAGGCGCGCACATTCATGTGCACCGTCGGCACGAAAGGGTTGTGCGGGTGCAGCACCAGCGACACGCCCATGGCCTCGAAGGGCGCGCCCGCCAGCTCGGGGCGATGCTGCGTGGCCGAGGGCGGCAGCACGCGGCCCTTCACATGCGAGAAATTGACGCCGCCGCGCTCGAAGACCGCGCCACCCTCGATGAGCCGCGACAGGCCATCGCCTTCCAGCCGGCCGCCGGGCTCGCGCGTCCAGCCATCGCTGAGGAAGGCATTGCCGTCGACCGCCTCCAGTGCCGTGACGATGCGGTGCTGCAAGCCCAGCAGATAGTCACGGACGGCTTGGGTATTCATCATGTGCGCGGCCCCGGCACGGCGCGTGGCTGGATCGGGCTGGCCAGCTCAGGGCGCTTGCCGACGCGCGGGCCGAGATAGTCGGCAAACGCGGCGAAGTCAGCCTGCATGTCGCCCGTCAGCATGACGAAGCGCGTGACGGAGACGACCCGCTGCCGGAAATCGAAATAGCAAAGCCCGACCGGCACTCCGGCCTGCACGGCCACCTGATAGGCGCCCGTGCGCCAGCCGCTTGTCAGCGCGCGTGTGCCTTCGGGCGCCGCGGCCAGCCAGAAGCGCTCGCCGCGCGCCGCAGCGTCCTGCATCTGGCGCACGGTGTCCGCCACGATGCCATGCGGGCTGCTGCGATCGACCCCCACGCCACCGACCCAGCGCATCCAGTGGCGGACCACCGGCGCCTTGAACAGACTGTCCTTCCCCCAGAAGCGCAGCTCGATGCCAACGGCCCATTTGGCCATCAGGCCGACGACGAAGTCCCAGTTGGACGTGTGTGGGTAGACGAGGATGACGCCCTGCTCCGCCGGCAAGCCGGGCGCATCCACCGTCCAGCCGAACAGGCCGAGCACCCGGCGCGCCAGGATGCTCGGGCGGCGGTGCGGCCGCAGCGGCCCGGTCAGGGCAGCGGGTTGAAGCGTGGAAGTCGCGCTCAACGCTTGATGGCCCGGTGGCCGATGTCGCTGCGGTACTGGCGGCCGGCGAACTGGATGCCCGCCGCTAACTCGTAGGCGCGCTGCGCGGCCAGGCGCACGGACTCGCCCAGAGCCGTCACACAGAGCACGCGTCCGCCACTGGTGACGAGCTGGCCGTCCTGCATTGCCGAGCCGGCATGAAAGACCATGGCCTCCTCCTCGTCCTCAGGCAGCCCTGCGATGGCATCACCCTTGCGCGGGGTCAGCGGATAGCCCTCGGCGGCCAGCACGACGCCCAGCGCCACACGGCGGTCCCATTGCAATTCCACCTCGTTCAGCGTGCCATCGGTCGCATGCATCATCAGCTCGAAGAGATCGCTCTTGAGCCGCATCATGATGGGCTGGGTCTCGGGGTCACCCATGCGCGTGTTGAACTCGACGGTGCGCGGCTGGCCAAGCTCGTCGATCATCAGGCCGGCATAGAGGAAACCGGTGAAGGGATGGCCGTCCCTGGCCATGCCGGCGATGGTCGGCTGGATGATCTCGTGCATGACCTTGGCATGCACGTTGGGCGTGACCACCGGCGCGGGCGAGTAGGCGCCCATGCCGCCGGTGTTGGGGCCGACGTCGCCGTCGAGCAGGCGTTTGTGGTCCTGGCTGGTGGCCAGCGACACGACCTGCTTGCCGTCGCAGACGACGATGAAGCTGGCCTCCTCGCCGGCCAGGAAGTCCTCGATGACGACGCGCGGCACTGCCAGCCCGTCCGCACCGGCGTTGTGCGTCACGCCGAGCTTGTTGTCTTCGAGGATCCACGAGATCGCTTCGTGGGCCTCGTCCAGCGTCATCGCGACGACGACGCCCTTGCCCGCCGCCAGGCCGTCGGCCTTGATGACGATGGGCGCGCCCCTGCCATCCACGTAGGCATGGGCGGCGGCGGGGTCGGTGAAGGTTTCGTAGGCCGCGGTCGGGATGCCGTGGCGCTTCATGAAGTCCTTGGCGAAGGCCTTGGAGCTTTCAAGCTGCGCGGCGGCCTTGGTGGGCCCGAAGATGCGCAGGCCGCGCGCGCGGAACTCGTCAACGACGCCGGCGGCCAGCGCCGCCTCGGGGCCGACGACGGTCAGCGCGATCTTGTGCTCGACGGCGAAGTCGGCGAGCGCCTTCACGTCGGTCATGCCGATCGGCACCGTTTCCAGCCGCTCGTCGCGCGCCGTGCCGCCGTTGCCGGGTGCGACAAACACCTGGCTGACGCGCTCACCCTGGGCCAGCTTCCAGGCCAGTGCGTGCTCGCGACCGCCGTTGCCGATGACTAGGACTCGCATCAGCTGATTTCCGCGTTGTGATAGACGGCCTGGGTATCGTCCAGGTCCTCGATGACGTCCAGCAGTTTCTGCATGCGCTCGGCGTCCTCGCCGGTCAACGCAATGGTGTTCTCGGCCCGCATGGTCACTTCGGCCAGCTCCGGCACCAGGCCGGCGGCTTCCAGCGCGGCCTTGACGGCCTCGTAGTCGGCCGGCGATGTCAGCACCTCGATGGCGCCGTCGTCACCGGTGACGACATCCTCGGCGCCGGCTTCCAGTGCCACCTCCATGACCTTGTCTTCCGAGGTGCCGGGCGCGAACAGCAACTGGCCGCAGTGCTTGAACTGAAAGGCCACCGAGCCGTCCGTGCCCATGTTGCCGCCGTACTTGCTGAAGGCGTGGCGCACCTCGGCCACGGTGCGGACGCGGTTGTCGGTCATGGTGTCGATCATGATGGCTGCGCCGCCGATGCCATAGCCTTCGTAGCGGATTTCTTCGTACGTCAGGCCGTCGATGTTGCCGCTGGCCTTGTCGATGTTGTATTTGATGCGGTCGGCCGGCATGTTGGCTGCCTTGGCCTTGTCGACAGCCAGGCGCAGGCGCGGGTTGTCCTTGATGTCCGGACCACCCTGGCGCGCAGCCACCGTGATCTCACGGATGATGCGCGTCCAGATCTTGCCGCGCTTCTCGTCCTGGCGGCCTTTGCGATGCTGGATGTTGGCCCATTTGGAATGACCGGCCATATGTTTGGCTCCTGGAGGCGGCATCGAAGGCCGCCTGATTTATCGTTGGCAAGCTCGCGATTTTAGAGGACGCACCATGACCGACCCGATCCTGCTGGCCCGCCATGGCGACATCGAGTGCCTGCTGCTGCCGGCCCTGGCCAATCGCCACGGGCTGATCACCGGCGCCACCGGCACCGGCAAGACCATCAGCCTGCAGAAGCTCGCCGAGAGTTTTTCGAGGCTCGGCGTGCCCGTCTTCATGGCCGACGTGAAGGGCGACCTGACCGGCATCAGCCAGGCCGGCAACCCCGGCGAGAAGCTGCTGGCGACCCTGAAGGACCGCGGCATAGACGCGCCCGAGAAGCTGGCCTGCCCGACGACGCTGTGGGATGTCTTCGGCGAGCAAGGCCACCCGGTACGCGCCACCGTGTCCGACATGGGCCCGCTGCTGCTGGCCCGCATGCTGGCGCTCAACGAGACCCAGGCTGGTGTTTTGCAGATGGTCTTCAAGATCGCCGACGACCACGGCCTGCTGCTGCTGGACCTGAAGGACCTGCGCGCCATGCTGCAGCACGTGGGCGACAACGCGAGTCAGTTCACCACCCAGTACGGCAATGTGTCGGCCGCCAGCGTCGGCGCCATCCAGCGCGGCCTGCTGCAGATCGAGGCCCAGGGTGGCGACAAATTCTTCGGCGAGCCCATGCTCAACATCGCCGACTTCATGCAGGTGGACGGCGGCGCCGGCATCATCAACATCCTGGCCGCCGACAAGCTGATGAACGCGCCGCGTCTGTACGCGACCTTCCTGCTGTGGATGCTGTCCGAGCTGTTCGAGACCCTGCCCGAGGTGGGCGACCTCGACAAGCCCAAGCTGGTGTTCTTCTTCGACGAGGCTCACCTGCTGTTCAAGGACGCGCCTGACGCCCTGGTCGAGCGCATCGAACTGGTCGTGCGCCTGGTGCGCTCCAAGGGCGTGGGGGTCTATTTCGTCACTCAGAACCCGTTGGACATCCCCGACGCGGTGCTCGGCCAGCTCGGCAATCGCGTGCAGCATGCGCTGCGAGCCTTCACGCCGCGCGATCAGAAGGCCGTCAAGAGCGCGGCCGACACGATGCGCGCCAAGCCCGGGCTGGACATCGCCACGGCGATCACGGAACTTGCCGTGGGCGAGGCGCTGGTGAGCCTGCTCGACGAAAAGGGCCGTCCCAGCGTCACCGAGCGCGTCTTCGTGCTGCCGCCGGGCAGCCAGATCGGCCCCATCACGCCGGCCCAGCGCCAGGCCTTGCTGGCCAACTCCTTGGTTGCAGGCGTCTACGAAAAGCTGCTGGATCGCGAATCAGCCTATGAGCGGCTGGCTGCCCAGCACGCTGGCCCGGCGGGTGGCGGCTTGGCGGCCGAAGGCGGCGCCGTGTTCAAGGGCGGCCCAGCCGCACCCGCCCCGGCGCAGGCAGGCGGCGGCATGCTGGGCGGCCTCAAGGACGTGCTGTTCGGCACCACCGGCCCACGCGGTGGCCGCCATCCCGGGCTGGCCGAGAAGGCAGCGCAGTCGGCCGTGCGCAGCATCGGCTCGGCCGTCGGCCGCGAGATCATCCGCGGCGTGCTTGGCAGCATCCTGGGTGGCGGCAGCCGCCGGCGCTGACGGCATGCCTTCCGCACCCTGCCTGCCCCGCTCGTCGCAGGCGGCTGGCGCCGATGCAGGGTCGGCGCGATGCTGATCGCATGACCTCTGCCCCTTCCCGCCGCGACTGGCCGACCTATGTCGGCGGCACCGTCGCCATCTGCCTGGTGGTGGGCCTGCTGAACTACGTCATGCGCGGCGGGAAGTTCTGGCACGGCATGCTGTATTCGTTCACGGTGGGCGTGCAGATTTCGACCTACATCTCGCTGCTGATGTACGGGCTGGCCGCCTTGCTGCGGCAACGCCAAGGAGACTCGCCGGCGTTGCGCCATGGCTGGGTGGGCTGGGGCTGGATGCTGCCCTGCATCCTGATCGGCTCGCTGGCCGGCTACAGCGGCGGGCTTTGGCTGGGCGACCTCATCAGCGGCGGCCGCTCGCTGCAGCCCTGGCATGTCGCCGACCGGCGCGTCGCGCTGTCGATCAGCTTCACGCTGCTGGTCTCGGTGGTTGCCACGTGGTTCTTCTTTTCGCTGTTCAAGCTCAACTCGGCCCGCATCGAGCGCGCCGAGGCTGAGCGGCAAGCGGCCGAAGCCCGGCTGACACTGCTGCAGAGCCAGCTCGAACCCCATATGCTGTTCAACACGCTGGCCCACCTGCGCGTGCTGATCAAGCTCCGGCCCGACGAGGCACAGCGCATGCTGGACCAGCTGATCGCCTACCTGCGCGCCACGCTGCAGGCCAGCCGCGCGACCGAGCATCCGCTGTCCGACGAGTTCGAGCGCCTGTCCGACTACCTCGCGCTGATGCAGCTGCGCATGGGCGAGCGGCTGCGCGTGAAGCTGGACCTGCCGGCCGAACTGGGCGCCATCGCCATCCCGCCGCTGCTGCTGCAGCCACTGGTGGAGAACGCCATCAAGCATGGGCTGGAGCCGCATGTGGACGGTGGCGAGCTGCGCGTCAGCGCCGCCCGCGACGACGGCCACCTGGTGCTCGAAGTGGCCGACAGCGGAGCGGGCCTGGCCACGCCCGGCGAGCTGGCTGGCGTGGGCACGGGATTCGGTCTGGCGCAGGTGCGTGAACGGCTGGCCCACCGCTATGGCGACGCCGCCCGCTTCGAGCTCAAACCGCAGACCCAAGGCGGCAGCATTGCCCGCATCGAGATCACCGTATGGAAGTGACCGCCCTCATCGCTGAAGACGAGCCCCTGCTGGCCGAGAACCTGCGCGCCGAGCTGGCGACCGCCTGGCCCGAACTGCAGGTCACCGCTCAGGCCGGCAGCGGCACGGCCGCCGTAGAACTGGCCTTGCTGCACCGGCCCCAGGTCTGTTTCCTCGATATCCGCATGCCCGGCATGACCGGGCTGGAAGCCGCCCAGGCCATCAGCGAGGACTGGCCCGACGTTGCCGGCGCCCTGCCGCTGTTCGTCTTCGTGACAGCCTATGACCAGTACGCGCTGCAGGCCTTCGACGCGGCAGCGGCCGACTACCTGCTCAAGCCCGTCACGCCGGAGCGCCTGGCGCAGAGCGTCTCGCGGCTGCAGGCGCGCCTGGCCCAGCCGGCTGCGGCGGCCGCGACGCTGGCCTCGCTGCAGGAATTGCTCACGCGGGCGATGACGCCCGTCGCGCGGCTGCGCCACCTGCAGGCCGCCGTCGGCGACGCCATCGAACTGGTGCCGATGGACGACATCGTCTACCTGGAGGCCGCCGACAAATACGTGCGCGCCGTGACGGCCGAGCGCGACTACTGGGTGCGGGTGTCGCTGCGCGAGCTGCTGCCGCAGCTGGACACCGAGCGCTTCTGGCAGGTGCATCGGTCCACCGTCGTGCAGATCGACGCCGTCGCCCGCGCGCTGCGCCAGGAGAACGGCACCGTGCTGCTGGAGCTGCGCCGCCGCCCGGAAAAGCTGACGGTGAGTCGCGTGCACGCAAATCGTTTCAAAGCCCTGTAGCGCACGATAGAAGCGGGGCGATGGGAACCGTATAAACGGTTTTCATCGTTATGGCCCACACCCGCAAAACCGCCCCCGAAAAGCGCCAGAAGCTCGTGCGCGACGGCTTCACCATGCCGGAGGCCGACTACGCCCTGCTGGCCGAGCTCAAGCACCGCCTGCACGCGGTGAAGCGCGAGGCCAGGAAGAGCGAGCTGTTGCGCGCCGGCCTGCAGGCACTTGCCTTGCTGGACGCCGAATCCCTGGCGGCGGCGCTGGACCGGCTGGAGCCGGTCAAGACCGGGCGGCCGCGCAAATCGGCCTGAGGAGAACACGATGGTGGACGCAACCTCATGGTGGCAGCTGCTCTGCACCATCGCCGGCCTCAACCTGATCCTCTGGACGGCGTCGACCGCCTGGCTGCACCGCAACCGACCGGATGGCACGACCTGGCCCCACCAGCGCCTGCAGCTGCTGCTGTCGGCCCTCTATGTGCTCGGCTGCGGCTACCGCTCTTTGCTGCCGGTGTTCGACGTGCCGCGTGTCGTGATGGTCGACTCGTGGGCGTCCAGCGTGCTGGTCGGCCGCACGGTGGCCACGATTGCCGAGCTGAGCTTTGCCACGCAATGGGCGCTGCTGCTGCGCGCCGCGGCGCAGTCCACCGGACAGCGCTTCAGCCTGTGCGTGGCCTGGGCGGTGGTGCCGTTGATCGCCGTCGCCGAGGTCCACTCCTGGTACGCGGTGCTGACCACGCGCAACATCGGGCATGTCATCGAGGAAATCCTCTGGGGCACGGCCGCCGTGCTCACCGTCGTCGCCCTGGCGGGCATGTGGCCGCAGGCCAGCGCCCGCGGACGGCGCTGGCTGGGCTTCACCATCGCCGCCGGCATGATCTACGCCGCCTACATGTTCTTCATCGACGTGCCCATGTACTGGGCGCGCTGGGTGGCCGACGAGGCGACCAACAAGGCCTACACCAGCGTTGCCGCCGGCGTGGCGGACGCTGCCAGCCGCTGGCATGTCTCGCACGAGTGGTCACACTGGCGCAGCGAGGTGGTGTGGATGACGCTGTACTTCAGCGTCGCGGTGTGGATCAGCATTGCGCTGGCCCATGTGCGTCTGCCGCTGCGGCGGGGCCCGTCCGCTCCGTAAAATCGCGCATGTTGGCCGGGCCCTGTGGCCCGGTTCTGTTTTTTCGAAGCCCCCCATGAGCCAGCCCGCCTCCGCCGCACCTGCCACCAATTTCCTGCGCCAGCGCATCGAGAGCGACCTGGAGACGGGCGCCTTTGCCGGCCGCCATTTCGCCGGCACGCCCGGCGACGCCGCCCACCACGCCGCCGGCCCGCTGGACGAGGCACGCATCCGCACGCGTTTCCCGCCCGAGCCGAATGGCTATCTGCACATCGGCCACGCCAAGAGCATCTGCCTGAACTTCGGCCTGGCGCGCGACTTCGGCGGCGCCTGCCACCTGCGCTTCGACGACACCAACCCCGAGAAGGAGGAGCTGGAGTACGTCAACGCCATCAAGGAGATGGTGCAGTGGCTGGGCTGGAGCTGGGGCGACAACCTCTTTGAGGCCAGCAGCTATTTCGACTTCATGTACGCCGCCGCGGAAGCCTTGGTCAACGCCGGTCACGCCTATGTCGACGAGCAGAGCGCCGAGGACATGCGCGCCAACCGCGGCGACTTCGGCCGCCCCGGTGTCGACAGCCCCTTCCGCAGCCGCACGCCCGCCGAGAACCTGGCCCGCTTTCGCGAGATGCGCGACGGCAAGCATCCTGACGGCGCGATGGTGCTGCGCGCCAAGATCGACATGGCCTCGCCCAACATCAACCTGCGCGACCCGACGCTCTACCGCATCAAGCATGCGGAGCATCACGCCACCGGCAACAAGTGGTGCATCTATCCGATGTACACCTATGCCCACCCCATCGAGGACGCGCTCGAGCGCATCACACACAGCATCTGCACGCTGGAGTTCGAGGACCAGCGGCCCTTCTACGACTGGCTGCTCGGGCAGCTTGCCGACCTCGGCCTGCTCGCGCGCCCGCTGCCGCAGCAGATCGAGTTCGGTCGCCTGAACCTGAATTACGTCGTCACCAGCAAGCGCAAGTTGCGCCAGCTGGTGGAAGAGGGTCATGTCAGCGGCTGGGACGACCCGCGCATGCCCACGCTGGTGGGTCTGCGCCGCCGCGGCTTCACGCCGGCCAGCGTGCGCGCCATGGTCGAGGCCACGGGTGCGAGCAAGCAGAACGCCTGGATCGACGACACCGTGCTCGACCAGGCCCTGCGCGCCGACCTGGAGCCGCAGGCACCGCGCGCCTTCGCGGTGCTGCAGCCGCTCAAGCTCAAGCTGACGAACTACGCCGAAGTCTTCGGGTCCACCGGGCACCGCGAGCCCTGCGAGACGCCCGCTCACCCGCACAAGCCGGAACTCGGCGTGCGTCAGTTCTCGCTCGGTCCCGAGCTGTGGATCGAGGCCGAGGACTTTGTCGAGCTGCCACCCAAGGGCTACTTCAGGCTGTTCCCGGGCAACAAGGTGCGTCTGAAGGCCGGCTACATCATCGAATGCACCGGCGCCGAGAAGGATGCCGCCGGCAACATCACCGCCGCGCTGGCCACCATCATTGCCGACACCAAGAGCGGCACGCCGGGTGCCGACGCCGTCAAGGTCAAGGGCACCATCGGCTGGGTCGGCGCGCACGAGGCGGTCGCCGCCGAGGTGCGCCTGTACGAGCGCCTGTTCGCCGAGCCCCAGCCCGATGCCGGCGGCCGCGACTTCATCGAGTTCCTCAACCCCAACTCGCTGCGCGTCGTGCACGGCTTCGTCGAGCCCTCACTGGCCGGCGCCGCCGCCGACCAGCGCTGGCAGTTCGAGCGGCATGGCTACTTCGTCACCGACCGTGTCGACCACCGCGCCGACAAGCCGGTATTCAACAAGATCACCGGGCTGAAGGACGGCTTCTCGAAGTAGGCGGCGGGCGCCGCGCGCGGTCAGTGGTCCTGCGCACCACCGCAGCGCAGCACGATGGGCGTGGCGTATTCGCGGCCGACGACGGCGCGGGCGAACAGGTAGTTTTGCCGCGCCCGGTCGCTCAACGAATCCATCCTGACGCCGCCACGCGAGTCGCAAGGAAAGGCGAGCGCGCGGCCGGCCTGGAACAGGGATTCGAACCTCAGCTCGTAGTCGTCGCTCATCAGGGGCATGGGGCGTGAGTTCATGGGGCACCTCGTCTTGCTTGAAGACTAGGCGCCAGCTCCCGTCGCTGCGCGTGAAAAGGTCGCGGCCACGGCCCCCCGCCCCCTCGCTTGACTGCCCAGGCGCCAAGATGTCACACCGGGGCGGTTGCCCCTGACAGCTAACGCAGTGTGCGCAGCAAGTCGATCTGGAAGGGCCGGTCATTCATCTCGACGATGGCCGGGCTTGGCACGCTCAGCGTCATCAACCGGCGTTGCGAGAGGTTCAGCATTGCCAGTGAAGGCTGCAGGTGCTGGCGAAGCAAGGCCTGTAGCGAGCCGTCGGCAAAAGCCAGGCGCAGGCCACGGGTGATGCGCTCGACGGCGACATGGTTGCCGGGGTGGGTGTAGATGTATTGCGGCAGGTCGTAGGCAAGCAGCAGGCTGTCGTCCAGCGCCAGTCCCTTGTCGCCCATCAGGCCGAGATGGGCCTGCACCTCCTGGCCCACTTCCAGCACGCTGCGGCAAAACAGGTCGGCGCGGCCCAGGGCCACCATCTGAAACAGCGCCTCGTAGGTGTTCACCTCGGCAACCGTGAAGCCGTTGGTGCGCAGGATGTCGGCGTCGGCCCAGCCGCGGCCCTGCACATGGCGCAGCCGCGCCACTGCACTCAGTGTGCCGGCCTCGCGCACCAGGGCTCGCTGAGGCGCGTGCACGAAGCAGACGCGGTAGCGGTTCACGCCGAGATGGATAGGGAACAGCACAGGCACCAGGCCGGCGGCACGCCCGGCCTCCGGGCCGGTGACGACCAGGAAGTTGGGCGCCGCCTGCTGCGCGGCCTCCAGCAGCGCGCGCCGCTTGTTCATGGACGCCGACAGTTGCAGCCGGTAAGGGCCGTCGCTGGCGCGGGTCTTGTCGAGCGCGAGCTGCACCGCGTCGCGGACGTAGGCATTGCGCAGGTCGGTCTCGCTGTCCGGTGCGCGCAGCGTCAGTGTCAGCTCCTGCGCGCGTGCCGGCCCGGCCATCACGGCCATCACGGCCAGCAAGGCAGGCATTCCTTTGAGCAGGTAGCGTCTGTGCATAGGGAGCAAGACCGGGGAGCGAGGGTTCAATGTAGCCCTGCCGCGCAGCCTCGGGAATACTCGACTCTCCCTAGGTTCCGCGTTAGGTTTCGACCTCAGTCCGCGAGGTCGGCCAGCCGTCTGACCTTGACCTTGCGGCCCTTGAGCCTGCCCGCCGAAAGCCGCCGCACGGCCTCGGCGGCGATGTCGCGCTGCACCGCAACATAACTGTGGAAGTCCGTGACATTGATCTTGCCGATCTGCGCGCCGGCAAAGCCGGCCTCGCCGGTCAGCGCACCGAGGATGTCGCCGGGGCGGATCTTCTCCTTGCGCCCGCCGAGGATCTGCAGCGTGTCCATGGCCGGCAGCAGCGGACCGCCCGGGGCGTCGGTCAAGTCGGCCAGCGGCTGCCACTTGAACTCCTCGCCTTGCAGCAGCTCGATGCGCCCGATGCGGCCCATCTCGTCCAGGCTGGCCAGGCTCAGCGCCAGGCCTTCGGCCCCGGCGCGGCCGGTGCGGCCGATGCGGTGCACATGCTGCTCGACGTCGGCGCTGATGTCGACATTGATGACGCAGGCCAGGTTGGCGATATCCAGGCCGCGCGCCGCGACGTCGGTGGCCACCAGCACGGTGGCGCTGCGGTTGGCGAACTGGATCAGCACCTGGTCGCGGTCGCGCTGCTCCAGGTCGCCGTGCAGGGCCAGCGCGATGAAGCCCTGGCCGGCCAGCACGGCCTCCAGGTCGCGGCATTGCTGTTTGGTGTTGCAGAAGGCGATGGCCGACTCCGGGCGGAAGGCGCGCAGCAGGCGCGGCACGGCGTCCAGCCGCTGGTCCTCGGTCACCTCGAAGGCGATCTGCCGGATGGTGGACGCCGCAGCGCTCGTCGAGCCGGCGACCTTCACGGTCTGCGGCTCGCGCATGAACTTGGCGGCGATCTCTCCCACGCCCTCGGGGAAGGTGGCCGAGAACAACAGCGTTTGACGCTTGGCCGGCGCGCGCCTGGCAATCGCCTTAATGTCGTCCAGGAAGCCCATGTCCAGCATGCGGTCGGCCTCGTCCAGCACCAGGGTGTTCAGCCCGCTCAGGTCCAGCGTGTCGCGCTCCAGGTGGTCTATCAGGCGGCCCGGCGTGCCCACCGCGATGTGGGCGCCGAAGGACAGGCTCTCGATCTGCGGCTTCATCGGGCTGCCGCCGCACAGCGCCAGCACCTTGATGTTGTCGGCCGCGCGGGCCAGGCGGCGTATCTCCTGCGTGACCTGGTCGGCCAGCTCGCGCGTTGGGCACAGCACCAGGGCCTGCACGCGCGATTGAGCGGTGTCCAGGCGGTGCAGCAGCGCAATGGCGAAGGCGGCCGTCTTGCCGGAGCCGGTCTGCGCCTCACCGATGACGTCACGGCCGGCGAGCGCCAGCGGCAGGCTGGCCGCCTGGATGGGCGTCATCTGCGCATAGCCAAGCTGGTCGAGGTTGGCCAGCATGGCGGGGCTCAGCGGCAGGGTAGAGAAAGCGATATCGGTCATACGTGGATTGTCGAGGCTGTGACTTGCTGCGCAGTTCCGCGCCCCGGCGCCTGCAAGCTTGCAATTGCTGACATCTCACCGATAACGACTCAATAGCATGCCATTCGCCTTGTCCGCCAGCGCACCGGATGCCCACCGCCACGCCCTCCTCCACACCGTCCGACCCTGCCCCGCACCGCCTGCTCAGCGGCGCAGGGGGCGGTGGCCGCGAAGGCTCGCGCACCGGCACGGTGACGCAGGCGACGACCTTCACGGCCACCGTGCCGCACCAGCGCCCCCAGGTGCACCCCGTCGCACCCGTCGCAGCGGAGGCAACGCAGGGCGTACCGCGCTGGGCGAAGGGCGTGGTCATCGGCGGCATATTGCTGGCCGTGGGCATGCCGGCGTCGGTGCTGATGTCGCGCTCCATGCTCGTGCAGTCGGCGTTGATGGCGGAGAGCAGTTCCAAGGCCGCCATGGTCTGCACTGGCGGCGAGGGCCGCGCCATCGACGGCTCCAGCCTCACGGGCTGGCTGTTCGGCGGCTCCTACTTCAGCTGCGGCGACTGGGAAACGCGCGAGGCGCGCCAGCAGCGGGAGCGCGAGCTGGCCCACAACGCCTATATGGCACGCCAGAAGGCACGCCAGATGGGACAGTAGGCCCGGCGGCGGATCAGCCGCGCAGGCTCACGCTTTTGATCAGGTTCTCGACGCGCGGCTGATAGCGCGGGAAGAAGACCAGGCGCGGTGCGCTGTAGCTGACGAGGAAGAGCTCGCCGTCGCGGACACGGCCATAGGCGACGCCCTTGAGCGGCACTTCGTCGACCTTGCGCACGCTCGAATACTCGAAGCGGAAACCGGCGCCACCGAGGAACTGGGCCGGCTCGAGCTTGTCCAGCGTGAAGCTGGAGCCGTCCTGGGTCTGCAGTGACTGGAACATCGCGACGATGTCCGCCGTCTGCATCGAAGCCTTGAAGACCAGCGGCTGGCGGCCCTTGGGCGGGTTGTTCGGGCCGAAGTTCTGACCGTCCTTGATGTCGGTGTAGAAGCGCAGCGCGTCGATGGTGATGCCTTCCATCGTCCAGGTCGGCACGCCCGCGGTCAGGCCGCCGCCAAACTGGTTCCAGGCCGCGTCGACCTGGACGGCCAGCCGCTTGCCGATGACGACCTCGCCGACCTCCACGCGGCTGACGGGCGCCGCGCAGGCGGCCAGCAGCAGGCTCAGGGCCAGCGCGGCGACGCGGCCGCGGATAGGGGTGGATGGTTGCATGGTCTTCTTCCTCCTCACAGCAGGCTCTTGATCAACGCCGCATCGGGCGCGGCGGGTGCTTTCTCGATGTAGCGCGCGAAGGCCTCGCGCGAGCGCTCGGACTGGTTGCGGCCAAGGTGCAGGTAACCCAGCGAGCGGTGCGTCTCCGCTGGCTCGACGCCCAGCGCCACGGCGCGCTCCAAGTCTGCCAGCGCCAGATCCAGGTCATCGGCGCTGCCGCGCAGCCGGCGCGCCTCGCCGCGGGCGTACAGCAGGTCGGCGCGCCCGGGCTCCCGGCCGATCAGCCGGTCCATCAGCGCCAGCGTCTCGCCGGTCTGGCCGCGCTTGAGTTCGTCGTCCAGCATGCGCGCCTGCAACCCGGCGAGCACACGGCGGTGCTCCTCCTCGCCCAGGTGGCCGCCTGCGTCGCTCAAGGCCAGCTCGCGCAAAACCACGGCGCGCTCGACCGAGCCGGGATGCGAGGCGAACAGCGGGCTGCGCTCGCTCGGGTCGCCGCCATGTGCAGCCACCAGTTCCAGGCGCAGGTTCTCCCACACCTTGGCGGCCTCGCGCGTGTCGTAGCCGGCCTGGCGCATCAGCGTGACGCTGATCTGGTCGGCCTGGCGCTCCTGGTCGCGCGAGAAGCCGAAGGCGCCGGCCAGCGTGACGAGCTGACCCACCAGGCCGACCAGGCCGAACATGCCGAGGAACATGCCAAAGGCCGAGCGCGACTTGGCGTCGCGCAGCCGCTCCAGCGTGTGGCGCTGCAGGTAGTGGCCGATCTCATGGCCGATGACGGCCGCCAGCTGCGCCTCGTTGTCCACGCGCAGCAGCAACCCGGTCCAGACCTGCATCATGCCGTTGGGCGCCATGCTGGCATTGAAGAAAGGGGTGCGCACCGGGTAGACGCGCATGTCGGCTGCGTGCGCGGGCGCGAGCCTGGCCACCATGTCCTGCAGGTACTTCTGCAGGGCGGCGTCGCGCAGCATGAACGGACTGCGGCGCAGGCGCGTCTCCTCGCGATCCATCAGCGCCCACAAGCCACCTTCGTCGGTGGACACATCCGGGCGCTCGAAGCGCTGCGGCGCGGCCCAGCTCTGGCCCTGGGCGCGCGCGGCGGCCGGGCCCAGCAGGCTGGACAGCGCCAGGCAATGCGCGCAGCCGATCAGCGCGCGGCGCTTCATGCGGCCGCTCCAGCGCGGCGAAGGGGGCTCATCGGGGCTTTGGGAAGCCGGTCAGCAGCACGTCGATGGATTCGGCGGCTTCCTTGGGTTCGCGCAGGTCGCCGGTGGCGCGTGCGAGCTGGTTGAACCACAGCACCCGGCCGCTGTTCAGGTCGACCAGCGAGGCGTAGCCCACCTGCGCGCCGCCGGTGATGCCAACGCCCAGCAGGGCCAGGCCCACCATGGCGAGCTTGCGCTCGGCGCTGGCATAGCTGTCGCGGACCCAGATGAAGAGGCCGTAGTCCGCGCCGCTCCTGGCCTTCAGGTCGTGCAGCGCGTCGTCGAAGCTCCAGTCCAGCTTGCCGCCCTTGGTCGGCAGCGCCCAGGCGCCGCCCGTCGAGTGGTGCAGCGCGATGGAGCGGGCGACGGCCGCGTGCAGGGCCATCGGTTCGGCGAACTCGTCGGCGGCGCGGTCGTCCATGACCTCGGTGGTCAGGCCCAGGCTGCGGGTGCGCTGCACCAGTTCGGCTTTCATGTGCTGCTGGGCGTTGGTCGTCCAGTCCGCCTTGGGCTCGTTCACGCCACCGGCCGACATCGAGTACAGCTCGACGTCCACGGGCATCAGCACGAGGCGGGCCGCCTTTGGCAGGCCTTGGAAGGCCGGCGCGAGGTTGCGTTCCGCAGCGGAAGCGCCCAGCGAGGCACTGCAGATCAGCACGCTGGCGAGCAGCGCGCGCAATGTTGCCGTCATCTTCTTCTCTCCCTTCGATTTATCGGGCGGCAATGTACCCGCCGAGCCGGCTGCCGGCCCTCCAGGTTTTCACGGGCGTCCGCTCAGGGGCAGCCTAACCACCGGCGCGCTTGACCGTCCAGCCCTCGGGCCGCGCCTTCAGCCAGGCCAGCAGCTTGTCGAGATGGTCGCCCTGGATCTCGACGACGCCGTCCTTGACCGTACCGCCGCTACCGCACAGCGCCTTGAGCTGCTTGGCGCACGCAGCCAGCGCCGCGTCGTCCAGCGGCAGGCCCCTGATGACAGTGACGCCCTTGCCCTTGCGGCCGGCCGTCTCGCGGCTGATGCGCACGCTGCCGTCGCCCGCTGGGCGCGCCTTGGCCTTGCAAGTGCACTGCGCGACCGCCTGGCCGCAGCCGGGGCAGACGCGACCCAGCTCGGTGGAATAGACGAGGCTCATGGCACGGGCTTCAGGTGCCGCTCGAAGAAGACATCCATCGTGCGATACAGGTGCAGCCGCGCCGCACGGCCGGCGATGCCATGCGCCTTGCCGGGGTAGATCTGCAGGTCGAAGGTCTTGCCGGCGTTCTGCAGCGCCTCCACCAGGCGCAGCGTGTGCTCGAACAACACGTTGTCGTCGGCCGTGCCGTGCACCAGCAGCAGGGGTTTGCTGAGCAGGTTGGCGCGGGTGGTGAGGTTGGCGCGGGCATAGGCGGCCGCCTTGCCACCCTCGGGCATGCCGAGATAACGCTCCGTGTAAGCAGTGTCATAGAGCGTCCAGTCCGTCACCGGCGCGATGGCCACGGCCGCGGCGAAGGGCGTGTCGGCGTCCAGCATGGCGCGCGCGCCCAGGTAGCCGCCATAGCTCCAGCCGAAGAAGCCGATGCGCGCCGGATCCACGCTGCTCACGCGGCCGGGCAGCTGGCGCACGGCTGCGAACAGGTCGGCCACTTCGACCTGACCGAAGGCGCGGTGGTGGGCGCGCGTGAAGGCACGGTCGCGATGCTCCATGCCGCGCACATCCAGCGTCAGCACGCCATAACCGCGTTGCTGCCAGTAGGCGATCAACGGCATGTCGCGGCCCCAGCCCCAGTGCACGGTGGAGGCACCCGGGCCGCCATAGGCCAGCACGATGACGGGATGCTTGCCGTCGCGCTTGGGCTGCGGCGCGAAGAAGAAGGCGTTCAGCGGCGTGTGGCCGTCGCCCGCCGTCAGGTCCAGCGCCAACGGCGTGTTGGCATAGGCCATCAGCTCGGCGGCAGGCGCATCGCCCGCCAGCGCGATGACGCCGCCACCCCCGAGGCTGCGCAGTTCCAGCTGCGGCGGCTGGCCCCAGGCGGAGCGGGTGATGAGCAGGTGGCTGCAGCCGACATCCGCCTTGGCGTCGCGCTTGTGGCGTGCGGCCGCGCCGGGCAGGGCCTGCGCGTTGCCGCCGGCCAGCGGCACGAGATACAACTCCTGGCCCTTGCCGCGGTCGGTCGCGGCGGTGAAGACGACGCCACGCTCGCCGACGCAAACCGACTGCGCCACCGGCTCGGGCATATGCGTGAGCGGCGTGCGCCTGCCGCTGGCGCGGTCGATCAGCAGGAGTTGACGGCGGCCCGTGGCCTCGCTGGACCAGAGCAGGCCGCGCGGCGTCTCGAACAGGTCATCATGCACCTCGACCCAGGCGGGGTCGGTCTCGACGGTGATGTCGCGCGGCGCCGTGGCCGCCTTGAATTCCGTCAACGTGAGCCGCGTCTGGTCGCGCGTGAACCACTGCAGCCAGGGCGTACCGTCGGCAAACCAGCCAGCGCGGCTGACGTACTCGGCCGTCGCCGGCAACGGCAGTGCGCGGCGCTCGCCCGTCACCGCGTCGATGACGAAGGCCGCGACCTTGGCGTTCGCCTCACCGGCTGCGGGGTAGCGCTGCTCGGTCATCGCCGTGCGGTCGGCAAAGATCTGCGCGCGGGTCTTGACGGCCACCCCGGATTCGTCGACGCGCAAGGCCAGCAGCGCCTTGCCGTCCCTGCTCCACCAGTAGCCGCGCTGCCGCCCCAGCTCCTCGGCGGCGATGAAATCGGCCAGGCCCCAGGAGACGATGTCGCTGCCGTCGGTCGTCAGCTGGCGCGGCTGGGCGCCGCCCGCAAGCGGCATCACGAAGAGGTTGCCGCCCTGCACATAGGCCAGGCTCCTGCCGTCTGGCGCGCAGCGCGGGTCGCGCTTGGGCGCATCGGGCGTATCGGTCAAGCGCGTCGCCTGTGCACCGCTGGCGCCAAGGCGCACCAGGTAAAGGTCGCCCGACAGCGGGAAGAGCAGCGCGCTGTCGCCGGCGCCACACCACTGGTAGCCGGTGATGCCCCGCTGCGTGATGCGTTGGCGCTCCAGCGCCATCTTCTCGGCCTCGCTGAGCTGCTGGTCGGCGCTGCCGAGCAGGTCGGCTGCCGCCACCAGCTTGCGCGGCGCGCCGCCGGCGGCGGGTTGGGCCCACAGCTCCAGCACTTCGCTGTCGGTGGCGGACGGGCGCAGGAAACTGACCCATTGGCCGCCGGGCGAAATCTCCGCCTGGCGCGGCAGGCGGCCGGCGAGCGGCGGGTCGGCGGTGATGCGTTCCAGGCTGAGCGCTGCGGTCTGGGCCAGGGCGGCGCTTGTGACGCAGGCGGCGGCCAACAGGGTCATGAGGATCTTCATCGCGACATGCTAGCCGCGCCGCCGCTCAGCCCGTTGCCAGCGCGAAGCCCTCGTCCAGCCAGCCGGTGATGCCACCGGCCATGATCTTCACCGGCCGGCCCAGCCGCGCCAGCCGCAGCGCGCCGCGCGCGGCGCCGTTGCAATGCGGGCCGGCGCAGTAGGTGACGAACAGCGTGTCCATCGGCCAGGCGGTGAGCTTGCTCTGGACCAGCTTGCCGTGCGGGAAGTGGATGGCGCCCGGCACATGGCCGCGGGCGAACAGCTCGGCCGAGCGAACGTCCAGCAGCACGAAGTCGGGCGTGCCGGCGAGCGCGTCGTGCACGTCCCAGCAGTCGGTCTCGAAGCTGAACTCGGCGGCGAAATGGGCCTCGGCTTGGGCCGGCGGGGCGGCGGGAACGGCGGCGACGTGAGAGGGCATGGCGGGCTCCGCTGGAAAGATGGGCCATGGTCGCCTTGCCGGGCCCGGGCCACAATTGGCTGAAATGACCAAGACCACCAAGATCACGCCAAACGTGGCAACCCCAGGGCCGCTTGTCGTGGCGCCGGTCTACGACGGCCTGTGCACCTTCGAATTCGCCATCGCCGCCGAAATCTTCGGCCTGGCGCGGCCCGAGATGGGGCCGGGCTGGTACCGCTTCGCCAGTGCCGCCATCGAGCCCGGTCCGTTGCGTGCGCACGGCGGGCTGACCGTCACGAGCGATGGCGGTATCGAGCTGCTCGACAAGGCCGACCTCATCGTCATGGCCGGCTGGAAGTGCGCCGACGTGCCGGTGCCCGACGCGTTGGCAGGACGGCTACGCCGGGCCTGGCAGCGCGGCGCACGCCTGGCGTCGATCTGCTCGGGCGCATTCGTGCTGGCCGCCACCGGCCTGCTGGACGGCCGGCGCGCCGCCACGCACTGGCGCTATGCCGAGCTGCTGCGCGCGCGCCACCCGGCCATCGATGTGGACGCCAGCGTGCTCTACGTCGAGGAGGACCGCGTCTTCACCTCGGCCGGCAGCGCAGCGGGGATCGATCTGATGCTGCACCTGGTGCGCAGTGATTTCGGCGTGGCGGCGGCCAACAGCGTCGCGCGCCGCCTCGTCATGCCGGCCCACCGGGGCGGCGGGCAGGCGCAGTTCATCGAACGGCCGGTGCCGCGCGACCACGGCAACCGGCTCGCCGGCCTGATGGCGCAGATGCGCGCCGACCTCGGCGCGCCTTGGACGCTGGCGCGCATGGCCGCCGCCAGCGCGACGAGCCCGCGCACGCTGCTGCGCCGCTTCACCGAGGCGACCGGGCAGAGCCCGGGCGACTGGCTGACCGCCGAACGTGTGGCCGAGGCACAGCGGCTGCTGGAGGCCAGCGCGCTGACGGTGGAGGCGGTCGCGGCGCAGGCTGGCTTCGGCAGTGTCCAGGCGCTGCGCCACCATTTCCAGGCCCGCCTGGGGCTGGCGCCGCGGGCCTACCGGGCCACGTTCGGCGCATAGGCGTTTTCCGAACAAGCTCATGCGCAACATGGGCTTGCCGCCTTCCTATCATTCACCTCCCCACCATCCCCAGGAGAGCGAGCCATGTCCCTGCGCATCAACGACATCGCCCCCGACTTCATCGCCCAGACGACGCAAGGCGAAATCAAGTTCCACGACTGGATCGGCGACAGCTGGGCCGTGCTGTTCTCCCACCCCAAGGACTTCACGCCGGTGTGCACGACCGAGTTGGGCTACATGGCCAAGATCGAGCCCGAATTCACCAAGCGCGGCGCCAAGCTGATCGGCCTGTCGGTGGACCCGGTCGACAACCACCACCGCTGGGCGGCCGACATCGAGGAGACCCAGGGCCACCTGCCCAAATACCCCATGATCGGCGACCACGACCTCAACGTCGCCAAGCTCTACAACATGCTGCCGGCCGAGATTGAGGGCACGTCCGAGGGCCGCACGGCTGCGACGAATGCCACCGTGCGCTCGGTCTTCATCGTCGGGCCGGACAAGCGCATCAAGCTGATGCTGACCTACCCGATGACGACGGGCCGCAACTTCGACGAGATCCTGCGCGTGCTGGACAGCATGCAGCTGACCGCCAGGCACAAGGTGGCCACGCCGGTGAACTGGAAGCAGGGCGACGACGTGATCATCGCGGGCTCGGTCTCCGACGAGGACGCCAAGGCGTTGTTCCCCGGCGGCTGGAAGGCGCCCAAGCCCTATCTGCGCATTACCAAGCAACCGGGCTGACCTGGATGAGCGAGGCCTTGTAGGCCCCACGCCTGCAAGTCGAGCGGCCGTGGCTGATCGCACCATGGCCGCGCGCGACGCACCGGACATCGCGTTGCTGTGGTCCGTCCTGGACCCGACGCCCGAGGGGCGCGGCAAAACTGGTCTCCGAAGCTGCAGTACTAGGCCAACAAGCGGCGTGCCAGTTCGTCCGGATCGTTGACCGTGCGCAGCTCGGCATAGGCGGCCTGCGCCTGCGGGTAGGCGCGCTTCAGGTAGTGCAGCCATTGCTTGAGCCGACCGCCCTGGTGCTTGGCGGCGACATGGCCGCGGACCTGATCGAAGAAGACCATCATCAGCGGCAACAGCTCGGCCCACGGCACCGACTCAGCCCGTTGGCCGGCGACGCGCAGCGCCAGGCCCGGGTCGGCCACCATGCCGCGGCCCAGCATCAGGTGCTCGCAACCGCTGCGCTCGCGGGCCAGCTCGGCATGTTCGACGGTCCAGATCTCGCCGTTGGCAATGATGGTGATGGGCACCGCTTCGCGCACGGCGGCGATGCGCTCCCAGTAGGCCGGCGGCCTGTAGCCATCGGCCTTGGTGCGGGCATGCACGACGATCTCCTGGGCGCCGGCCGCATGAATGGCGCGGGCGACGTCCAGCGTCTTGCTGTCGTCCATGTAGCCCAGGCGCATCTTGGCCGACACCATCACGCCAGCAGGCACCGCGCGACGCACGGCGGAGACGATTGCGTGGATCAGCTCGGGCTCGTCGAGCAGTACGGCGCCGCCGCGGTGGCGGTTGACGCACTTGGCCGGGCAGCCGAAGTTGAGGTCGATGCCTTCGGGCTCCAGCTCGGCCAGGCGCGCCGCGTTCTCGGCCAGGCAGGTCACGTCGGAGCCGAGCAGCTGCGGGTGCACCGGCACGCCAGCCGCCGTCCGGCCGCCGCTCTTCAGCTCCGGCACGATGCGCGTGAAAACGCGGCTGGGCAACAACTGGTCGGTCACGCGGATGAACTCGGACACGCAGCGGTCCACGCCCCCGACCCGCGTCAGCACGTCGCGCAGGATGTGGTCGAGCAGGCCTTCCATCGGGGCCAGCAGAATCATTGGGACTGCTCCAGCTGCATCAAGTAGAGCCGCAGATCGAACTCCAGCTGGAAATAGTCCGGCTCCATGTGCTGGCAGAGCTTGTAGAAGGGCTTGTTGTGCTCCAGCTCGCGCAGATGCGCCAGCTCGTGCACGACGATCATGCGCAGCAGCGCGGCGGGCGCTTGCTTGAATAGCGCGGCGACGCGGATCTCGCGGCGCATCTTCAGCTTGGCGCCCTGCACTTGCGTGCGGCGGGTATGCGTGCCCAGCGCCTGCTGCAGCACGCGCAGCTTGGCGTCGTAGCCGACGAAGTTCAACGGCTCGGCATTGCGCAGGTGGCGGGCCTTCAGCGCCTGCACATAGTCGAACAGCGCGCCGTCGCTGCGCACCTCATGGCGCTCGGGCAGGCGGCGGGCGATGTGGTCGGCCAGGCGCCCGTCCAGGCGCAGCTGTTCGGCCTGGGCAATCAGTTCGGGCGGATAACCGGCAAGGTAGCGGGCGGCAAGCATGCAGTGGGGAATGAGGCGCAGCGCATTTGGGTGCGCTGCGCGAACAGCAGGTCAGACAGCCTGCGCTTTGATCTGGTCCAAGCTCGCTATTGTCGCGAGGCAGGCACGCGCCACCTCGACGCCCTTGGTGGAGAAATGCTCGGCGAAGAAGCGCTTGTGCTCGCCATGCTCATGGAAGTGGTGCGGCGTCAGCACGGCGGAGAACACCGGCACGTCGGTGTCCAGCTGCACCTGCATCAGCGCGCTGATGACGGCTTGGGCGACGAAGTCGTGCCGGTAGATGCCGCCATCGACGACGAGGCCGCAGGCGATGACGGCGTCGAAGCGGCCCGTGAGCGCGAGGCGCTTGGCATGCAGCGGGATCTCGAAGGCGCCGGGCACGTCGACGACGGTGACCTGCTCGGCAGGGATTCGACATCGGCCGAACTCGTGTCGGATGGCCGAGACGGCAACGCCAACGATGTCCTTGTGCCAGCTGGCGGCCAGGATGGCCACGCGTGGCAGGCGGGTCAGATTGAAGCTGGGGAGGGTCTGATTCATGGTGTCCTCTTGAAAGACGGTTTTCCTGAATCAGGGCAAGCGCACGCAGCAGCGGCCCTCTCCGCTCACACGGAAAGCGCCGGGAAACGCCGGCCGGGTCCCGGGCGAGGCGGCGCGCCCTGGTTTGGGATGAACTGCAAGGCGCAAACCGGAGCCATAGCCATCCATGGCGAGGGTTTGCAACGCTGCAGCGCCCAAAGCAGGGATGCGCAGCCCGCAAGGGACTCGTTCGGCGTTTTCGCCACGCGATCTCTTTCATCCGGACTGTGACCGTCGGCCCTGGCATCGCACCAGGTCTGCTGACCCTCCACCGCGCAGCGGCGAAGGCGCTCGCGGGCTCGCGCTCTTTCGGGCGCATACCGCCGGTGGGGAATTCCGCCCCGCCCTGAGAACGCTGCTGACCTTGCGGGTCAGCGCGCGCATGCTAACGGCGGGGCGGCATGATGCCGGTCATGTCCGAGACATTCCTGGTGACGCTGCAGCCCGGCGGCGAGACCTTTTCCGCCGCGCCCGACCAGACGCTGCTGCTGGCCGGCCTGGCCGCTGGCGTCAAGCTGCCCTGGTCCTGCCGCGCGGGCACTTGCCGCAGCTGCATCTCGCGCGTCGTCGAAGGGCGCATCGAGCACCGCATACCCTGGCCGGGGCTGTCGGCCGAGGAGAAGGCCGACGGCTTCGTCCTGCCCTGCGTCGCCGAGGCGCGCAGCGATGTGACGATCACTTGCGGGGCATGACCAGCCTCTTGCCGGCCTGGAGCAGCGTCACCGATGCGGCCTGAGCTTCTTCGGCACTGAAGTCGAGCTTGGCATCGACTTCGGGCACATGGAGCTGACGCGGTGTGCGCGCCCGCAGCGCGAATGAAGGCTGCCCTGGCGCCTGACCACGCAGCACGCCCTTTTCGTCGACGAAGACCTTGATGGCGAACTGCGGGGCGCTGTAGTCCCCCAGCAATGGCTGTATCTGCGCCGGACTGAGCGTGAGGTAGGCGCTCTCGGCGGCCAGCTCGCCGCTGCGCGTCCAGCGCTCGCCGTCGCTGTCGCCGTTGTTGAAGACAGTCAGCGCCGCTGCCTTGCCGTCGGCACCGCGCTCGACCCGCAGCTCGCTCAGCGAGTCGGGGAAGGCGAAGCGGTCCATGCCCAGCGGAATCAGCGCCGCCATACCGCTGCCGCTGCGCTGGCTCAGCAAGACGCCATCCTGCACGCGCAGCGTCCGGGTTGCCTTGTCCTCACGGGTGTAGACACCCTCGGCGCCCTTGAGCTGCTCCGCCGGCACGGCCACCGGCTTCTGATCGGCAAAGGGCGCGCCGATGGCGAAGGCCGCGAGCTTGCGCGCCATCAAGCCAGTTGCGAACCCGGGGGCGTCGCTGTTGCGCAGGATGGCGACGGTGACCTGGCTGGCCGGCAGATAGCTCAGCGACGACGAGAAGCCGTTGATGCCACCGTCGTGCGTGAGCACCCTCTGGTCGCGCAGCCTGTCCGTGCCGATGCCGAACCCGTAGTGGCGCGGCTTGGCCGGGCCTTCGGGCGCGGTCATGCGGTCGTAGCTGGCCTGGCTGATCAGCTTGCCGCCGTGCAGCGCCTGGTTCCAGCGCCACAGGCCCTCGGTGTTGCCGATCAGCGCGCCGGCCGCGTGGGGCTGGGTCATGCTGAGGAAGCCAGCCGGCGCGACCTCGCGCTGGCCGTTGAGCGTGTAGCCCTGGGCCAGGCCTTTGAAAAGCTTGTCGCCCGCCTGGTAGTGGACGGTGCCGATCTGTGCCGGCTTGAGCAGGGCGTCGTCCAGCGCCTGGTGCCAGCTCTTGCCCGAGATGGCCTCGACGACGGCGCCGAGCAGCACATAGCCGGAGTTGTTGTAGGCCCATTTCTCGCCGGGCGCGAAGTCCACCGGCAGGTCCTTGAACTCGCCGATCAGCTCCGCCGTGCTCAGGTCACGGCGGATCTGGTTGCGCATGTAGCCGGAGATGCCGGTATAGCTCTTCACGCCCGAGGTGTGGTTGAGCAACTGCAGCAGCGTGATCTTGCTGCCGTTGGGATAGTCGGGCAGGTACTTCGACAGCGGATCGTCGAAGCTGCACTTGCCCTCGTCGATCAGCTTGAGCAGCGTGGCGGCGGCGAACTGCTTGGTGACCGAGCCGACGCGCATCAGCTGGTCGGGCTGCATCGGCACGCCGAGCTCGATGCTGGCCATGCCACGCGCGCCCTTGTACAGCAGCTGGTCGCCGCGCGCGACCAGCACCGTCAGGCCGGGACCGTCGCGGTTGAGCTTCTGCTCGTCCAGCAGCTTGTCGGCATAGGCCGCCATCGCGGCGGGCGTGGCCGGCTGGCCAGCATGGGTCGCGCCAATCAACAGGGCGAGGACTGGCAGCAGGACGGTGACCGGGATGTTTGGATTGCGCATGCTCTGTGGGCCGGTGGGTTGCAAACGCCGCAGCATCGCCGAGTCCTTGCGCCAAGACAAACCGGGCTGCGACAGGCTGCACGATGCGAGGACCGAACCGCATCAGCCTCGGATAATCCAGGTCATGCATCGCACCATCTTCACGACCCCGGGGGTCAGTACCTTGTTGCGGCGCCTGTCAATCGCCTGGCTGAAGCTGGCCGGCTGGACGGTCCAGGGCGAGTTGCTGCCGCAGGCGCGCAAAAGCGTCTTCATCGCCGCGCCGCACACCAGCAACTGGGACCTGCCCTACACCCTGTTCGCCGCCTTCGCGCTGCGGCTGACGCCCTACTGGATAGGCAAGGACTCGATCTTCCGCTTCCCGTTCGGCGGGCTGATGCGCTGGCTGGGCGGCATCCCGGTGGACCGCAGCAAGTCCAACAACCTGGTTGAAGCTTCTGCGGCGGCACTGCGGGCTGCCGACGGCCCGGTCCAGCTCATCGTGCCGCCCGAGGGCACGCGCAGCAAGACCATCTACTGGAAGACCGGCTTCTACTGGATCGCCGTCACGGCGGAGCTGCCCATCGTCATGGCCTATATGGACTACCCACGCAAGCTCGTCGGTCTCGGCCCGATCTTCCGACCGACCGGCGACGTCGATGCCGACATGACCGAGATCAAGCGCTACTACGCCCAGTACAAGGGCAAGAACTCAGACCAGTTCACGCACGAATGAACACGACGACCACGTCCAAGGACCCACTGCACGGCCTCACGCTGGAAGCCATCGTGACCGCGCTGGTCGAGCATTTCGGCTGGGCCGAACTGGGCCAGCGCATCGAGATCAAGTGCTTTCGCATCGACCCGAGCGTGGCGTCCAGCCTGAAGTTCCTGCGCAAGACGCCGTGGGCGCGCGCGAAGGTGGAGAGCCTTTACCTCTTCATGCGGCGCGAGCAGGCTCGCACCGCGCGGTAGGCGCGTTAGCGGCCGCCGGTCTCGGGAAGTTCAATCTTGACTTCCAGGACCTCCAGGTCGCCCTGGCGTTCCATGTGCACCTTGATGTCGTCGGGGTTGATCGACACGTACTTGCTGATCACGGCCACCAGCTCGCGCTGCAGCTGTGGCAGGTAGTCGGGGCTGGAGCTGCGGCCATTGCGCTCGTGCGCCAGGATGAGCTGCAGGCGCTCCTTGGCGACGCTGGCCGAGCTCTTCTTTTCACCGAGGAAGAAGTTCAGGAATCCCATTGCATGGTCTCCTTCACTTGCCGCCGAAGACGCGCTTGAACCAGCTCGGCTTGACGGCCTCGGTGAAGCGCATCGGCTTGTCTTCGCCCAGAAAGCGCGCAACGACGTCTTTGTAGGCCTCGGCCACATCGGTCTCGGCCAGGTGGATGGCCGGCGTGCCCTGGTTGGACGCTTGCAGCACGCTCTCGCTCTCGGGGATGACGCCGATCAGCGGCGTGCGCAGAATCTCGTGGATGTCGTCCAGGCTGAGCATCTGGCCGCCTTCGACGCGGTTGGGGTTGTAGCGTGTGATGAGCAGGTGCTCCTTCACGGGCTCGCCGCCCTCGATGGCGCGCTTGGTCTTGCTGCTCAGCATGCCCAGGATGCGGTCGCTGTCGCGCACCGACGAGACCTCGGGGTTGGTGACCACCAGCGCCTCGTCGGCGTAGTGCATGGCCATCAGCGCGCCGGTCTCGATACCGGCCGGCGAGTCGCAGACGATGTAGTCGAACTCCATCGCCTTGAGCTCGTTGAGCACGCGCTCCACGCCTTCCTGCTTGAGCGCATCCTTGTCCCGCGTCTGCGAGGCGGCCAGGATGTAGAGCTTGTCGAGCTGCTTGTCCTTGATCAGCGCCTGCGTCAGCTTGATCTCGTCGTTGACGACATTGATCAGGTCGTAGACGACGCGGCGCTCGACACCCATGATGAGGTCCAGGTTGCGCAGGCCGACGTCGAAATCGATGACGCAGGTCTTCAGGCCGCGCATTGCGAGCCCCGTGGCGAAGCTCGCGCTGGTGGTGGTCTTGCCGACCCCGCCCTTGCCGGAGGTGACGACGACGATCTTGGTCATCTGGAGCTTTCCTGTTCGTTCAACTCAATCGGATTCAGAAAGCGAGCGGCTGCATCAGCAGCTTCTCGCCTTCCAGAAAGACCTGGGCCGGCTTGCCCGCCACATCGGCCGGCAGCGGGTTCTCGGTCGTGCGGTAGATGCCCGCAATCGACAGCAGCTCCGCCTCCAGGCTCTGGGCATAGATGCGTGCCGAGGTATCACCGCGCGCCCCGGCAATGGCCTTGCCGCGCAGCGGCGCGTAGACATGCACGCTGCCATCGGCAATGACTTCGGCGCCATGGTTGACCAGGGCCAGCACGACCAGGTCGCCGCCCTTGGCATAGATGCGCTGGCCGGAGCGCAGCGGCTTGTCGACGATCAAGGTCGGCACGGCCGCGGCTGGCCTTTCGACGATCTTCTCGACGACGACTTCGCGCACAACTTCGCGCAGGGTTTCGGCGGGCGCCGGGGCGGCGCGCTCTGCGGCCGGCTCGTCCGCCGCATCGGCCAGGCCCAGCTCATGGGCCAGGGC